>NZ_JAPUEW010000081.1:0-42080 GCF_027492335.1 Klebsiella sp. | reverse complement strand
CTTTCTGACGGAGTCATCATACAAGCCCGGACAGATGCGCAGCATCGCCTCCGGGGAAAGCATCTGTACAAACAGACCCTCTTTAGCGCAGCGACCACCACTCCCGCAGGCAGGCCTTGCCTTCCGGACAGCTTTTGCAGCTTCCGGAAAGACAGCCATCAGCATCTTCGGTCACTTTTACTGCTTTACCCATCGCCTCCAGGCGGCCCAGCATGGCGTCGATCATCGGCTGAGGCGTACGCAGGCGGGCGCTCAACTGCGCGGCCTCCATCCGCCCTTGCAGGGCCAGCATATCGCGAACCTCAATTAACGACGCCATCATCGCTCCTTAGTGGCAATCGCCAGCCGGACTCTGGCAACAGGACGACGGCGTTTTGCGCGTTGCCAGCAGCGAGACGTCCACCCGGCTACGCGCCCTGCGCAGCAGACCAAAGACCAGAATATTGAACAACACCACCGCCAGAATGCACACCAGGCTATAGCGCGGATGCTGGCTGAAGCTGACGGTCTGGTAATACAGCGTAGAGAGTGAATAGGCGATATTCAGGCCCCACAGGATAGAGAAGGACATCCAACCGCGGCTCGACTCGCGGGCAATCGCCCCCATCACCGAAATGCAGGGAATATAGAGCAGAACGAAAATCAGGTAGCTGTACGCCGCTGCGGCGCTGCCGAATTTGCTGCCCATTACGCCCATCGCGCCGGTTTCCATTTCGCCATCGCCTTTGCTGGCTTCAATGGGGTTCGCCAGTACGCTCAGGCTGAAGGTATCTTTCAGGCTTTGCCAGGTCTCATCCACCGCGGCCAGCAGTTCGTCGCCAAGGTGGAACTCCTGCGGATTAAACGCTTCATTCTGGATATCTTCAGCGGTGTAGAGCGTGTTCAACGTACCAACCACCACCTCTTTCGCCATCGCGCCGGTAAACAGGCCGACGGTCGCCTGCCAGTTATCCTCATGCACGCCAATCGGTTTAAACACCGGGGTAATCACGCGGCTGACTGATGCCAGCGCCGAATCGTTGATGTTATCGACGATCTTCCCGCTCAGCGAGAAGCTGTTCAGCGCGCTGAGGAAGATACTGACGATGACGATCACTTTACCGGCACGCAGCACGAAACCTTTCAGACGCTGCCAGGTCTGGATAATCAGACTCTTAATATGCGGGACGTGGTACACCGGCAGCTCCATCACGAACGGCGAAGCTTCGCCGCGCATAATTGTGTGCTTGAGCATCAGGCCGGTGAGGATCGCCATGACGATACCTAACAGGTATAGCGAGAAGACCGCCAGCGCGCCGTTCTGGCCGAAAAAGGCGGCGGCAAAAACAGCAAAGATTGCCAGCCGCGCGCCGCAGGACATAAACGGCGCCATCATGATGGTCATCAGGCGCTCGCGCGGCGCATCAAGGGTACGTGCGCCCATCACCGACGGCACGTTACAGCCAAAACCAACAATCAACGGCACGAAGGATTTCCCCGGCAGCCCCAGCGCTTGCATCAGGCG
The DNA here is from genome assembly GCF_027492335.1 of Klebsiella sp. Classification (NCBI taxonomy): domain Bacteria; kingdom Pseudomonadati; phylum Pseudomonadota; class Gammaproteobacteria; order Enterobacterales; family Enterobacteriaceae; genus Klebsiella; species Klebsiella sp. The sequence continues at coordinate 40,576 of NZ_JAPUEW010000081.1, read as the reverse complement.
GTCCATCACAAACGCCGCCCGCGCCATGTAGCCGGAGTCTTCAAGGAAGGAGAGGAACAGGTACATCATGCCGATTTGCGGCACCAGCGGCAGCACGGTATTAATACCGCCGCCGATTCCCTGGGCGAGGAAAATGGTTAGCCAGTCCGGGAAATGCAGGGTATAGCCGATCCACTGAATGCCGTGGATAAAGATAGCCACAGAACCGCCATCAAAGATTGGCTGCAGTGCACCACCGATGTTGATCGCCAGTAAGAACATCAGGTACATGACGAATAGAAAGACCGGCAGCCCAAGGAAACGGTTGAGGATAATTTTATCCATCGCCGCAGTGAAACGACTTGGCTCGGAGGTCAACGTGTTGCTGACCGCATCACAAATGGCGGCAATGCTTTGGTAACGCGCATCGGCAATATGCAGCGCCGGGTCGTCCAGCTCTTCGCTCAGATGCGCCAGCGCACTGTCCAGCTTGTGGGCGGCGTCACCAGCATAGGCACGGCTGTAAATATCGCCTTCCAGCATCTGCAAACCCAGCCAGCTACGCTGACGTGGCGGGATGTTCTGCGCCATCGCTTGCGCCAGCTTGTCCGCTTCGCGCAGCAGCGGCTGCGGATAGTGCACCAGCTCAATAGATTGGTTTTCCTGATGACGGTCGATAGCCATTTTTAAGGCTTCGATACCGCGTCCACGGGTGGAAACCAGCGGAATAACCGGGCAACCGAGGCGCGCTGCCAGCGCATCGACATCAATACGGATTTTTTGTTTTTCCGCGATATCAAGCATGTTCAACGCGACTACGCAGGGAATGCCTAGTTCCAGCAGTTGCAGGGTCAGGTAGAGGTTACGTTCCAGATTGGATGCATCAACCACGTTAATCAGCATGTCGGCATCACCGCTGAGGATGTAGTGGCAGGCAATTTGCTCATCCAGCGAGGTTTGCGAAGAGATAGTGGTCAGGGAATAGGTGCCAGGAAGGTCGACCAGCGTGACTTGATGATCGGTGGTGTTGAAACCACCCTCTTTACGCTCAACGGTGACTCCGGCCCAGTTGCCCACACGCTGACGCGCGCCGGTGAGTTGGTTGAATAGCGTCGTCTTACCGGAATTAGGATTACCAATTAAACCAATGGTTAATTTTTTCATATTCATGCTCTTAGTGCCGGTCAGGCGTTATTGTGCAACTGCTTCCAGCTCAATTAACGCTAAATCCTTTTTGCGTAATACCAGGCTCACACGTCGGGTTTCAATGTGAATAGGATCGCCAAGCGGCGCCACGCGAACCACATTAAAAGAAGAGCCGGGCAGCATCCCGAGGGACAGAAGTTTCTGCCGATAAGCCGGGCTAATATCGCGGGAGAAACCAGTGATTTTCCACGCACTATCAGGTGTGAATTGCATAGGACCTACTTGTATATCGCTAACTGAAAGAGAGTTTTCCGTATGCGCCGGAGGTGAAGCGCCTGGGACCGTAGCCAACGAAGAATAATAAATACTCACTGAGAATAATGATAATGAGAATAGTTTTTATCATCAATACATATAATGCGATAGATTCTATGTTTAGCCGGAAAATTGAGCTTTTGTTGATATTGAGCAAAGTCGATTTTGTTATCGCCACTGAGATAATAATTATTCTTATTTCTTAATGTTTAATTAAGGTTTCGTTAGTTAACAAAATGAAAATATTAATCTCAGAAATTCAATTCACGCTTATTAAGAAGTTATAAGAAAATACTGATGCTTGTTTGCGCAATATGGCGAATGGCCGAGGAGAAGCGGCCCCTCAGCAAGAGGGGCCGAAAAGGGGGGCTAGCGTTTTTTACCCATTGCTGCGGCCAGCGCGTCCATCATCGCGCTGTTGCCCGCAGGCTGTGCGTCACGACCGCGTGGTGGCTTAGCCGCTTTTGCCGCCGGGCGATTGCCCTGAGGGCGATCGTTATTCCCGCCGCCGCGACGGGCATTGGTTTCGCCAGGCTGTTCGTCCAGGCGCATCGTCAGGGCGATACGCTTACGCTGTAGGTCAACTTCCATCACTTTGACCTTCACGATATCGCCCGCTTTGACCACGGTGTGCGGGTCTTCAACGAACTTATTCGACAGCGAAGAGATGTGCACCAGACCGTCCTGATGCACGCCGATATCAACAAACGCGCCGAAGTTGGTGACGTTGGTGACCGCGCCTTCGAGGATCATCCCCGGCAGCAGGTCGTTCATCGTTTCGACGCCATCGGCGAACTGGGCGGTTTTAAACTCAGGACGCGGGTCGCGACCCGGTTTTTCCAGCTCTTTGATGATGTCGGAAACCGTCGGCACACCGAATTTGTCATCGGTGAAATCAACGGCTCGTAGGTTGCGTAATTCGCTGCTGTTACCCATCAGATCTTGCAGCGCCTGCTGCGTCGCCGCCAGAATTCGCTCAACCACCGGATACGCTTCCGGGTGCACGGTTGAGGCGTCCAGCGGGTTGTCGCCGTGGTTGATACGCAGGAAGCCCGCGCACTGTTCAAACGCTTTTGGCCCCAGACGGCTGACTTTAAGCAGTTGCTGGCGGTTCTGGAACTGACCGTTTTCATCACGCCAGGCGACAACATTTTGCGCCATCATGCGGGTCAGACCGGCAACGCGGGTGAGCAGTGGTACCGATGCCGTGTTGAGGTCCACGCCAACGGCGTTCACGCAGTCTTCAACCACCGCATCCAGCTTACGCGCCAGCTGCGACTGGCTGACATCATGCTGATACTGGCCAACCCCGATGGATTTCGGGTCGATTTTCACCAGTTCGGCAAGCGGATCCTGAAGACGGCGGGCGATAGAAACCGCGCCGCGCAGGGAAACGTCGAGGTCCGGGAACTCCAGCGCCGCCAGTTCTGAGGCGGAATAGACGGAAGCGCCCGCTTCGCTGACGATCACCTTCTGCGCGGTCACTTTCGGGAACTGTTGCTGCACGTCGAGGAAGAAGCGTTCGGTTTCACGCGAGGCGGTACCGTTGCCGATCGCCACCAGTTCAACATTGTGTTTTTCACACAACGCAGCTACCGCCACCGCCGCTTTGGCGGCCTGCCCGGTATGCGGGTAAATGGTATCGGTGGCGACCAGTTTGCCGGTGCCGTCGACAACCGCCACCTTCACGCCGGTACGCAGGCCGGGATCGAGACCCATAGTAGCGCGTAGCCCGGCCGGGGCCGCCATCAGCAGGTCATGCAGGTTGCGGGCGAAAACGTTGATCGCTTCGTCTTCCGCACGTTCGCGCACGGTGCCCATCAGCTCGGTTTCGAGGTGCATCAGCACCTTGATACGCCACGTCCAGCTCACCACGCCTTTACGCCAGCTATCCGCAGGAGCGTTATTCAAGCGCAGGCCGAGATGGTTGATAATAATTTGCTCGCCATGGCTCTCTTTCGGTGGCTCGTCAAACTGCGGATCGGCATTCAGAGAGAGTTGCAGCACGCCTTCGTTGCGGCCGCGGAACATGGCCAGAGCACGATGTGACGGCACGGTAGAAATCGGTTCGTGGTGATCGAAGTAGTCGCGGAATTTCGCCCCTTCCTCTTCTTTCCCACTTACCACGGTCGCGACCAGGTGGGCGTTCTTCCACAGATAATCACGCACTTTAGCCAGCAGCCCGGCATCTTCAGCGAAACGCTCTATCAGGATATAGCGCGCACCATCGAGAGCGGCTTTGCTATCCGCGACGCCTTTATCGGCGTCGATATATTTGACGGCTTCGGTTTCTGGATCGTGGGACGGTTCGTTCCACAGCAGTTCAGCCAGCGGCTCCAGTCCGGCTTCAATGGCGATTTGCCCACGCGTGCGGCGTTTTTGTTTGTACGGCAGATAGAGGTCTTCAAGCTCGGTTTTACTCAACGTACCGTTGATGGCTTTTTCCAGCGCCTCGGTCAGTTTGCCTTGTTCGCCGATGGACTTGAGGATCGTCTGGCGGCGGTCTTCGAGTTCACGCAGATAACCCAGGCGGGTTTCCAGATTACGCAGCTGCGTGTCATCCAGACCGCCGGTGACTTCTTTACGATAGCGTGCGATAAACGGCACGGTGTTCCCTTCATCAAGCAGGCGAACGGCAGCTTCTACCTGTTCAGCCCTGGCCTGAAGTTCACCCGCAATAATGCGGCAGAGCGAATCATTCATCATGGGTTTAATTCATCTTTAGGATCAAAAATCAGGGGGATAGTTATACGGACTGACACAGCAAAATGCCAGCCACGACCAAAGCCTCTCGGAATGTTCCAGGGCTTAGAGCCTATCTCAGTAGGCGTAATTGGCGAAGACAGTTTGAACACGGACAGCGCGGAAGAACCGGAGCGTACACGTAGTACGTGAGGATTCTGAGCACTGCCCAGGTTCAAAATGGCAAGCAAAATAGCCCTAATGGGATAGGCTCTTATTTGACGTATTCAATCTCATTCACGTACCAGGCGGCTTCCCCCGCAGGTGTGTTAACGATAGCCAGGTCGCCGACCTCTTTTTTCAGCAGCGCGCGCGCCATTGGCGAATCAATTGAGATGTAGTCGTTGCGCCCGAAGATTTCATCGTAGCCGACGATGCGAAAGCGCTTGGTATCGCCATCATCGTTTTCAATCTCCACCCACGCGCCGAAGAACACCTTGCCTTCCTGCTGCGGGGAGTAATCCACGATTTTCAGATGCTCAAGGCATTTGGTCAGATAGCGCACCCGGCGGTCGATTTCGCGCAGGCGTTTTTTGTTGTACTGGTAGTCGGCGTTCTCGCTGCGGTCGCCGAGGCTCGCCGCCCAGGTCACTTTTTTTGTGACTTCCGGGCGCTCTTCGCGCCACAGATAATCCATCTCTTTTTTAAGTTTTTCATACCCTTCACGGGTGATCAGCGGCGTTTTCATCGAGAGTCCTGGTTCCTGTTACACATCTTTGTGCGATGGTGCGCACAATTCGTCGCACGTAATAATACCGACAGGATAAATAATGTGTCTTATGCTTAAATGTATACTTAAGCTGCTGTTAAATATGCTTTGTAACAATTTAGCCTGGAATATATACCAGATTTCGCTGGTGAGCGACCCGGGCTTTTTTGAGAATACGCACTGACAAATGCAGTGAACCTTTGGGAGTATAAACAATGCAAGAGAATTATAAGATTCTGGTTGTCGATGACGACATGCGCCTGCGTGCGCTACTCGAACGTTATCTGACCGAGCAGGGCTTCCAGGTTCGTAGCGTGGCGAACGCTGAACAGATGGATCGCCTGCTGACCCGTGAATCCTTCCACCTGATGGTGTTGGATCTCATGCTACCTGGCGAAGATGGCCTGTCCATTTGCCGTCGCCTGCGTAGCCAAAGCAACCCGATGCCGATCATTATGGTGACGGCAAAAGGGGAAGAGGTTGATCGTATCGTTGGCCTGGAAATCGGCGCTGACGACTACATTCCAAAACCGTTTAACCCACGTGAACTGCTGGCCCGTATCCGCGCCGTGCTGCGCCGCCAGGCCAACGAATTGCCGGGTGCGCCGTCACAAGAAGAAGCGGTTATCGCCTTCGGTAAGTTCAAACTGAACCTCGGCACTCGCGAGATGTTCCGTGAAGATGAGCCAATGCCGCTGACCAGCGGTGAATTCGCGGTGCTGAAAGCGCTGGTTAGCCACCCGCGTGAGCCGCTGTCCCGCGATAAGCTGATGAACCTCGCCCGTGGCCGTGAGTACTCGGCAATGGAGCGTTCCATCGACGTACAAATCTCCCGCCTGCGCCGCATGGTGGAAGAAGATCCAGCACATCCACGCTATATCCAGACCGTTTGGGGCCTGGGCTACGTCTTCGTACCGGACGGCGCTAAGGCATGAAACGCGTGCGCTTTTCGCCGCGAAGCTCATTTGCCCGCACCCTGCTACTGATTGTCACCTTGCTGTTCGTCAGTCTGGTGACGACCTATTTAGTGGTGCTGAATTTCGCGATCCTGCCGAGTCTTCAGCAGTTTAATAAGGTTCTGGCCTACGAAGTCCGTATGCTGATGACCGATAAGCTGCAACTGGAAGATGGCACCCAACTGGTGGTGCCGCCGGCGTTTCGGCGCGAGATTTACCGCGAGCTGGGCATTTCGCTTTATTCCAATGAAGCGGCGGAAGACGCAGGCCTGCGCTGGGCGCAGCATTACGAATTCTTAAGTCAGCAGATGGCGCATCAGCTGGGCGGGCCGACCGAGGTGCGGGTTGAGGTGAACAAAAGCTCCCCCGTGGTCTGGCTGAAAACCTGGCTCTCGCCCAATATCTGGGTGCGCGTCCCGCTGACCGAAATCCATCAGGGCGACTTCTCGCCGCTGTTCCGCTATACCCTGGCGATTATGCTGTTGGCGATTGGCGGCGCCTGGCTCTTTATTCGAATTCAGAACCGACCTCTTGTCGACCTGGAGCACGCAGCGCTTCAGGTCGGGCGAGGCATTATTCCTCCACCGTTGCGCGAATACGGCGCATCGGAAGTTCGTTCGGTAACCCGAGCCTTTAACCATATGGCGGCGGGCGTCAAACAGCTAGCGGATGACCGTACGCTGCTGATGGCCGGGGTGAGTCATGATCTGCGTACGCCGCTGACGCGCATCCGTCTGGCGACGGAGATGATGAGCGAAGAGGACGGTTACCTTGCCGAGTCGATTAATAAAGATATTGAAGAGTGCAACGCCATCATCGAGCAGTTTATCGACTACCTGCGCACTGGCCAGGAGATGCCGATGGAGCTGGCGGACCTTAACTCGGTGTTGGGTGAAGTGATTGCGGCCGAAAGCGGCTACGAGCGTGAAATCGCCACCGACCTGCAGGCAGGTGAAATTCCGCTGCGGATACATCCGCTGTCTATCAAGCGCGCGTTGGCCAATATGGTCGTGAACGCCGCCCGCTATGGTAACGGCTGGATTAAAGTCAGCAGCGGGAGCGAAGGTGGTCGGGCATGGTTTCAGGTTGAGGATGACGGTCCGGGCATTAAACCAGAGCAACGCGAGCATCTGTTCCAGCCGTTCGTTCGTGGTGACAGTGCCCGCACCATCAGCGGAACGGGCCTGGGGTTAGCTATCGTTCAGCGTATTGTCGATAACCATAATGGCAAGCTGGAGCTGGGCTCCAGCGAGCGCGGTGGGTTATTGATTCGTGCCTGGTTTCCGGTTCCGGTGAATCGCGCCCTGCCGCCAATAAAACCGACCAAAGAGAGTTAAGTCTGCAACAACCCGGCGCGCCCGGTTTTGTCGCCCGGGCAAATCCGCGCGATATTTCAGTCATAGATATCCCCGGATTGCGGCTGACGCCTTATCCGGGCTACCAGATCGCGGAGGTTCGTGGCTTCCCGGGGGCGGTGCTGCGCACCTGCCCGGGCTACAAAACCCCATGAACCCGTAGCCCGGGCAAGGCGCGTTAAGCGTCGCCCCCGGGAAAGCGCGCACGAAATTTCAGTCAGAGACATCCACGGATTGCCGGGCGTTAGTTTTGCCCGTAATAGGCATTCGCGCCGTGTTTACGCAGATAGTGTTTATCGAGCAGTTCAGACTGCATATCCGGCAACTGCGGGGCCAGCTGGCGTGAGAACAGACCCATATAGGCGCACTCCTCAAGGACCACGGCGTTGTGCACGGCGTCAGCGGCATTTTTACCCCAGGCGAACGGGCCGTGTGAATGAACTAATACCGCCGGGATTTGCGCCGGATCGAGACCGCGCTGTTCAAAGGTTTTAATAATCACCTCGCCGGTCTGATACTCGTACTCGCCGTTAATTTCCTCAACGGTCATCAGTCGGGTACAGGGGATCGCGCCATAGAAATAGTCGGCGTGGGTGGTGCCCCAGGCGGGCAGGTCGAGCCCGGCCTGCGACCAGATCGTCGCATGGCGGGAATGGGTATGCACGATCCCACCGATCTGTGGATAGCGGCGATAGAGCACCAGATGGGTCGCGGTATCGGACGACGGTTTTTTGTTGCCTTCAACGACCTTACCGCTGGCGATCTCTACTACCACCATATCGTCGGCGGTCATCACCTCATATTCAACGCCGGAAGGCTTGATGACCATCAGTTTGCGCGTCTCATCGACCGCGCTGACGTTGCCCCAGGTAAAGGTGACCAGTCCGTGCGCCGGAAGCGCCAGGTTTGCCGCCAGCACCTCGGCTTTCAGTTGCTCTAACATGTGAAACCTCCTTCCTGCATTCGTGATTCAATCCAGCGTCGCGCCTGGATAATTTCCAGCACCGGCTCGCTGGCTTTCTCCGTCCACATCTCAATCAAAAATGAACCGCGATAGTTCAGTTCATGCAGCGTTTTAAAAATGCCGACAAAATCAACACAACCTTCGCCAAACGGCACGTCGCGGAACTGTCCGGGGCTATCGCCGGTCACCGGCAGCGTGTCTTTCAGGTGGATTGCGGCGATACGGTCGATGCCCAGCTTCAGTTCGGCAGTCACGTCGTTTCCCCAGGCGCTGAGGTTGCCGACGTCTGGATAAACGGTGAACCACGGTGACGAAAGCATCTCGTCCCACTTTTTCCACTTACTGATGGAGTTCATAAACGCGGTATCCATGATCTCCACCGCCAGCATCACTTGAGCCGCTGCGGCTTGTTCCACCGCCCAGGCCAGCCCTTCGGCGAAACGTTGCTGGGTGCCTTCGTCGTGTTCTTCGTAATAGACGTCGTAACCTGCCAGCTGGATGGTGCGGATACCGAGATCGCGCGCCAGGCGAATGGCTTTGGCCATGATTTCACGCGCCCGCTCGCGAACCGCTTCATCGCGGCTGCCGAAAGGGAAGCGACGATGGGCGGACAGGCACATGGATGGGATGGCGACGCCGCTTTCCAGCATCGCGCTCACCAGCGATGCACGCTGGGCCGGCGTCCACTCCAGACGAGACAAGCGTTCATCAGTTTCGTCCACCGACATCTCGACAAAATCAAAGCCGCAGCTTTTTGCCAGCACCAGCCGCTCCGGCCAACTGAGGTCTTTCGCCAGTGCTTTCTCGTAAATACCTAATGGATGATTACGCATGCTTTTTTCCCCAGATGGCGTCAATTTGGGCGTGGAATTCGGCGGCGACCTGTGCCGGATGGGCGGCTCCTGCCAGCGCCCGTCCGGCGATAAACGCCTTGACGTTAATGTCGCGGAACAGCGGCAGATCCGCTGGGGTAATACCGCCGGTAATCGATAGTTCAAGGCCGATGTCGGACAACGCTTTCATACGCGTCAGATCCGCTTCGCCCCACAGCTGCCCGCTGGCCTGCGCATCGCGTCCGCGGTGATAAATCGCCTGGCGAACCCCGACGCGATACCAGTCTCGGGCGTCGTCCAGCGTCCAGTTACCGAACAGTTCCATTTGAATTTCACCGCCGCAGGACTTGGCAACGGCGTGGCCTTTCTCGATCGTGGCGAGCGGTGCGGCGCAGATGATAGTCATCCAGTTAGCGCCAGCGCCAAAAGCCTGCTGCGCCAGGGTTTCGCCAGCATCGGCCACCTTCCAGTCGGCAACGATGATTTTTTCCGGGCACTGTGCTCGCAGGGCGTTCACCGCGCTAAGGCCTTCGGTTAAACAAAGGATGGTGCCCGCTTCAACGATATCGACATGGTCCTGTAGCAGGGCAACATCGCGGCTTGCGGCCTCCAGATTGGTGTGGTCGAGCGCCAGTTGCAGTAGGGGTCGGCTCATAATGTGTGCTCCTTAATACGGGCGTGATAGCCCTGTAGTGCTTCAATCAAATCTTGGTATTGGCGGTATTTGCGCTGATAGAGGGTGTGTGCGGTCATGTCAGGTAGCAGCGTGCGCACCGGGTGCTGGAGAGCGCGTTGGGCATCGCTGAAATTGCGATATACGCCGGTGCCGACGCGAGACGCGAGGGCCGCGCCAAAGCAGCCGGTCTCCTCCACCTGCGGCAGCTCAATGCGTAAACCGCTGACGTCCGCCAGCATCTGCATCCAGACGTCGGAGTGCGCCGGGCCGCCGGTGACGCGCAGGGTGTGAACCTCGGTAAAGCGCTCACGCATGCGGTTGAGGTGGGTCATATGGCTGAACACCACGCCTTCATAGAGCGCCTGTAGCAGGTGCGCGCGGGTGTGCAGTGCCTGCATGCCGTAAAAACCGCAGGTCATCTCCAGCCCGGCGTTGCTGCCGTAGAGAAACGGGAGAAAAAAGAGGTCGCTACCGGCTTTCGGCAGGCTGGCAACGGCCTGATTAATTTCATCGAAAGAGATCTCCCCCCACTGGGCGGTGAACCACTCCAGATTGCCGGAAGAGGTCGGGCTGGCTTCGTGAACGATGTACTGCCCGTCATTGACGTAGCGGCCATAGACGTAAGGATGCGCCTCATGGTCGCGCAGACCGTGAGCGATACCGCTGGTGACGGCCCAGGTACCCATTACTGCATTGAGGGTGTATTCATCTTCAATACCGGCGCAGAGTGCGGTGGAAACCACGTCAAACAGGCCGCCGACGACGGGGGTGCCCGCCGCCAGACCAGTGATGGCGGCTGCCTGAGCGGTGATTTCCCCGCATATTTCTGCTGAGCCGACGATGGGGGGCAGTGCGCCGTTGATTTCGCTGATGCCCAGCCATTCGGTCAGGCGAGGGTCGTACTGACCCGTCGCCATGTTGTAGAGATTGGACTCGGAGATATTGCTCTCTTCGCAGCCCTTCATGCCGGTTAAGCACCAGCGCAGATAGTCATGCGTCATCATCACGCAGCCTATCTGCGCGTAGCGCTGCGGCTCATTCTCTTTTACCCAGCGTAAAAGGGAGACCGGATGCCCGGTCCAGAGGGTTTGCCGAGTCAGCGGGTAGAGTTTTTGGGGAATCTCCTCTTTTTGCCAGCGCTGGACGATTTCCATGGCGCGACGATCGGAAGAGAGCATCGCTTTACCTAATGGCCGATCGCTTTTATCTAACAGAAACAGGCCCTTCCCCTGAGCTGAAATACCCAGACCACGGATTTGTGAACCATTCACCCCCGTGTGCGCCAGCAGTTTGCTGATGACCGAAGCGCACTGCTGCCACAACTCGGTCATATCGCGTTCAACCCAGCCTGGCTGCGGGCTTAAAGCGTGCAGCGGCAGGCGTTGCACAGCTACTTCCCGGCCTGCGCCATCGTACAATCCGGCTTTTAGCCAACTCCCACCACAATCTAACCCCAGCCAGTAATTGCTCATGACTTATTGCACCTCATCCACGGCTTTCAGAAGGTCGGCGCCCTGCGGGTTGTCTTTCAGGAACATATCGCGTACCTGCGTACCGAGTGCGTCACTAAAGGCTTTACGGTCGATGTCGGTCAGGACTTCAACGCCAGCTTCTTTCATGCCATCGATAATTTTTTGCTGATCTTCGGCGACCAGTTTTCGCTGGTAGTCACCCGCTTCTTTGGCAGAACTCAGCAGCGCTTGCTGGATATTCGGGCTCAGGGAGTCGAATTTAGATTTATTGATCACGACCAGCAGAGGTGAATATGCGTGATGGGTGAGGGAGAGGTATTTCTGTACCTCATAGAATTTTGCTGACCACACGACGTTGATAGGGTGTTCCTGGGCATCAATCGTACGGGTTTCGAGGCCGGTATAGACTTCGGCAAATGGCATAGGAATGGGATTAGCGCCGAAGATTCTAAATGCGGCAATATTCATTGGGCTGTTGTTGGTCCGGATTTTTAATCCTTTCAAATCAGCCGGCGTTTTCACCGGCGCACGAGAGTTGGTGACATCGCGCCAACCGTTTTCCCAGTAGGCCAGCACTTTTAATCCCTTGGGTTCGAGATCTTTTTTCAGCTCATCACCGACTTTTCCATCAAGCGTTTTGTGCGCGTGCGCGGTATCGCGGAACAGGAAAGGGACGTCCAGCAGATTCATCACCGGAGCCAGACCGGCAAAGTTATTTGAGCCGGACATTTCCATGTCGATCATGCCGCCACGCACGCCGCTGATCATCGCCTGCGCATTACCCAGCGTACTGTCAGGAAAGAGTTTTAAAACCAACTCGCCATTGGTTTTTTCTTTTAAGAGCTCATTGAATTTTTTCGCCGCAATATGCTGCGAGTCTGTTTGTGAGGTTTCATAACCAAAACGTAAGGATTGTGCTGCCTGAGATGACATAGTAAATGTAACCAGACCAGCCATTAATAATGTGTAGGTAACAGAACGTAGTTTCATTATATTTTCCTTTTTAGCTCATCCATTTGAGAGGGGTGGTAATCAACTCTGGAATAAAAATAAATAGACCCAGAAGCATGAACAAAACCATGACGTAAGGCGCAACGCCTTTTACAGCATCATCAAATTTGAGTTTTGCAACGCCGCAGATAACGTTGAGGACGTTACCGACGGGAGGAGTAATAAGAGAAATAGAACAGTTGATAATAAACATGATGCCAAAATAGATAGGGTCTATTCCGGCTTCTCTGACTAGCGGCATTAATACCGGCGTAAGAATTAAAACGGTTGGGGTCAGGTCCATTACGGTACTTATCATCATAATAGCCAGCATAATGACGATAAATAACAGTCGCGGAGAATCCACTAACGGCTGTAGCAAATCAGAGACCATCATTGGAAGTTCTGCGATGGTAATAAGCCATGCGGAAACGGCGGCGGCGGCAACTAAAAACATAACAACAGAAGTGGTTTTAGCGGCACCAACCAGAACACGATAAAGTGTAGCGAAGGTCATTTCGCGGTAGATAACGACGGCAACAAATAGGGCGTAGAAGGCTGCGACAGCACCGGCTTCTGTTGGGGTGAATAAACCTGAACGGAAACCGCCAATAATGATCACGGGTAAGAATAGCGCCCAAATCCCCGATTTTAATGACTGCCAAACTTCCTGCATGGAGGCTTTTGGCTGACGGGGAAGGTTTAGCCGACTGGCCTGCCACCACCAGGTAAGCATTAGCGCCGCGCCCATCATGATGCCCGGCGCTATTCCGGCCATAAACAGCTTACTGATAGACAGGCCGCTGGAAACGCCGAAGATAATTAACGGGATGGATGGCGGGATAATCGCGGCGATAATCCCGCCAGAACCGATAAGCCCCGCGGCGCGGTTTACCGGATAGTTGGCCTGGCGCATCATGGGAATCAGTAGCGCAGCGACGGCGGCGGTATCCGCTACCGCAGAGCCGGAAAGGCTCGCCATGATCATCGCGGCTAATACGCCGACATAGCCCAGACCACCGGCTTTATGTCCAACCAGCTTCATCGGGAGATCGACAATGCGCTGCGACAGGCCGCCTGCATTCATTATCTCGCCGGCCAGTATAAAAAAGGGAATCGCCAGCAGAGAGAAGCTGTCAGCACCGTTGACCAACGTCTGGGCGAGGATTTGTACGTCAAAAATATCCATCCAGAGCATCAGCGCCACGCCGCACAGCAGCAGGGACCACGCAATCGGCACACCAATCGCAATTGAGCCTAACAAGCTGACAAGAAATATCACTACGGTCATTATCAGACTCCTTGCGGCGGCTGCTGGGTTGGGGAGGCGCGCGTTATCAGGCGATATAAATGCCGAATTTCAAGCAGCGCGATAACCAGGCTGGTGGGAAGGGTTGCGGCATACATCAAACCAACCGGTAAACTCAGAATTGGGGAGAGGTCGCTCCAGTCCTGAAGCGTTTTTTTCGTGGTCCCCACAGCAAGCGCAAGGCAGAGGAGTAAGACGAGCGAGTGGGTTAATATCGCCATGCGCCGCTGATTATTCGGCGAGAGCTTTTCGACCAGAAAGGAAACCTGCACATGGCTGCCATCCATAAAGGCCACTATCGCACCAATAAAGGTCAGCCAGACGAACAGAAAACGAGATAATTCATCTACTGATAATATGCTGGTGTGAAAGCCATAGCGTAAAATTATATTAATAAAAACAATGCATGATAGCACTGCAATTATGAGTGCGAGAATGGCTTCGAGTATTCTCTTCATTAGCGTTCCTTCAGACTATATTTCTGTTAATGAAAATGTGCATTAAAGTTTTTAGATGGCAAAGTTAAGAGCTCTCTTGATATGCTTTTTCCATTAAAGAAATACCATCGCGTAATATCTCTATACGATGCTGGATATCAGCATTAGCATCTATTTCCAACAGCTTAATACCGGAAAAATGTAATGCGGATGGCGGCGCTATATTCAATAATTCTTTAACATGGTCGAGCGTCATGATGCTTTCCGGGCAGAAAGGGGCAAAGGGAGCATGAAGATCTTGCCATTCACCGTAATCCCCCGTTTGCGTGGTACCGGAGAACATCAGGCCACGCAATTTACCTGCGCGTTGGGCGCTTAATGCATGCTGTCGCGGCAGCGATGTATTCCGGCCTTCAATCGCTGAACGCGCCCAGTTAATACAGACGCCGATGTCATAGTCAGCGATGACTTCCAGCACGTTTTCTAATGGCAGGAATCCCTTACGGGGAGTGGTGCCGGTCATGGCATCGCAATGTTCCAGCACCAGATCGCAGGACCAGTCCCAACCGGCAATCTCTTTCAGTGAACGGGCAAAGGCATCGGTGGCCTGAGCCACGTTCGGATTACCTGCCAGCGGTGCGGCATGCAGTTCAAGGGCGATGACCTTCCCGGCGCTGTTGGCATTGAGCTTATTAATCTTCTGATACAGGTGGCGATAGTAATCGACACAGGTTTTACGCTGGGTTTCATCGCTGGAGGCAAGGCCAAAACTGCCGTTTTCGCCGCGACGGCGCATGGTTTCCATAATCGCAGTCACCACAATTTGCCATTCAGCCGGGGTGTGGCGTAATAACCACTCATCACCGTAGGGGTGAAGATTTTCCAGGCACGGCTGTTCCAGGCCGCGGATATGCGGCGTGTCAGCAAGCTGTCGCCAGAATTCCATCTCCAGCTTTTCATTTTGTTGGTGAAATGAGGGCGCACAGGGGTACGCACCGATTATAAAACCGGTATGATTCATTTTCATTTACCGCTCCTGAATAGAAGTTGTATTAACTCAGCGCAGTTAGCGCTATTTTGACCACAACTTTCCTTATTTCCGTTGCTTCTTTTTTATTACACCCTGGGCGATGCACATCTTGTGGAAAAAAGATGGCATAGCTGCCCGGTATCATTTCAAAAAATGATTCATGTTCACTGTCGTGGTAGTAAATAATGTCGCGTTGTTCCAGCAGCGACTCGCTAATTTCGTTATTCCCGGTATCGATAGCCAGCCCGATCTTTTCCTCACCCCACGCCATAAATTGAACATCCAGATATCGGCGATGTACTTCAGGCAATATTTCCGTATAGGGCCGGGTGGTGAGATCGAGTATTTGCGCGTAAATAGTCCTTCCTTCAATTTCAACCACTCCAGGTTCCAGCGTTTGAAAGTCGGTGGTACGCAGGAAGTCGAGTGCTTTTTCAATCGCTGCCGGAAGTCGGCAGGGATTCGGTTGTGAAATATGACCAAAAATCATAATGTTTCCCTCTACAATGATTTGATCTTCGCCCATACGCTGTCATCAACGGTGATACCGTTGCGGCGATTCTCCTCTAACAAGCGAGTGAACTCATGGCCTGGGAGGCGGACTGCGACGTTTTCATCTGCGCGTTCGGCAGTGGTGATAAAGTCCATGATGCGTTGTAGCTTGGCGTCGCGGGTCGCGCCGTCAATTAACTTATCAACTTCGATAGCGATGAAAATCTGCGAGATGCCGTATTCATCGCTGTTATCTTCGGTAACCTCAGCAACCGATGCGCCATCGGAGAGCAGCGTCGCTATCATGTCCAGCACGATGGACATACCGGAGCCTTTCCAGTATCCCATTGGCAGAATGCGCCTGTTTTTTTCAATTACGCCAGGTTCTTTGGTTAAGTTGCCATCGTCATCAAAGCCCCCGTCAACCGGAAGTTTACGACCAGCGAGACGGTTAACTTCCAGCATGCCGTAGGAGAACATCGACATCGACATATCAACCATGGTGATTGGCGTTGACGGGATGGCAACGATCAGCGGGTTGGTACCGATGCGACACTCTTTCGCTCCCCACGGTGGCATCACCGCAATGGAGTTGGTCCAGCAAATGCCAATGTAGCCTTTTTCTGCCGCCTGCCAGCCATAGCTGCCGCCGCGCATCCAGTGGTTGGCATTGCGTACCGCGACCAGCCCAATACCGTGGCTGGAGGCCAGTTCGATGGCTCTGTCCATCATCTTTTGGGCGGTGAGGTTACCGATCGAACGCTGGGCATCCCACTGTTCTATCGCGCCCAGCGTGGTGATGCGTTCTGGCTGCGCGTCAGGAATAATATCGCCGTTTTCCAGTTGCTGAATAAAGCGCGGGAAGCGGTTTACGCCATGGGAATAGACGCCTGACTCGGTGGTGCGTGCGAACATCTCCGCGCAGGCGTCAGCGGTTTCGGCTGCTACGCCCCGGGCCGTCAGGACGCGGGCAAACTCATTCTTCAGGTCTGCAAAGCTAAGTAACATACGTCGTCTCCGTTGGGTTTTGTTTGTTTCACATAGTGAAATCTGGTTCCAAAAATATTATTCAGGGGCAAAAAAAAGCTGACAGAAGCGCTGTCGGCATGCATTTTGCTGATTTATTACCGTGCTTTAGCTGCGTTGATCGCTACGCGATAGAGCGATGTGGTCGCCGTAATGTACAGCTCACTATTGTCCTTTCCACCAAAAGTGCAGTTTGATACGCGCTCTGGAATGGCGATTTTTTCCAGCAGAGATCCTTGTGCTGAAAGGATAAGAACGCCATTTTCACAACTGCAGTAGATATTGCCCGCCCGGTCGACACAAAAACCGTCCGGAATACCGGGGGCAATCTGGGCGACAACGTGTGAAAACAGGGCGTTATCACCCGTCAGCCTATAAGCTCGTATCTCGCGGCGACCCTGCTGCGGGAAATCAATCACCGACATATCAGCGATATAAAGCCAGCGGTCATCAGGCGAAAAGGCTATCCCGTTTGGTCGCTGTGTGTCGCAAATGGCGATGGCAACCTGCCCGCAGTCCGGATCAAATCGGTACACATAACAGCCAATGACCTGACTCTCAGCGCGATACCCCTCTTCGTTGCTGGTAATGCCGTAGGGGGGATCGGTGAACCAAATCGAGCCATCCTGACGGATAGCGACATCGTTGGGGGAATTAAACCGACGCCCTTCGATTTTATCGACCAGCATCGAGCAGGTGCCGTCGGCGTCAGTACGGCTGATACCGCGGCGACCATGCTCACAGGTAATGATTCTTCCTTGCCCATCAAGCGCGTTCCCATTGGCAAAATGGGACTCGGCGCGAAACAGACTGACGCCATGTCGGTCATCCCAACTGAACATCCGGTTGCCTTTAACATCGCTGAAAATCAGACGCTGCTGCGTTGGAAGCCAGACCGGTCCTTCAGCCCAGATGGCGGGAGAGCAGAGGCGCTCCACGCTATCTGGGGTGTGGAAGGTATACGCCGTCATTTATTTCACGCCCCATATTGCTTTGTAATGCGTGCGGTAATCATTGCCCGGGTCAAATTCGTTTTTCTGGCCACCGTCGGCATTTATATTCTCTTTGGTGACCAGATGCGCTGGGGTGATATAGCCTGAGGGCTTTTCCCCGGCAAATGCACGGTTGAACTCATCCAGTAATTGCCAACCATGCAGTTTTAATGGCTCGGGTACGGTAGCAATCTGGCTTCTGTCATCCCGCACGCGCTGGTAAGCGGTAACTGAGCCATCCCCGGCAGAGATGTTGAACGGTGGCGTGCCCTTGCTGCCTTTGTTGGTGCTTTGCAGTGCCGGGACCATAAAGTCAAAATAGAGGTCGTTTATTGCCAGTGAATACTGAAAATCATCGCCATATTTTTGTATCAGGCTATAGGTCATACCGGGCATACGATTTGACGTATCGGCAAGCGGCGTATCAATAAACTCCACGACTTTACAGCCCTGGCACTGGTTGATGACCTCTTTCATGGCATTCGCCTTATCCAGCGCGATTTGGTAGAGAGAATCCGTGAAGATCAGCACTTTTGCCGTGCCGTTTGATTGCGCAACGGCATACAAAGCAGCCATGCGCGACACTTCGTTAGAATCAGAAGTGACATTATAAAAAATGTTGTACGAAGGCACCGGACCGGGGGCAGGTACGGCGTGCCAGGCGGTAAGAATAATGCCTTCTCTTACGGCTTTCTTCAGCGGAATTTTTGCTACGTTAGGGTTCCATCCGCCGATGACGATGCCATCAGGTTTACGGGCAATGGCCTGATTTAATGCCGCCAACTGGTCTTTAACTGAGCCCGCACCATCCAGAACATCCAGCGACCAGCCTGCGGCACTGGCGGCTTCGGCTAAGCCCTCTTTCACACCAAGTACGCCGCCATTTTTCATGTCCGAAGCAATAAAAATGATCTTTTTATTTGCCTGCAATTTCGGCCCCTGCGTCGGCCCGTCCCACTCAGTGACCGGAGAGGTTGCTTTGGCAATAGCGGCTTTGGCCTGCTCAACGAAGGCGTCTTCAGCAAGCGTTGCGCCGGAGGTGATTAACAGACCCGTAGCCAGGAGATAAGAAACTATTTTTTTGTTCATTTTCAGTTCCTTCAGTGTGTGATTTTTTCGCCAACTGTGGACTCAGGGTCCGGTTGTGGTCGCTGGATTAATTTTTTGCTCTGAGCACGGCGGCGCTGCGCATAACCTGCCAGGGTGATGGAGAAGAGTAGCGTTGCGCCGTTAAACAGCGGCTCGACCCAGAATGCGCCGCCAAATTGCTGAATACCGGCAATACCGATCGCCAGCACGGCAATCCCCACCACCGTTCCCCAGACGTTAACGCGTCCAGGACGAATCGTGGTGCTGCCAAGGAAGGCGCCGACCAGAGCAGGAAGCAGATAGTCCATTCCGACGCTGGCCTGTCCAACACCCTGTTCGGCAGCGATGATCACGCCGGTGAACCCGGTGAGCGTGCTGGAGGCGATGAATGCCCCGATGGTGTAGCGGTTAACGGCAATTCCATTGAGCGCTGCTGCGACAGGGTTACCGCCTACGGCGTACATGCATCGCCCGATCGGGGTGTGTTCCGTGACTATCCACAACACAATGGCAGCGAATAGCACATAAAACGCGACAATGGGGATACCAAACACATCTGTGTGATGAAGGGCAATAAACGCATCCGGAAGATCACCGACGATTTGCCGTCCGCCGGAGTGCCAAAGCGCAATGGCGTAAAGCACCGTCCCGGATCCGAGCGTTGCGACAAAACTGTCGATATCCGCCAGCGCAACCAGAATGCCGTTCAGTAAGCCATAGAGTGCGGAAAGGACCAGCACGATGAGCACCGCCATCGGCCAGGAAAAACCGTATTCCACTTGCAGCGTGATCGCGAGGATATGCCAGAGCACGATTCCGAAGCCGACATTCAGGTCTATTTTGCCCACAATCATGGGGATTGTGGCGGCCAGCGCGAGCAGGGCTATTTTGGATTTACTGTCGAGAATAGCCTGAAGCGTTAATAACGACGCGAAGGAGGGCGTTGTCAGAGAAAACAGGGCAATCAGTAAAATACAAATCACCGGTAGTCCGTAACGGGTTGAGAACTGACCCAGCCACGGTAAAAAGCCGTGCTCTTGTAATGAGACGCGAGATTCAAGCGCCGTTGATTTCATTGATGTTTTAGCCATGATTCACACCCTGGTTAATGTGCTGTGCCGCTGCCGGAGGCAAGCTCCAGTAATTTTGCGAAGGTGACATCCTGATTAATGAGTTCACCGACAATTTTGCCGCGATTAAATACCAGCGCGCGGTTACAGATATGGGCCACTTCTTCCAGGTCGTTAGAGATAACCAGGATAGCGACGCCTTTTTCTAAGGCTGCATTAAGTAAATCGTAGATTTCAGCGCGAGCACCAACGTCAACCCCGGCTGAGGGATCTTCCAGAATCAGTAGCGGCGCATTTAATGACAGCCAGCGTGCCATAACGACCTTCTGCTGATTCCCGCCTGACAGGGCGCTAATCTCAATATTGATTTGTGCCGGGCGCACATCGAACTGAGCTATTTTTTCCCAACTTAGCGGCGCTTCTCGTTGTTCGTTATAGCGAGACCAGGATGAATGCCCGTGTTTGCAGGGATTAAGAAACAAGTTTTCGCGCACCATCATGCCGGGGACCAGGCTTTCGCCAAGACGATCGCCCGCCACGAAGGAGACGCCTGCCGACATCGCTTCTCCTGGCGTTGATGCGTGGTATGGCGTATTGCAGAGTTCAATTGTGCCCTGGCTTGCAGTGCGGCAGGCAAAGAGTAAGCGACCGATTTCTTCCTGGCCTGCGCCGCGTAATCCCGCTAAAGCGACCATTTCACCTGCGCGCAGGGAAAAGGACACCGGGCCGGTATCGCCGACGCAGACGTTTTCCAGTTTCAACAGCGTCGGGGCCGTGCTGTCAGGCAGAGGTAAACGCTGCTTATCACGTAATGCTTCGCCAACAATCAGTTCCACCAGGCTGCGCAATGTGTAATGGGCAATGTCTCCACCGCCGGCATAGCAACCATCGCGCATGGCACAGACGCTATCGGCCATCTCCATGACTTCATCCAGACGGTGGGTGATGTAAATCATACCGACCTGCTTTTCCCGCAGTACGTTCATGACGCGAAAAAGGTGACGAACATCATCGGCAGGCAGTGATGCAGTGGGTTCATCGAGGACTAAGACGGAGGCTTCAACGGCAACCGCACGTGCAATTGCCAGCAGCGATTTCTCCGTGCGTGATAGGTCGAATACGCGATCGTCAGGATCAAGATCGATACCGATCCCTTCCAGCGCCGCTTTGGCCTGCTCACGCGTTTTTTGCCAGTCGATCAAGCCAAAGCGGCGCGGAAAGCCCATCACCATGGCCATGTTTTCGGCGACGGTCATCCACTCAACCAGCCCTAAATCCTGGTGAATAAAGGCGATCGGCTGTTGATTGCCTTTTTTAATTGCGGCGGCAGAGTCGATAGGCGCGCCGTTAAATTTAATTTCGCCGCTGTCGCGTGAGTAGACTCCGGCCAGAATTTTGATAAACGTTGATTTCCCCGCACCGTTTTCACCTAACAAGGCAACGACCTGGCCTGGGTAGATGTCCAGGCTGACATCATTAACGGCGACATTACCGCCAAAGCGTTTGACGATATGGCGCATAGATAACAGGGGCGGTATGGCCGTTTTTTCCATCATCATAATGAGCTCCCGGCACGTTCTTGGAGTACTTATTGAACTTTAAATTTCAATATACGAAATCTGATTTCAAATATAACGATAGGTTTTTCACAAAGCAATCTGTCCATTGATTTAAAAAATATTATAAAATCAAATGATTATAAATTATCTGTCGAGATCGTGAACTGAAACACACTTTGCGTTACCATCAGAGCGCGACGAAAAAGTGGAGCGGAAGCGATGGTCACAAAAGAGTGCGAAATGACGCAAGATAAAGAGAGGCCTGCGGGAAGTCAGAGTCTGTTCCGCGGGTTGATGCTGATTGAGATCCTCAGTAATTACCCGAATGGTTGCCCGCTGGCGCACCTGTCGGAGTTGGCAGGGTTGAACAAAAGTACTGTCCATCGTTTATTGCAGGGGCTGCAATCTTGCGGATACGTGACGCCGGCCCCGGCTGCTGGGAGCTATCGCCTGACAACGAAGTTTATTGCTGTCGGTCAGAAGGCCTTGTCATCGCTCAATATCATCCACGTCGCGGCACCACACCTTGAGTCGCTCAACCTGGCGACCGGTGAGACGGTGAACTTTTCCAGCCGTGAAGATGACCATGCGATTTTGATTTATAAGCTGGAACCGACGACCGGTATGCTGCGCACTCGCGCCTACATTGGTCAGCACATGCCGTTGTACTGCTCGGCGATGGGCAAGATCTACATGGCATTTGGTCATCCTGATTATGTTGAGAGCTATTGGAATACTCATCAGGACATTATTCAGCCGTTGACCCGCAATACCATTACCGGCTTGCCTGCGATGCATGATGAACTGGCGCAGATCCGCGAGCGTAATATGGCAATGGACAGGGAAGAGAATGAGTTAGGCGTTTCCTGCCTGGCGGTGCCGGTTTTCGATATTCATCGACGGGTGCCTTACGCTATCTCCATTTCTCTATCGACATCGCGCCTTAAGCAGGTGGGGGAAAAAAATTTACTCAAACCGCTGCGCGATACGGCAGAGGCTATTTCCCGTGAGTTGGGGTTTACCGTGCGCGAAAACTAAGGCAAATGCCCAGATCGTTGCGGATATTTGATAAAAAAGCCGCTGACTCCATTCAGGATCAAGGCGCGAGACCGGCTTTTTCTGGCAACCTGCATTTTTATCCCCAATGGAGCAAGGATGAACCGGTTTATTATCGCAGATGCGCAAAAATGCATTGGCTGCCGTACCTGTGAAGTCGCCTGCGTGGTGTCCCATCAGCAGGACCAGGACTGTTCTGGCGTCTCCGCCACGCGCTTTGCGCCGCGGATCCGCGTGGTGAAAAATGACGATATCTCGACGGCAACGCTGTGCCGCCAGTGCGAGGATGCACCCTGCGCGAATGTTTGTCCTGAAGGCGCTATCCGCCGTGAAAACTCAGTCTGGCGTGTGGATCAGCGGCGCTGCATCGGATGCAAAAGCTGCATGATAGCGTGTCCCTACGGCGCAATGACCGTGATGCTGGTGGATGATAGCGTACAGGCGTTGAAGTGCGATTTGTGCAGCCATCGCGAAGAGGGGCCTGCCTGCGTGGCGGCGTGCCCGACTCAGGCGCTGCATTGCATGGAGCCGGTGGAACTGGAAAGAATAAGCGCCGAGCGCCGTCGACGGACGGCGTTGGCGATGTAGCGTGTTCCCCGGAGGCGGTGCTGGCGCACCTGCCCGGGCTACCGAACCACAAACCGCACGGTCCCGCCCGGACTCGTAGCCCGGGCAAGGCGCATCAAGCGCCGCCCCCGGGGAATATCCCTCAATGTCGGGTCGCCTGACGCGTCATTACGCGTCCTGCTCACCCCAGGCGCGTTCAACTTCTTCGGCAAGAATCTTCACGCCGGCTTCAATTTTCTCCGGGTCCGGAACGTAATTCATGCGCATGCATTGATGCGTGTGTGGCCAGGGTTTATCCAGCCCAGGGAAGAAGTAATCGCCCGGCACCATCAGAACGCCGCGCTTTTTCAGGCGCTGGTACAGCAGCTCGGTGGAAATCGGCAGATCCTTAAACCACAGCCAGAGGAAAATCGCCCCTTCCGGCTTGTGGATCAGGCAGCGCTCTTCCGGCAGGTAGCGGCGAATAATGGCGATAGTTTCCTGTACGCGCTGGAAATAGAACGGTTTAATCACGGTTTCCGACAGGCGCAGCAGGTCGTTGCGTTTAATCATCTCACACATCATGGCTGGCCCCATCCCGCCTGGGGCGAGGCTGATAATGCCGTTCATATTGCTGATGGCGGTGATGATTTTCTCGTTGGCGATGATAATCCCGCAGCGGCTGCCCGGCAGGCCGAGCTTGGAGAGGCTCATGCACAGGACGATATTCGGATTCCACAGCGGTCTGGCGTCACTGAAAATAATCCCCGGGAACGGAACGCCGTAGGCATTATCAATAACCAGAGGGATGCCATGCTGATTGGCCAGCGCATCCAGCTTGATTAGCTCGTCGTCGGTAATAACGTTGCCGGTCGGGTTGGTGGGGCGAGAAACGCAGATCATCCCCGTCTCTTCCGTTACCTGCAAATGCTCGAAATCCACGTGATACTTAAACTGGCCTTCCGGTAGCAACTCAATGTTTGGACGTGTGGCGACAAACAGATCTTCTTCGAGGCCGGAATCGGCATAGCCGATGTACTCAGGCGTCAACGGAAACAGCACCTTACGGGTAGTTCCATCCGCACGACGGCCTGCGAAGAGGTTAAACAAGTAGAAAAACGCGCTCTGACTGCCATTTGTCAGTGCAATATTCTGTGGCTCGATCTCCCAGCCCAGTTCATCACGTAGCATTTTCGCCAGCAGGACCAGCAGCTCGCTTTTACCCTGCGGGCCGTCATAATTACAAAGCGCATCAAGGGCTTTGCCGCTATTCAGCATGTCGGCTAGCAGGCTATGGAAGTAATCATTCATTTCCGGAATCTGTGCGGGATTACCGCCGCCCAGCATGATGGCGCCCGGCGTGCGCAGGCCGTCATTAAGGTCTTCCATCAAGCGGGTGATGCCCGAATGACGGGTAAATTTGTCGCCAAAAAGTGAAAATGTCATCGCGATTAATCTGTCGGTATCCCAGGAAAGTGGGTAACCATAACGCCAGCGCAGACAGGGTGCAAATCGAGGGACTGGAAGGATATTTCTGTTTTGTGCTGCCAGAGAAGTCTTTTTTGGATATTTATCCTGAAAACGCTCCCCTGATAATCAGGGGAGCGTGCTGTTATGTGATTACTGCTGGCCCGCCCACACCACCATCACCTTGTCGTCGCCGCTCTCGCGGATAAAAGCGTAGCCTTTTGGCATCGATAGCGTGGTTTGTTTGCCCATGCCAATCGCCGGATGGCGGGCGCGGAACTGGCCCAGTTTCTCCCAGTGGGTGACGCTGCGTGCGGCTTTACCGCTGACATCCTGCCAGTTCATATCCGAACGCGTGCCTTGCAATGGGTCTGACCCGGTTGGACCAAACGGCCGTGAGGATTCATCACCGTAGAATATTTGCACGGCTCCTGGCGCGAGCAGCAGCAGCTCTGCCGCCGTACTGCCGCCTTCACGGAACAGACTGGTATCGTGCGAGGAGAGATAGCTTAAAACGTTGAAGCCTTGAAGTTTCTCTGCCATTTGTTGCCAGGTCAGATCCATAGTGGACATACAGCTTGCCGCTTTCGACGCCTGATCCTGATAATCGAAGTTCAGCATCGCGTCAAAACCGTGGCGATAGTAATCGCTCTGCATTACGCCGTGGCCCCACGCCTCGCCGGTCATCCAGAATGGCGCGTTATCCAGCGCTTTTTCCGGGTTGGCCTTTTTCCATTCTGCCAGCGCTTGCGTGGCCTGAGTTTTTAACTGCTGCCAGGCGGCTTGTTCAACGTGTTTGGCGGTATCGACGCGGAAACCATCAATACCGTAATCACGCACCCATTGGCTCAGCCAGTGGGTCAGATAATCGCGTGGCGTGTAGCCAGGGATCTCTTTGGCTGCGGTATCTGGTTTATGGCGATAGAAGTTTGGCAGGCCGGAAGGCTCCGTGGATTCGGTTTTCAGGTCCGGCAGGAAAGCCAGCGACATGGTGAGATCGTCAAACCCGGGGTTGTCGTAGTCGCCGATATCGGTGCGGATCCATTTTTTACCCCACCATTTCTCCCATCCGGCTTTATCGCTGAAGTTGATGTAGTCGTTAAAGCTGTGCCAGCTCTGGCCTGCTCGAGGTTTCCAGTCGGTCCAGCGCTCGCCTAAAGTTTTTTTCAGTTCGTCACCCTGGATGTACAGCGAGCCAAACTGGAACTCCTGCATATCGGCCAGAGTGGCATAGCCAGTATGGTTCATCACCACGTCGAACAGGATGCGGATCCCACGCTTGTGGGCCTCATCAACCAGGCGGCGCAGATCGTCTTCTGTCCCCATATTGGCATCGAGCTTCGTCCAGTCCTGGGTGTAATAACCGTGATAGGCGTAATGCGGGAAATCGCCCTTAGTGCCGCCGCCAACCCAGCCGTGGATTTGCTCCAGCGGTGAGCTGATCCACAGCGCGTTGACGCCGAGCTGCTGGAGATAATCAAGTTTACTGGTCAAGCCTTGCAGGTCGCCGCCGTGGAAGGTACCGATTTCTTGCATACCGTCTTTGTGGCGGCCATAGCTATTGTCGTTGGCCGGATTGCCGTTGACAAAGCGGTCGGTGAGGACGAAATAGACGGTGGCGTTGTGCCAGTTAAATGGTGCGGCAGCTTGAGTCTCCGCACGTTCAAGCAACAGCAGACCATTGCTGTTAAACGCCGGCTGTAGGGTGATTTTGCCGCTGCTGACGGTGGCGATATTGCCGCTGTAGAAGTCGCGAACTTTACTGCCTTCGGCGAAGGATTTGCTGACGTCGATGGTCAACGGTTTGCCATCCCATTTCGGACACTGCTTCAGCTGCGGCGCAGTGGCGGCGGCAGTCTGTTTCTCCTCCAGGGAAACCATCAGGGTTGGCGTACCCGAGCGGGTATCGACTTCCAGGGTATAGCGACCATCGCGGAATATGCGCCACTGCGCAGCCGGGTCACGGCAGGGCTCCATGGAAAGCATCTGGTTGAGTTTGATGATGCCAGCGGGCTGCCAGCACTGTTGGTCAAAATTAATTCGCAGAGGGCGCGTACCCTTTGCTACCTCGTTTTGACTGATAAATCTGCCGGTGCCTTCTTCGGTAAAGGCGGGGAAATCTGCGGTGGTCCAGGCGGCGAAGGCCATCCCAGGCAACAGCAGCGACGCAAGCGCAGCGAGTTTCATTCCGGAGTCCTGTGTGCGGTGTTTTGTTCAGTTTGCGCGTCTGCTTATCTAATGAACTCATCCCGTCTGTGCTTTTCCAGGGAGGATGGATAAGGGTGAGTGATCGCGCTCAAAAAATGGACAAAAAATGAGATGACACTCGCATTTTCACCTCTTTGTGATGGTGCGGAAACCGATTTTAGATGACAGCTTTTAGGAATTGGACTATTTCTGTGGGTGCGTCATCTGGGTATTTTTGATACTATTCGCGATTCAACTATCGATTTTTTGTGAAAAACAAGGCGTTGGAATGATTGCATCCGACCAGGAGACCTAATGATATCGACTCCCATGCGACGATATGGGGCTGCGATACTCATGTTACTTACCTGTTTATTTTCAGGTAGTGTGCTGGCAACAACACACACAGCAACAACGAGTCATAAAGCCTCAGAAGTTAAGAAGAAAAGTACGGTTAAAGTAAGCAAGGTAAGCAGTAAACAAGAGTATTCTCGCAATAGTGTAAAGAGCAGTTCACTTCCTGATTTGCGAAAATACCCTTCCGGGACACCAAGGAAAAAAGCGTTTCTCCGGACGGTAATGCCTTATATTACGAAACAGAATCAGGTGATTACCGCCGATCGTAACTGGCTTGTAACTAAGCAGTACGATGCACGCTGGTCGCCGAGCGAGCGTGCGCGCCTGAAAGAGATTGCCTCACGCTATAAAGTGAAATGGTCTGGCAATACTCGCCATATTCCATGGAATTCGCTGCTTGAGCGCGTCGACATTATCCCGAACAGCATGGTGGCTACTATGGCGGCGGCGGAAAGCGGCTGGGGAACCTCGAAACTGGCGCGGGTGAACAACAATCTGTTTGGTATGAAGTGTGGCGGTGGAAACTGTCGCGGCGCGGTGAAAGGCTACTCACAGTTTGATTCTGTGGAAGAGTCCGTTCAGGCTTACGTAAGAAACCTGAATACGCATCCGGCTTATTCATCGTTCCGTAAATCGCGTGCGCAGATGCGCAAGGCCGATCAGGAACTGACCGCCAGCACGATGATTCACAAGCTGAAGGGCTATTCGACCAAAGGGTCGAGCTATAACAACTATCTCTTCGCGATGTATCAGGATAACCAGCGGTTAATTGCCGCACACATGTAATTGCTCATACATGTCGTCTAATGCCCGGTGCGCAAGCCCGGGCATTTTTCTTTGCCTTCTACATCATCACTTCACTGTGCCGGTCGCGGTACTCCTTCGGCGTCACGTCGTACTCTTTCTTAAATACTGAGTAGAAATATTGCAGCGACGGATAGCCGCACATCTGAGATATTTCGTTAATCGACAGCGTCGTCGACACTAGCAGACTGCGCGCTTTTTCTAGCTTCTCGCTGTGGATCACCGTGTGAATCGTCTCACCCACTTCCTCTTTGAAGCGCTTTTCAAGGTTGGAGCGCGAGATGCCGACGGCGTCCAGTACCTGTTCGACCTTAATCCCTTTGCAGGCGTTATTGCGGATATAGTGCATCGCCTGAATCACTGATGGGTCGGTTAGCGAGCGGTAGTCGGTGGAACGGCGTTCTACCACGCGCATCGGAGGGATAAGCTGACGCTGAAGCGGTAGGTCTTCATTTTCCAGCAGACGATGCAGCAGCTTTGCTGCCTGGTAGCCCATTTGACGGGTCCCCTGGGCCACGGACGATAGCGCCACGCGCGACAGGTAGCGTGTAAGCTCTTCGTTATCAATGCCGATAACGCACAGCTTTTCCGGCACCGGGATATGTAGCCGTTCGCAGGCCTGTAATACGTGGCGCGCGCGCGCATCGGTGACGGCGATAATACCGGTTTGCGGCGGTAGGGTTTGCAGCCAGTCAGCGAGGCGATTTTGCGCATGCTGCCAGTTCTCCGGGGCCGTTTCGAGGCCCTGATACACCACGCCGCGATATTTCTCCCTGGCGACAAGCTGGCAAAACGCATGTTCACGCTCGGCTGCCCAGCCTTTGCAACTGGTTGTGGGCAGGCCGTAAAAAGCGAAGCGATTGATGCCTTTTTCCTTCAGATGAAGGAAGGCGCTTTCAACCAGCGCAGCGTTGTCGGTGGCGATATAGTGAACCGGCGGATAGCATTCCGGGCGATGAAAAGAGCCGCCGACGCCGACGATAGGGACGTCAACGTCGATCAGCAGATTTTCAATTTCCGGGTCGTCGTAATCGGCAATAACGCCGTCGCCTAACCACTCCTTAATGTTTTCAATTCGCGCCCGGAAATCTTCTTCAATGAAGATGTCCCATTCCAATTGCGATGCCTGTAAATATTCGCCAACGCCTTCAACAACCTGGCGGTCGTAGGCTTTGTTGGCGTTGAATAACAGCGTAATACGGTGACGCTTTTCAAACATAGTGTTGTTCCTGGTCTCTTTCGCTGGCCGTACAATACCGACCAATGCCCGAATTATTTCAAGCTACTTGTGCCTAAGTTTGGCGGTAGCGCAAATAATTCGAGCATATTTGTTTTCAATACCATCAGCTTCGACGTTTAGTTGCTGAATCCATCCGCACCGCCAGCAGTAAAATGATGCCTTAAGTTCAGCAATCTTCCCGACTGAAGAGGAACCTACGTTCCAGAAGTGAGTTGAGAATCAGTCCGGTGAGGGCTGCCATCGGCATGCTGTCTTTAGGTACCATAGCACGCTGGCCAGCCCGACAATCAATCGTTATCTGATGACTGTATCGACTCTGTTTTGAGCCTGCACTTCATCGAATTTCTCGTTAGTTAGATGAAATATAAAAATTAGCTCCAGCGTTATCGTTCAGATGGTCGTTAGCGTAAACTGTCATTCCTTCTCATTATGCCCATTTAATATTGTTATCGTTATATGGAATAATAACCAGAATGTCGATGCGGCGATTTTTTCTGTTTTCAGTTTGTGATATTTGCGTTTCTTCATTTCCATTAGCTGACTGGATAAATATATTTACACCTGGTGATTCAGCTTTATTAACAAAAATATCGTTATCTTTTTTCCATCGTTCGAGTCGCAGGGCATCAATAGCCATACCTATTTTAACGTCCTTCTCGATACCCGGCAGGCTGGTCAGGAGGCATGAGGCGCAGAACGTGAGGCAAAGGTTTTTTATCTTCATAATAATAACACCTTTTTTTTAAAGTGAAGGATAAGAAGTGCGATGAAAATAAACGACCTGATACATAGAAGATTTTTAACTCGGAAACGGGCGATAGCAATTATCTATGCTTATTTTACGGTTATGAAATTTTGTTTATTTGTGAATTTATGACCGCGATCGTACTTTAATAATCAATTATCATCGTATTTCATTGATCTCTCATCATGTAAGCAGCGAAATTAGGTGTTTTACGTATTATTTTTGCGACCTGGCGCACGTTTGTGAATTCTCTCAATTGCGGTGTGAAATAACGTAATTGAGGAAAGTAAAAGGAGAATTCTATATTGGATTATGACTTATTACTCGCCGCACCCCTGAATATGGAGTTCATTATGCAGACCTATTTCGATCAACTTGATCGCGTTCGTTATGAAGGCCCGAAATCCGCTAACCCATTGGCTTTCCGTCATTACAATCCGGATGAGCTGGTGCTGGGCAAACGCATGGAAGATCACCTGCGCTTTGCGGCCTGCTACTGGCACACCTTCTGCTGGAATGGTGCTGACATGTTCGGTGTGGGTTCCTTTAATCGTCCCTGGCAGCAGCCGGGCGAAGCACTGGAAATGGCGAAGCGTAAAGCCGATGTTGCTTTTGAATTTTTCCACAAGCTGAACGTGCCTTATTACTGCTTCCACGATATCGACGTCTCTCCGGAAGGCGCGTCCCTGAAAGAATATGCCAATAACTTCGCGCAGATGGTTGATGTGCTGGCAGAAAAACAGCAGCAGAGCGGTGTCAAGCTGCTGTGGGGCACGGCGAACTGCTTTACTAACCCACGTTACGGCGCAGGTGCGGCAACGAATCCGGATCCGGAAGTATTCAGTTGGGCGGCGACTCAGGTGGTTACTGCGATGGATGCGACCCATAAACTGGGCGGCGAAAACTACGTTCTGTGGGGCGGTCGTGAAGGTTATGAAACCTTACTGAATACCGACCTGCGCCAGGAACGCGAGCAGATTGGCCGCTTTATGCAGCTGGTCGTTGAGCACAAACACAAAATTGGCTTCCAGGGCACGCTGTTGATCGAGCCAAAACCGCAGGAGCCGACAAAGCATCAGTACGATTACGACGCGTCTACCGTGTACGGTTTCCTCAAGCAGTTCGGTCTGGAAAAAGAGATTAAGCTGAACATCGAAGCGAACCACGCAACTCTCGCTGGCCACACTTTCCATCACGAAATTGCTACCGCCATCGCTCTTGGCCTGTTTGGCTCCGTTGATGCTAACCGTGGTGACCCGCAGCTGGGTTGGGATACCGACCAGTTCCCGAATAGCGTTGAAGAAAACGCGCTGGTGATGTACGAAATCCTTAAAGCGGGCGGCTTCACCACCGGTGGGCTGAACTTTGATGCCAAAGTCCGTCGTCAAAGCACAGACAAATACGATCTGTTCTACGGCCACATTGGCGCGATGGACACTATGGCGCTGGCCTTAAAAGTGGCAGCACGTATGATTGAAGGCGGTGACCTGGATAAACGCGTTGCCAAACGTTATGCCGGTTGGAACGGTGAACTGGGCCAGCAAATCCTGAAAGGGCAGATGAATCTGACTGAAATCGCTCAGTATGCGACTCAACATAACCTGGCTCCGCAGCATCAAAGCGGCCATCAGGAGCTGCTGGAAAACGTTGTTAATCGCTATCTGTTTGATAATTAATGATGATGCCCGGCTAGCCCGGGCATTGGCTATAGCAGATGCTTATTCGCGCCAGTAAGGAGAGACTGTATGTATATCGGGATTGATCTGGGCACCTCGGGTGTTAAGGCCATTTTGCTCAACGAGCAGGGCGAGGTCGTGGCTTCACATACCGAAAAGCTCGACGTATCGCGTCCGCACCCTCTATGGTCTGAACAAGATCCTGAACACTGGTGGCAGGCAACGGACTGCGCAATGAAAGCGCTGGGCGCGCAACACTCTCTGCGCGAGGTCAAAGCCTTAGGCATTGCCGGGCAGATGCACGGTGCAACGCTGCTGGATAAACAACAGCGCGTTCTGCGCCCGGCGATTTTATGGAATGACGGACGCTGTGGCGAAGAGTGCGCGCTGCTGGAAGAGAAAGTCAGCCGTTCGCGGGAGATAACCGGCAATCTGATGATGCCTGGATTTACCGCACCGAAGCTGTTGTGGGTTCAGCGCCACGAATCTGAAGTCTTCCGCCAGGTTGATAAAGTTTTACTGCCAAAAGATTATTTACGTTTACGTATGACCGGTGAGTTTGCCAGCGATATGTCTGATGCTGCTGGTACGATGTGGATGGACGTGGCACGACGCGACTGGAGTGATGAAATGCTCACGGCTTGCGGGCTGAGCCGCGACAGCATGCCTGCTCTGTTCGAAGGTTGTGAAGTTACCGGCGCGCTTCGCCCGGCTATCGCCCAATCCTGGAATATGCCGGAAGCGCTGGTGGTGGCCGGTGGTGGCGATA
The DNA here is from genome assembly GCF_027492335.1 of Klebsiella sp. Taxonomy (NCBI): domain Bacteria; kingdom Pseudomonadati; phylum Pseudomonadota; class Gammaproteobacteria; order Enterobacterales; family Enterobacteriaceae; genus Klebsiella; species Klebsiella sp. The sequence continues at coordinate 8,588 of NZ_JAPUEW010000081.1, read as the reverse complement.
ACGCGGCGGGGGCCGTTGGCGTGGGCATGGCGGATGCCGGTCAGGCGATGCTGTCGCTGGGAACATCGGGCGTCTATTTTGCCGTCAGCGACGGTTTTCTTAGCAAACCGGAAAGCGCCGTTCACAGTTTCTGTCACGCGCTACCCGGACGCTGGCATCTGATGTCGGTGATGCTGAGCGCGGCGTCTTGCCTCGATTGGGCGGCGAAATTAACCGGTCTCGGTACGGTTCCTGCGCTGATTACAGCGGCGGAATCGGCTAACGACGATGTCGATCCGGTCTGGTTTTTGCCCTACTTATCCGGAGAACGTACGCCGCATAACAATCCGCAGGCGAAAGGCGTCTTTTTCGGCCTGACTCATCAGCACGGCCCGGCCGAACTGGCTCGAGCGGTATTGGAGGGCGTCGGTTACGCTCTGGCGGATGGTATGGATGTGGTTCACGCCTGCGGCGTTAAGCCAGAGAGCGTGACGCTGATTGGCGGCGGCGCGCGCAGCGCGTACTGGCGTCAAATGCTGGCGGATATTAGCGGTCAGCAGCTTGATTTCCGCACTGGTGGCGATGTCGGACCGGCGCTCGGCGCGGCGAGACTGGCTCAGCTGGCGCTGCATAAAAATGTCGCATTCTCTGATCTACTCCCGCAACTCCCGTTGGAACAGGCTCATCGTCCGGATGCCGAACGTTTTGCCCGTTATGCCCCTCGTCGGGAAACCTTCCGGCAGATTTATCAGCAGCTTTTACCGTTGATGTCCTGATAAATTCGCCCCAGTTGATGGGGCGAATCCATTCTTTGAATATGTCCTGATTTATTCATTCGTTATGTGTATTTATATATTCCGAATTTGTCGTTTCGGATGCGAAAAGTACCGATAATCACGTTTCATCAGTACATACTGGGGACTGTTTTTTGCCGTGGAGTCCCTATGAAAAATAATATTATTCCAAGGCTATTAATGGCCATTGGGGCGCTGATTTATCTGGTGGGTATCTGGCGTACCTGTCCGTTATTTAGCGGTAAAGGTTACTTCCTCGGGGTTCTGGTCATGGGCATGTTTGCCATGTTGGCCCACCAACGTACGATGCGAGAAGAACGCAAGAATGACGATGGTTTTGCTTCGCTATGTCGCCTGGTGCTTCTGCTATCAGTCGGTTTATTAATGGTCGGAGCCATGTTTGTGCCTGCCGCCTGGAATGAGAAGGCAATCTACGTGGTAGCATGGTTTGTTTGCATTTATGGCGCATCAGCAGTTCCATGCAAAACTGCACCATCGCGTGAAACGCAGCAAGGTCCCATTGAGTAAACTCAGCTCACTAAACGGCGAGAGTCAAATCGCTGAACCAGAACCGATAGCAGTAAACTCCCCAGTAGCGCCGCGCTGAATATCCAGGCAATATCCAATAGCGGCCAGCGGGCTAGCTCCAGCCCGCTGGCGCGCAGCGCATGGATGATCAGCGCATGAAAACCGTATATCCCTAATGAATGGCGCGCGATCGGCGCAATAAGCGGTATCTGGCGCGTATTGAGCGTATTTTTTGCCAGCGTCAGCAGGGCTATCGCGCAGACAAAAGCCGCCGGGCCACAGTATAAATACCAGGTATCGCCAAAGTCGCCGCGCCAGCGCAGTTCGTGCAGCGTCCCGCGTGATATCACCCATACTCCGGCGATGAAAAGCGTGGCACAAAGCGGGGTCAACCATTTTTTATCGGTATCCATCATGCCGATGGCTCGTCCCAGCACGCCATATATCACATAGTAGAACGTATCACCGTTGATATAGAGATTAACCGGTAGCCACTCTATGCCTCCCGCTTTCACTGCTACCATATTGGGATTCGCCATAATGCCAATTACCAGCATCAGCGCCAGCAGCATCTTGCCGCTCACTTGTTTAACTTGGATCAGCGGTGAAAGCAGGTAAATGACGACGATAGCGAAGAAAAACCACAGATGGTAGAAAACCGGTTTTTGCAGCACATTCTTTAGCGACAGTTCGACGTTGATATGGGTGAACAGGGTGATATAGAGCAGAGATAGCGCGCTGTAAAAGAGGATGCACAGGCCAATGCGCAGAAAATGCCGGGGCTGGGCGCTACGCTCACCGAAAAACAGATAGCCTGAAATCATGAAAAATAGCGGTACGCTGACGCGGGATGTAGAGTTAAGGAAATTAGCAATGTCCCAATCCAGCAGGCTGATAGTATGCGGGTGAGTGATGTACCAGGTGGTGCTATGAATCATCACCACCATCAGGCAAGCAATACCGCGCAAATTGGTAATCCAGTTAATTTTTTCCTGCATCAGTGCCTCAATTACGCCCTCTTAGAAAAGGTCTGACTTCGATTATTCGCCGGTATCTCAGTGGAATAATCTGAGTTTATCGTCATAGACTTGTCGTGACATGGACTGATTTGCACAATGGCTGGGTTAATTTACTCAATCTGCACAATAACAATTTACCCACAAGGCGGTCGAGAAAAGTGGTGATGAAATATGTATTTTCTGGACTGCTGTTGCTTCTGCTGGCGGGCTGTAGCCAGACGCCGCCTCAGCCAGCACAGAAGGCGCAGAAAGCGCGGATAACGCCGCAGGTAACCCTCAACATGGAGCAACTGTGCAAGGATAATGCTGCCGAGCGATACAGTACAGGCGTCCGGCAGGTTGATGTCAGCCACTTCGAGCAGTTCCAGGGAAGCTACGAGCTTTCGGGGATGACTTCGCGGAATGAACGCTTTATCTGTTCTTTTGACCCGGACGGGCAGTTTTTACATCTTTCTATGCGCTAAATGAGGCTCAGGTGCTACGTGATGGCGCTAATTTCCGCAATTTTCCCTAAACAATCCGGTTTCATACTGTATATCTCGCAGCCAGCGGGTATACTGGCTCCTTCCTTTAAATCCACACGTATCCAGCACGAAATCATATGCAAAAGTTTGATACCAGGACCTTCCAGGGCCTGATCCTGACCTTACAGGATTACTGGGCTCGCCAGGGCTGCACCATTGTTCAACCACTGGACATGGAAGTCGGCGCAGGCACCTCTCATCCCATGACCTGCTTACGCGCGTTGGGCCCGGAGCCGATGGCGACTGCCTACGTGCAGCCTTCTCGTCGTCCGACCGACGGCCGCTACGGTGAAAACCCGAACCGTTTACAGCACTACTATCAGTTCCAGGTAGTGATTAAACCTTCCCCGGATAACATCCAGGAGCTGTACCTTGGGTCGCTGAAAGAGCTGGGTATGGATCCGACCATCCACGACATTCGTTTTGTGGAAGACAACTGGGAAAACCCAACGCTGGGTGCCTGGGGTCTGGGTTGGGAAGTGTGGCTGAATGGTATGGAAGTCACGCAGTTCACCTACTTCCAGCAGGTTGGCGGTCTGGAGTGTAAACCGGTAACCGGCGAGATCACCTACGGTCTGGAGCGCCTGGCGATGTACATTCAGGGCGTAGACAGCGTTTACGACCTGGTCTGGAGCGACGGCCCGCTGGGTAAAACCACCTACGGCGACGTGTTCCATCAGAACGAAGTCGAGCAATCGACTTACAACTTCGAATACGCGGACGTTGACTTCCTGTTCTCCTGCTTCGAGCAGTACGAGAAAGAAGCCCAGCAGCTGCTGGCGCTGGAAAACCCGCTGCCGCTGCCTGCCTACGAGCGTATTCTGAAGGCCGCCCATAGCTTTAACCTGCTGGACGCCCGCAAAGCCATCTCCGTGACTGAACGTCAGCGCTACATTCTGCGTATTCGTACCCTGACCAAAGCCGTTGCAGAAGCTTACTATGCGTCCCGTGAAGCCCTTGGCTTCCCGATGTGCAACAAGAATAAATAAGAGGCGGCCATGTCTGAAAAAACTTTCCTGGTGGAAATCGGCACTGAAGAGCTGCCACCAAAAGCACTGCGCAGCCTGGCTGAATCCTTTGCTGCGAACGTGACCGCAGAGCTGGATAACGCTGGCCTCGCGCACGGTAAAGTTGAATGGTTTGCTGCCCCGCGCCGTCTGGCGCTGAAAGTGGCGAATCTGGTGGCTGCGCAAGCAGATCGCGAAGTCGAAAAACGCGGCCCGGCGATTGCCCAGGCGTTCGATGCCGAAGGCAAAGCGAGCAAAGCGGCCGAAGGTTGGGCGCGTGGCTGCGGTATCACCGTCGATCAGGCTGAGCGTTTGACCACCGACAAAGGCGAATGGCTGCTGTATCGCGCACACGTGAAGGGCGAAAGCACCGAAGCGCTGCTGCCGAACATGATTGCCACATCGTTGGCGAAGCTGCCAATCCCGAAGCTGATGCGCTGGGGCGCGTCAGACGTGCACTTTGTGCGCCCGGTCCACACTGTGACCCTGCTGCTGGGCGAGACCGTCATTCCGGCAACGATTCTGGGCATTCAGTCCGATCGCGTGATCCGCGGCCACCGCTTTATGGGCGAGCCGGAGTTCACCATCGACAATGCCGACCAGTATCCTGAAATCCTGCGCCAGCGCGGCAAAGTGATTGCCGATTACGCCGAGCGTAAAGCGAAAATCAAAGCCGATGCTGAAGAAGCTGCGCGTAAAATTGGCGGTAATGCCGACCTGAGCGAAAGCTTGCTGGAAGAAGTCACCTCTCTGGTCGAATGGCCAGTGGTGCTGACCGCGAAGTTCGAAGAGAAGTTCCTGGCCGTGCCTGCTGAAGCACTGGTTCACACCATGAAGGGTGACCAGAAGTACTTCCCGGTTTACGCCAACGACGGCAAGCTGCTGCCGAACTTTATCTTCGTCGCTAATATCGAATCGAAAGATCCGATTCAGATTATTTCCGGCAACGAGAAGGTTGTGCGCCCACGTCTGGCGGATGCCGAATTCTTCTTTAATACCGACCGTAAAAAACGTCTGGAAGACCATCTGCCGCGTCTGCAAACCGTGCTATTCCAGCAGCAGCTGGGTACGTTGCGCGACAAGACTGACCGTATTCAGGCGCTGGCGGGCTGGATTGCCGAGCAGATTGGTGCTGACGTTAATCACGCCACCCGCGCGGGCCTGTTGTCCAAGTGCGACCTGATGACCAACATGGTCTTTGAGTTCACCGACACTCAGGGCGTGATGGGTATGCACTACGCGCGTCACGATGGCGAAGCGGAAGATGTGGCTGTCGCGCTGAACGAGCAGTATCAGCCGCGCTTTGCCGGTGATGACCTGCCGTCCAACCCGGTTGCCTGTGCGGTCGCGATTGCTGATAAGATGGACACCCTGGCGGGTATCTTTGGTATCGGTCAGCATCCGAAAGGCGATAAAGACCCGTTTGCGCTGCGTCGTGCCGCTCTGGGCGTGCTGCGTATTATCGTCGAGAAGAACCTGAATCTGGATCTGCAAACGCTGACTGAAGAAGCGGTGCGTCTGTACGGTGACAAGTTGACCAACGCGAACGTGGTGGATGACGTCATCGACTTTATGCTGGGCCGTTTCCGCGCCTGGTATCAGGACGAAGGTTACACGGTCGATACCATTCAGGCAGTGCTGGCGCGCCGTCCGACCCGTCCGGCAGACTTTGATGCGCGTATGAAAGCGGTTTCGCACTTCCGTACCCTCGAAGAGTCTGCTGCGCTGGCGGCAGCGAACAAGCGAGTCTCCAACATTCTGGCGAAATCAGACGTAACGCTGAACGATATCGTTCATGCTTCCGTACTGAAAGACGCGGCAGAAATTAAGCTGGCAGGCCATTTAGTCGTGCTGCGCGATAAACTGCAACCGTACTTCGCCGAGGGCCGTTATCAGGAAGCTCTGATTGAGCTGGCCTCTCTGCGTGAACCGGTAGATGAATTCTTCGAGAACGTTATGGTTAACGCTGAAGATCAGAACGTGCGCGTAAACCGCCTGACGCTGTTGTCTAAGCTGCGCGATCTGTTCTTGCAGGTAGCGGATATTTCTCTGCTGCAGTAAGCGAATCGGTAATAATAAAAAAACCTGCCTCAGGGCAGGTTTTTTATGTCTGAAATATAAATAAGTGAACCGTTAATAATTTTATAATTAATGCTTTTATTAATTTCATTCAGCAGTAGAGAATTTTTTAGGAATATATCAACGCCGTCTTGTTGGATATTTAAGGTAGAATGCTTGCGGGTGCTTGAGACTGTTTGTCTCAGGTATTCTGCAGGAGACAGACAGAGAAAAGCCCCACCTGATGGTAATCAAAGTGAGGCTCCCCCTATGCATGAACACCATAAGAGTAGCCTCTTACCTGTTGAAAATCAACACTGGAGGCGAGGAATGCCGCAAAAGTATCTGTTGTTTGGCTTAATAGTGATTTGCTTCACTGTTTTATTATTTACCTGGATGGTTCGCGATTCACTGTGTGAATTACAACTCAGGCAGGGAAATATTGAGCTGGTGGCATTCTTAGCCTGTGAAATTAAACAGTAAGAGTGTCTGGTGGGGAGCTATCCCCACCATTCTTTTGGTGTTAAGCATTCTCAATGCACCCTTTCATTTTTCATCAAATAAATGTTTTGCCTCCTGATATCAGGAGGCCTTTTTCTTTTTGCACGATCGTTTAATAAAACAGGCTTGAAATCCCTGCCGCGATGTGGCTATCCTATGTCCCGACGAATCCCTCGTCTTACTGGAGAGCACGCAACAAATGAACAAACACGACTGATGAATTTCGCTCCTTGCTTAGCGCTATTTGCGGGCAGGGGAGGTATTAATTTCATTCAGGAGTGCTTATGGCTCATTGTGCCCAGTCCCCTTCTTTTATCTTGCATCAGGTCACCTGTCAGTTTGCGACAGGTGATACGCTTTTTGGTCCGCTGAATTTATCGCTCGAAGGCTCCCTCTGTGGCCTGGTTGGGCGCAATGGCGTCGGAAAAACCAGGCTTCTGCGTTTGCTGGCGGAGGTTGACTCACCGTCTGGCGGAAGTATCGAGCGTATTGCTTCAGTTAGCTACGTGCCGCAGCAGCATGCGATGAGCCCAAATACTACGCTGGCTGAGTTATTAGGCCTTGAATCCGTTTTCACCGCGCTGGCTCGCCTGAATCGAGGTGAAGGACGTGCTGACGATCTTGAACATCTTGATGGTTTTTGGGATCTTCCGGATCGCCTGAGTGCAGGATTTATGGATGCTGGTTTAGGTAAATTCTCCCCTAAACGATCGGCCTCTTCGCTGAGCGGTGGTGAGCGCGTGAAAGCGCTGTTATGCAGAGCATTTCTCAGTGGTGCGGACTATTTGCTGCTTGATGAACCCACCAACCATCTGGACCGACAGGGCCGCGAGTGGCTGTATCAGCAGCTTGAACGCTGGCGTGGCGGGGCACTGATTGCCAGCCATGACCGGGAATTGCTGGCCAGAATGCCGCGCATCCTTGAGCTGACGCCTGCGGCTCTGCGCTGCTATGGCGGAAACTACGCGGATTATCAGCAGCAGCGTGAGCTGGAACAACAGGCGGCTCGTGCCGCGCTGGAATATGCCGCTACTGAGCGAAGACGTACCCGCGCACGTATGCAAAAAGAGCATGATGCCTGCCAGCGGCGTTCTGCGCAGACGTTACGGACTATCGACACGCTAAATATCGCCTCATTCGAACGGGTGGCTTACAAAGGGGCGGCGAAAGAGCGCCCCGGCACCCTTAAGCGCCAGCATCGTGAACAAAATAACGTGCTCAACGATGCGGTAGTACAGGCGCGTGAGCGGGTAGAGGAGGACAGTCCGGTGATGTTTACTTTGCCCGGTAGCCAGGTTGCTGCGGGAAAACAGGTGCTGGAGCTGGAAGCGTTGCAGTTGGCGCATGCGCATATGCTGCCGCTGAGCTGGCGGCTTGATGGGCCGATGCGGGTGGCGCTGCGTGGCCCCAATGGTTGCGGTAAGACGACGCTGCTTAAAACGCTGCTGGGGCTGGAACCTGCTCAGTCAGGAGTCAGTCGCTTATCGGTTCACGCAGCGTATTTAGATCAGCACCTGAGCCAGTTAGATTTGTCGCTATCGGTGATGATGCATCTGAATCTCGGCGATACGCCATTAGAAGAAGGGGCACTACGCAGCCAATTGGCGCATTTACAGCTGGGGGCGGAAAAAGTCCATCTACCATTATCGGCCTTAAGCGGAGGAGAGCGGCTGAAGGCGGCACTGGCTTGTATGCTCTGGCGGCGAAAAGCTACGCAACTACTGCTACTTGATGAACCCACGAATCATCTCGACCTGGCGTCCACTCAGGCGATTGAAAAAGCGCTAGAACAGTTTCCCGGCGCGATGCTGATTGTGTCGCATGATGAAGCTTTTCTACAGGCGCTGAATCTGACCCACTTTCTTGAGTGGCGGGAAAGCGGCTGGTTTGCTGGCATGTATTGAATAGAGATATACCCGTCATACTTCAAGTTGCTTGTGCGTTGGCTTTCCTCGCTCACCCCAGTCACTTACTAGAGTAAGCTCCTGGGGATTCACTCCCTTGCCGCGTTACTCGGCCTATGGCCTCGCCCCTTCGGGGCCAGCGCAAGCGCTGTTCAAGGCACAAGTGCCTTGTCCTGCAACTCGAATTATTTAGGGTATAGATGGATTCTCGATTGAGCCAATTATTTTTTGAGAATCCATTTATATTAGTCTTATAGAAATGGTGGTTATTATT
>NZ_JAPUEW010000080.1:0-6865 GCF_027492335.1 Klebsiella sp. | reverse complement strand
GATTGTTACTGCTTCGGCAGGCAAAACCTGATTTCCTGGCATCTGTCGGGGTCAGGTTTTTTTGTTTTTGGGGTTCATATGCAAATCGCCAAAGTACTTAATAATAATGTAGTGGTGGTTGTAGATGAGCAGCAGCGCGAACAGGTGGTCATGGGCCGAGGACTTGCCTTTCAAAAACGCGTTGGTGACTCTCTTGATGAAAGTAAAATTGAAAAGGTCTTCGCGCTGCAGAGCGATGAACTGGTTGGCCGTTTAGGCGAATTACTCAGTCAGATACCGTTAGAAGTGATGACCACCTGCGATCGGATTATCGATCTGGCGCGTGGTCGTCTCGGTAAGTTACAGGACAGTTTGTACATTACCCTGACCGATCACTGCCATTTTGCGATTGAGCGGCAGAAGAAGGGCCTCGCGATTCGTAATGTGCTGCTATGGGAAATTAAACGGCTGTACCCGAAGGAATTTGAGTTAGGGCAGGAAGCGCGGGCGATTATCGCCAAAAGGCTTGGGGTTGAACTCGCCGAAGATGAAGCCGGGTTTATCGCCCTGCATCTGGTCACGGCGCAGCTCAACAGCGAAATGCCTGAGGTGATGCATGTTACCCGGGTGATGCAGGAGATCCTGCAACTGGTGAAGTATCAGCTGACGCTTAACTATGACGAAGAGTCATTGAGCTATCAGCGCTTTGTCACTCATCTCAAGTTTTTCGCCCAGCGTATGCTGACGCGAACTGTTGTCGAAGATGATGATGTGACGCTGCACAGCGCGGTAAAGGATAACTACCCTAAAGCGTGGAAGTGTGCGGAAACCGTCGCCCGGCACCTGCAAAAAAGCTACCAGCGGCCGCTGACGACGGAAGAAATTATGTTTCTCGCCATTCATATTGAACGAGTGAGAAAAGAGGGGCGCTAAACGCTTATCGGGCCTGGCTCTTAGCACCTTCATTAAAACTGGATTGTTACTGCATCATGCAGGCAAAACCTGAGCGCAACGCCAACCCGGCGTTGTTCTCGGGTTTTTTTATTTTTAATACTCAGTTAACGATGCCTGCGGGCAGCGGATGTAAGGAAAACAGCATGGAATATAAAGCACTCGCGCAGGATATTCTCAGCCGGGTAGGCGGCAAAGAGAATATTGTGAGTCTGGTTCACTGCGCGACTCGACTGCGTTTTAAGCTCAAAGATAGCAAAAAGGCGGATGCTGAAGGGCTGAAGGCGAATCCTGGCGTCATTATGGTCGTAGAAAGCGGCGGCCAGTTTCAGGTGGTCATTGGTAACCATGTGCATGATGTCTGGCAAGCGGTGCGTAGCGAAGCGGGTCTGACGGATGAGAGCCAGCCGGTCGCGGAAAAGGGCGAGAAAACGTCGCTGCTTGGTCAGCTTATCGATATTGTTTCCGGTATTTTTACCCCGTTTATTGGTGTGCTGGCGGCCACTGGTTTACTGAAAGGTTTTCTGGCGCTGGCGGTGGTTTGCGGCTGGCTCAATACTGGCGATGCGACCTATAAAATCTGGTTTGCCGCCAGCGATGCGCTGTTCTTCTTCTTCCCGCTTTTCCTCGGCTATACCGCCGGGGTGAAATTCGGTGGTAATCCGTTTATCACCATGGCGATTGGCGGCGCGCTAACGCATCCGCTGATGATTCAGGCCTTCGAAGCCGCCCAGGCGCCGGGCGCGCCGGTAGAGCATTTCATTGGTATTCCGGTGACGTTTATTAACTACAGCTCATCGGTCATCCCGATTATTCTCGCCTCCTGGGTCAGTTGCTGGCTGGAGCGCAGAAGCAACGCGCTGCTGCCGTCGGCAATGAAAAACTTCTTTACCCCGGCGATTTGTCTGGGCGTGGTTGTTCCCCTGACCTTCCTGGTTATCGGCCCAGTAGCCACCTGGCTAAGCCAACTGCTGGCGCAGGGCTACCAGATAATCTACGCCGTAGCGCCATGGTTGGCGGGTGCCGCGCTGGGTGCGCTGTGGCAGGTGTGCGTGATTTTCGGCCTACACTGGGGCCTGGTTCCGTTGATGATCAACAATCTGGCCGTGCTGGGTCACGATACCATGGGGCCGATGGTGCTGCCTGCGGTGATGGGCCAGGTCGGCGCAGTATTGGGTATCTTCTTGCGTACTCGTGATACCCGCCAGAAAGTGCTGGCCGGCTCTGCTTTTTCCGCCGGGATTTTTGGTATCACCGAACCAGCAATTTATGGTCTGACGCTGCCGCTGCGCCGTCCGTTTATTTTTGGCTGCGTGGCCGGGGCGATTGGCGGCGCGATTACCGCATTCTTTAATACCAGCATCTACTCTTTCGGCTTCCCGAATATCTTTTTACCGGCGCTGATGATCCCGCCAGGCGGCGTCGACGCCAGCGTCTGGGGCGGTGTGGTTGGTATGGTGGTGGCGCTGGTTATTGCCTGCGTGCTGACTTTTATCGCCGGATTGCCGCGCACGACCTCTGAACAGGCTGCTGCTGTTGTCGCGCCAGCCTCGGAAAACGACATTCTTGCACCGATGACCGGTAGCGTACTGGCGCTGGATCAGGTTCCTGATAGCACCTTCGCCAGCGGGTTGCTCGGCCAGGGCGTAGCGATTATTCCCTCCGTGGGCCGCGTTATTGCCCCGTTCTCAGGCGAAGTCGCCTCAATTTTTCAAACCAAACATGCCATCGGCCTGCTAAGCGATAGCGGTATCGAACTGCTTATCCACGTCGGCATCGATACCGTGAAGCTCGATGGCGCGCCGTTTACTGCTCATGTTAAAGAGGGCGACAAAGTGAAAGCGGGCGATCTGCTGTTGGAGTTTGACCGCCAGGCGATTCTGGATGCCGGTTATGACCTGGCAACGCCCATTATTATCAGCAACAGCGACGATTATCGTGCTCTCGATATTGTCTCCGCCAGCGCGGTGGATGCCGGTCAGCCGCTGTTGTCCGTAACCCGTTAATCACAGGAGAGAGATGAATGAAAACATTCCCACAGGCGTTTTTATGGGGCGGTGCGACCGCGGCAAATCAGGTCGAAGGCGCTTATCTGGAGGATGGCAAAGGACTGTCGACTTCTGATATCCAGCCAAACGGCGGTATTTTTAGTGAGGTTGTGGAACGCGTACCGGGCGATAGCAGTATTAAAGATGTCGCCATCGATTTTTACCATCGTTATCCGGAAGATATCAGCCTGTTTGCTGAAATGGGTTTTAACTGCCTGCGCGTATCGATTGCGTGGACGCGTATTTTCCCTAACGGCGATGATGCTCAGCCAAACGAAGCGGGACTGGCCTATTACGATAAGCTGTTTGATGAAATGGCGAAGCACAATATCACGCCGCTGGTGACCCTGTCGCACTACGAGATGCCGTGGGCGCTGGTGAAAAACTACGGCGGTTGGGGTAACCGCAAGGTCATTGGTTTCTTCGAGCGTTATGCCCGTACGGTGTTTGAGCGCTATCAGGCGAAGGTCAAACTGTGGTTGACCTTTAATGAGATCAATATGTCCCTGCACGCACCAATGACCGGCGTCGGACTGCCGTCTGACAGCAGCAAAGCCGAAGTTTATCAGGCCATTCACCATCAGCTGGTGGCGAGCGCGCTGGCGACGAAGGCCTGCCATGAGATCGTCGTGGAGGGCAAAATAGGTAATATGCTGCTCGGCGGCCTGATGTATCCGCTCAGCTGCAAACCGGAAGATATTTTTGAAACCCTGCAGCAGAACCGCAGCTGGCAGTTCTTTGGTGATGTGCAGTGCCGCGGTGCTTATCCGGGCTATATGCTGCGCTATTTCCGCGATAACGGCATTAACATTGAGATCACCGATGCCGATCGCGAAGCCCTGAAAGAGACCGTCGACTTCATCTCCTTTAGCTACTATATGACCGGCTGCGTCACCGCCGATGAAGAGCTGAACAAAAAAGCGCGCGGCAATATTCTCAGCATGGTGCCGAACCCGCATCTGGCAAGCTCGGAGTGGGGCTGGCAGATTGACCCGCTGGGCCTGCGTACGTTGCTGAACGTGCTGTGGGATCGCTATCAGAAACCGCTGTTTATCGTTGAAAATGGCCTGGGCGCGAAGGATAAAGTCGAAGCCGATGGCAGCATCAACGATGACTACCGCATCAGCTACCTCAACGATCACCTGGTGCAGGCGCGCGAGGCGATTGAAGATGGTGTTGAGCTGATGGGCTACACCAGCTGGGGGCCAATCGACCTGGTGAGCGCGTCGAAGGCGGAGATGTCCAAGCGCTACGGTTTTATCTACGTCGATCGTGATGACCAGGGCAACGGCACCCTGGCGCGCAGCCGCAAGAAAAGCTTCAACTGGTATAAAGAAGTGATTGCCACTAACGGCGGCAGCTTAAAAGAGTAATAGCCTGGGGGGCGCAGGTCAGGTAAGGCGTTAGCCGCCACCTGACAAAAATGCGTGCACGATAGCTTACATTATCTTCATGGCCCGGATGACCTCCGGGCCTTTTTGCTGATTACGCCGGTTTACGCGCGCGCAGCAGGAAAATCATCGGCCGCTCTTTTTCTTCATCCAGCGCGGGCTGGGCGGCAATTTGCTCCGCCGTCGGCCCCCACTCATCCAGATGCTCAATGACAAAACCGGCGGCGACCAGCAGGTTTATCCAGCTGGAAAGTTTGCGGTGCTGCTTTTTGACGCCATCGGCAAACCAGTTGCTGATACGCTCGCCTTCCTGCTGATAGTGGCTCACCGGCCAGCTCTTCTGCCCATTTTCATCTTCCCGCCAGCCCTGATGTAGCGGGGCGGTGTAAACAGGATGTTCGGCGGAAAACAGCAGAGTACCGCCGGGCGTCAGTGCCTGGTAAACGGTGGCGAGCAGCGGCGCGACGTCGGGTAGATAGTGCAGCGCCAGTGAGCTATAGACCAGTTCACAGCTATTGGCAGGCAGGGTAAGAGTCTGCAAATCCTCGCAGCGATAGCGGATATCTTCGCCCTGAGACATTTTGCGGGCGCGCTCCAGCATCCGGTGGGAGATATCCAGCCCGTCTATTTGTACGGCTCCCTGGGCGCTCGCCCAGCGGCAGAACCAGCCGTAGCCGCAGCCGAGGTCAACGACGCGTAATCCTGATAATGGCGGAAGCATTTGCTGAATAGTTGGCCACTCCGGCGCGCCTTCCAGCCCTTTTACCGAGCGATCGAGGGTGGCGTATCCGGCAAAAAAAGCGGGATCGTCATAGATGTTTTGACTCATTTTCACTCCGTGAATATACGTTTCATACAATGCGAATTATTTTGGGTCTTAGTTTATTTTTAGCCTGCTAATAGTTTTGTCACACGCTTTACTAAACGGTACATATTCAATTAATTTATTATACCCGCCCTTACTTAGTTACCTGACTGATTTCATGAACCTGAACTTGAGCAAACGCGTCCTGGCCAGCCTGCCATTGGCTATCGCGCTGGCTGGCTGCGCGCCATCGCACGATATTGGCAACCCGGAGCAGCAGCAGACCCCGGCATCCCACGTCTCAATGGAACTGCCCGCGGCCGTAAAAAACGGCTGGCCGCAGAGCAACTGGTGGCAGGATTACCACGACCCGCAGCTCAATAGCTTGGTTCAGCGCGCGTTAGCTAACGCGCCGGATATGCAGATTGCCGAACAGCGTATCAGGCTGGCGGAAGCGCAGGCGCGGATGTCGCAGTCTAACCTGGGGCCTAGCCTGGATTTTTCCGCCGACGTTGAACGGCAAAAAATGTCCTCTGAAGGCCTGATGGGGCCGTTTGCTACCGATACTGATGGCAACACCGGGCCGTGGTATACCAACGGAACCTTTGGCCTGACGGCGGGTTGGGATCTGGATCTATGGGGTAAAAATCGCGCTTTGCTAAAAGCACGCATTGGTGAGGTTAAAGCTCAGGTTGCTGAAGAGGCGCAGACTCGCGAACTGCTGGCCAGCAGCGTCGCCCGCCTTTACTGGCAATGGCAAACCGAAGCCGCCATTAAAAACGTGCTGACCCAGGTGAAGAGTGAGCAGAATAATATCGTGACCGTGGATACGGCGCTGTATCAACGTGGGATCACTAACTCGGCCGAAGGGGCAGAGAGCGATATTAACGTCAGCAAAACCGATCAGCAGCTCGCGGATGTTGCGGGCAATATGAAAGAGATTGAGGCCCGGCTAATGGCGCTGACCAACAACCAGAGTCAGGCGCTGAATCTGCATCCGACCGAACTGCCAGCCGTCAGCGCGCAGATGCCAACGGAGCTAGGCTACGAGCTGCTGGCGCGGCGTCCGGATTTACAGGTTGCGCACTGGTATATCGAAGCTTCTCTGAGCGAAATCGATGCCGCCAAAGCGGCGTTTTACCCGGATATCAACCTGATGGCTTTCCTGCAACAGGATGCGCTGCACCTCAGCGATCTGTTCCGCCACTCCGCGCAGCAGATGGGCGTCACCGCCGGACTGACGCTGCCTATCTTTGATAGTGGCCGCCTGAATGCGAACCTGGATATCGCCAGCGCGCAGAACAGCCTGTCGGTGGCGAAGTACAATAAAGCGGTGGTTGATGCGGTTAATCAGGTAGCGAAAACGGCCAGCGAGGTTGAGACGTTGATGGCAAAAAATCAGCAGCAACAGCAGGTAGAGAAAGATACTCAGCGGATAGTCGCTCTGGCGCAAGCGCGGATGAATGCCGGGATACTCTCCGGTTCACGCGTCAGCCTGGCGAAGCTGCCCGCGCTACAGGAGCGGATTACCGCGCTGCGCCTGCACGGCCAGTGGCTTGATGCCAGCATCCAGCTGACCTCCGCGCTGGGTGGCGGATATCATCAGGCGGCGAAGTAACGCGGCGCTAACGCTGTGTGCGGTCTGTGGGTTTTGTTACCCGGACAGGTGCGCCAGCACCGGCTCCGGGAAG
>NZ_JAPUEW010000079.1:0-164128 GCF_027492335.1 Klebsiella sp. | reverse complement strand
CGGTGAACCCGTAGCCCGGTCAGCGCAGCGCCACCGGGACGAAGCAGCGCCAGTGCATCAGGTTCCGCACATCTCCCGGAGGCGGCGCTTGACGCGCCTGTCCGGGCTACCGGCCCGCAGACGGCGGTGAACCCGTAGCCCGGTCAGCGCAGCGCCACCGGGACGAAGCAGCGCCAGCGTATCAGGTTCGGCACATCTCCCGGAGGCGGCGCTTGACGCGTCTTGTTCGGGCTACCAGCTTGCAGACGGCGGTGAACCCGTAGCCCGGTCAGCGCAGCGCCACCGGGACGAAGCAGCGCCAGCGTATCAGGTTCGGCACATCTCCCGGAGGCGGCGCTTGACGCGTCTTGTTCGGGCTACCAGACCAGCAAAAATCGATGAACCCGTAGCCGGGTAATAAGCCCATCAGGGCGTTCTGAACAGATCGAGCAGCGTGGCGACCTGCTCATCAATCGGCGTTAAATCCCGTTTAACGATCAGGTGCAGCGGCGTAGCCCGCCGTGCGCCGTGGCCCAGCGGCAGCGCTTTCAGCACCCCCTGTTTGAGCTGTGAACGAATGCGCTCTTCTGGCAGCCAGCCGAAACCAACCTGATATAACACCGCATCAATGGCGGCATCAATAGTGGAGAACGTCCACGCGTCGCGGGCGGATTGCGGGTCGTTGCTGCGGTCAGCGATGCGCACCAGCGGCCAGGGGGCCAGCGTATTATCATCCAGCGGCCCCTCGAATGCCGAAAGCGGGTGATCGCGATGGGCGACGGCGACAAAATCAATATTCATCAGCCACTCTCCGCGCCCGGTAATATCCTGACGGCGGGTCAGCACCATCACATCGGCCTCGGTGCGGGCAGGGTGTTCTTCCTCAAGGTTTTCCAGCACTTCGGTCAGCCTCACCTGGGTTTGCGGATAGTGTTGCTGAAACTGACGCAGAATGGCGAATAGCCGATCGCGGGGGAAAATGCTGTCGACCACCAGGTCCAGCCGGGTCCGCGCGCCGTCGCGCAGGGTCGCGGCATGGGTTTCAACATAAGAAAAGGCCTGCAAGAGCGGCTTGACCTGGCCGAGCAGCAGCTCGCCCGCTGGGGTCAGCACCGCACGACGACCTGATGGCGTGAGCAGCGTGACGCCCAGACGCTCCTGCAACAGCGCAAGGTTATAGCTCACCGAAGACTGGCTGCGGTGGGTCTCTTCCGCCGCCTTCGCAAAGCTACCCAGCTCAACAACTTTTTCCAGTAGCGCCCATTGCTCGAGGGTGGTCTTGTGCATAATTAATCTAAAAAATGGATGGATTTAATCCAAATATAGCGTTATTTATCCATTTTTTAAAGCAGTATGCTTGTTCTCAACAAATAGAGGAGAACAAATTATGAGTACTTTCGACAAACATGACCTCAGCGGTTTTATCGGCAAACATCTGGTTTATACCTACGATAATGGCTGGAACTACGAGATTTACGTTAAAAACAGCACGACTCTGGATTATCGAATTCATAGTGGGATCGTGGCGAATCGTTGGGTAAAAGATCAGCAGGCATACATTGTTCGCGTAGGTGAAAGCATTTATAAAATTTCCTGGACTGAACCGACCGGCACCGACGTGAGCCTGATTGTTAATCTCGGCGATAAACTGTTCCATGGCACCATCTTTTTCCCGCGCTGGGTCATTAATCATCCGGAAAAAACCGTCTGCTTCCAGAACGATCATATCCCGCTGATGGTGTCTTACCGCGAAGCCGGTCCAGCTTATCCAACAGAAGTGATCGATGAGTTTGCCACTATCACCTTTGTTCGCGATTGCGGCGCGGATAATAACGAAGTGATTAATTGTCCGGCTAACGAATTACCTCATAACTTTCCGGCCAATCTGTAACGTTGCTGAAATAATTTTGTGATTCAACTGGATTTTTTATATTTCGTAGACCATGTTTAAAGATGGTTTATTGGAATTCGGTTTAATATTCGTTTACTTTTCTCCAGCGCGTTCCTGCTATTTCTCCATGAAGTGGGAACGCCAACCCTCTGTTCATCTCGATTAAAATCAATTATCTCAATGATTTTCAAATAAAAATTAATGAACATCTAATTAATATTAATTTCTTAATATTATCCTAAGCAAACCTGTCTAAATTTAATAGCATCTAAATATCCTGTAATGAAATGCGCCATCAAACTGATTTCGCTTTCATTTTCATTTTGTTTAAGTCAGCAGGTGCAGGATATTTCTTATCGACCCCGTTCCTCGTCGGGTCATTTACAGAACAGGAAAATGATGAGCGATTTTTTGCCGTTTTCGCGCCCGTCGATGGGCGACGCAGAGCTGGCTGCGCTGCGTGAAGTTTTGCAATCGGGCTGGATCACCACCGGGCCGAAAAATCAGGCGCTGGAAGAGGCGTTCTGTACGTTAACTGGCAACCGCCACGCTATCGCAGTCAGTTCGGCGACCGGCGGTATGCACGTCACGCTCATGGCGATGGGAATCGGTGCGGGCGATGAAGTGATCACCCCTTCCCAAACCTGGGTCTCCACGCTGAACATGATCTGCCTGCTCGGCGCAACCCCGGTGATGATCGATGTCGATTCCGATAATCTGATGGTTACCCCTGAAGCGGTGGAAGCGGCGATCACTCCGCGTACTAAAGCGATCGTGCCCGTGCACTATGCGGGCGCGCCGGTGGATATCGACGCTATTCGCGCCATTGGCGAGCGGCACGGAATTGCGGTGATTGAAGACGCTGCACACGCGGCGGGAACGCACTACAAAGGCCGCCATGTCGGCTGGCGCGGCACCGCCATCTTCTCGTTCCATGCGATCAAAAATATGACCTGCGCCGAAGGCGGGTTGGTGGTGACCGACGATGACGAGCTGGCGACGCGCATTCGCAGCCTGAAGTTCCACGGTCTCGGTGTTGACGCCTATGACCGTCAGACCCTGGGTCGTGCCCCGCAGGCGGAGGTGATTTCTCCGGGCTTTAAATACAATCTGGCGGATATCAACGCCGCGCTGGCCCTGGTGCAGCTGGATAAACTGGCCCACGCCAATCTGTGGCGCGCCAAAATTGCCCAACGCTACTTGAGTGAACTCGCTGATACCCCATTCAAGCCGCTGTCAGTACCCGAGTGGGAACACCAGCACGCCTGGCACCTGTTTATTATCCGCGTCGATGAGGCCACCTGCGGTATCAGCCGCGATGCTCTGATGGAAAAACTGAAAGCCATGGGTATCGGCACCGGCCTGCACTTCCGCGCGGCGCACACGCAAAAGTATTACCGCGAGCGTTTCCCTGAAGTTTCATTACCGTATACGGAATGGAACAGCGCGCGCATTTGTTCCATTCCGTTGTTCCCGGATATGACCGATGACGATGTCACTCGGGTCATTGCCGCACTGCACCAGCTGTCAGGACGTTGATATGTTTAGCTATCCTCCCGTGAAAAAGGTCTCGGTCGTTATTCCTGTTTATAACGAACAGGAGAGCCTACCGGAGCTTATCCGCCGCACCGATACCGCCTGCGCGACGCTCGGACGCCAATATGAAATTCTGCTGGTCGACGATGGCAGTAGCGATGATTCGGCGCGGATGTTAACCGAAGCCGCTGAGGCCGAAGGCAGCCACGTGGTGGCGGTGTTGTTGAACCGCAACTATGGCCAACACTCGGCGATTATGGCGGGCTTCAGCCACGTCACCGGCGATCTGATCATTACCCTTGATGCCGACCTGCAAAACCCGCCGGAAGAGATCCCGCGTCTGGTGGAGAAGGCCGACGAGGGCTACGACGTAGTCGGTACCGTTCGCCAGAACCGCCAGGATACCTTTTTCCGTAAAAGCGCCTCGAAGATGATCAACCGCCTGATCCAGCGTACTACCGGTAAAGCGATGGGCGACTATGGCTGCATGCTGCGCGCCTATCGCCGCCACATTATCGATGCAATGCTCAACTGCCACGAGCGCAGTACGTTTATCCCAATTCTGGCGAATACCTTCGCCCGCCGGGCAATTGAGATCCCGGTAATGCATGCCGAGCGTGAATTTGGTGACTCCAAAT
This sequence comes from Klebsiella sp., assembly GCF_027492335.1. Lineage (NCBI taxonomy): Bacteria > Pseudomonadati > Pseudomonadota > Gammaproteobacteria > Enterobacterales > Enterobacteriaceae > Klebsiella > Klebsiella sp. The sequence goes on along the minus strand of NZ_JAPUEW010000079.1, from coordinate 160,084 downwards.
ACAGCTTTATGCGCCTGATTAACCTGATGTACGACCTGGTGACCTGCCTGACCACCACGCCGCTGCGTCTGTTGAGCCTGTTCGGCAGCGCCATCGCCCTGCTGGGCTTCGCCTTCGGCCTGCTGCTAGTGGTGCTGCGCCTGGTGTTTGGCCCACAGTGGGCGGCGGAAGGGGTGTTTATGCTCTTCGCGGTGTTGTTCATGTTTATCGGTGCCCAGTTTGTCGGTATGGGCCTGCTAGGGGAGTATATCGGTCGCATCTATAACGATGTTCGCGCCCGTCCCCGCTACTTTATTCAACGTGTTGTTCGCCAGCCGGAAACGGCATCTCAAGAGGAAGATCGTTCATGAAAGCTGTAGTCTTCGCTTATCACGATATGGGTTGTGCAGGTATTCAGTCTCTGCTGGATGCCGGTTATGACATCGCCGCTATTTTTACCCATCCGGATAACCCTGGCGAAAACCATTTCTTTGGCTCCGTGGCGCGTATTGCCGCAGAGCAAGGCATTCCGGTGTGGGCGCCAGAAGACGTGAACCATCCGCTGTGGATCGAACGTATCCGTGAGATAAAACCGGACGTGCTGTTCTCGTTCTATTACCGCAACCTGCTGTGCGATGACATTCTGAATCTCGCGCCGCAGGGGGCTTTCAACCTGCACGGTTCACTTCTGCCGAAATACCGTGGCCGTGCGCCGCTGAACTGGGTGCTGGTGAATGGTGAAAGCGAAACCGGCGTGACGCTGCATCGTATGGTTAACCGCGCGGACGCCGGGAATATCGTGGCGCAGAAAAGCGTGGCTATCGGCGCAGATGACGCGGCGCTGGTTCTGCATCGTAAACTTTGCGCTGCGGCATCCGAACTGCTGGGCCAGGCGCTGCCGGCTATCCGCGACGGTAAAACCGAAGAGCGTGCACAAGATGAAAGCCAGGCGACCTACGTGGGTCGCCGCACGCCGGAAGATGGTCGCCTCGATTGGGAGCAACCCGCTCAGACGCTGCATAACCTGGTGCGCGCGGTCTCCGATCCGTGGCCGGGCGCGTTCGGCTACGCCGGGGCAAATAAGTTTATCGTCTGGAAGTCCCGCGTGCGCCACGATCTAAGCGCTGCCAAAGCGGGTACGGTGATTTCCACTGCGCCTCTGGTTGTTGCCTGTCAGGAAGGGGCGCTGGAAATCGTCACCGGGCAGACCGAACGCGGCGTTTATATGCAGGGTACGCAACTGGCGCAGGCGCTGGGCCTGGTTGCTGGCGCGGTGCTGAGCAGCAAGCCGGTCGTGGCGATTAAGCGCCGCACCCGCGTGCTGATCCTCGGGGTGAACGGCTTTATCGGCAACCACCTGACCGAGCGCCTGCTGCAGGACGACAACTATGAGATTTACGGCCTGGATATTGGCTCTGACGCTATCAGCCGTTTCCTCGACAATCCGCGTTTCCACTTTGTGGAAGGCGATATCAGTATTCACTCGGAGTGGATCGAGTACCACATTAAGAAGTGCGACGTCGTGCTACCGCTGGTGGCGATTGCCACGCCTATCGAATACACCCGCAACCCGCTACGCGTGTTCGAACTGGACTTCGAAGAGAACCTGAAGATTATCCGCGACTGCGTGAAATACGATAAGCGCATTATCTTCCCGTCGACGTCCGAAGTGTACGGCATGTGCACCGACAATAACTTCGATGAAGATAGTTCGAACCTGGTGGTCGGGCCGATCAACAAACAGCGCTGGATTTACTCGGTTTCCAAGCAACTGCTGGACCGCGTGATCTGGGCCTATGGCGATAAGAACAACCTCAAGTTTACCCTGTTCCGTCCGTTCAACTGGATGGGGCCGCGTCTTGATAACCTGAACGCTGCACGCATCGGTAGCTCTCGTGCCATCACCCAACTGATCCTCAACCTGGTCGAAGGTTCGCCGATCAAGCTGATTGAGGGCGGTAAGCAGAAGCGTTGCTTCACTGATATCAGTGACGGTATCGAAGCGCTGTTCCGCATTATCGAGAACAAAGATGGCCGCTGTGACGGGCAGATTATCAACATTGGTAATCCGGATAACGAAGCGAGCATCAAAGAGCTGGCGGAAATGCTGCTGGCCTGCTTTGAGCGCCACCCGCTGCGCGACCGCTTCCCGCCGTTTGCCGGCTTCCGCGAAGTCGAAAGTAGCGATTATTACGGTAAAGGCTACCAGGACGTTGAGCACCGTAAGCCGAGCATTCGCAACGCGAAGCGCTGTCTGAACTGGGTGCCGACGGTAGAGATGGAAGAGACGGTGGAACACACCCTGGACTTCTTCTTGCGCACCGTTGAACTGGTGGACGACAACAAATCATGAGACAGGTCGGCTTACGCATAGATGTCGATACCTTTCGCGGTACGCGGGACGGGGTCCCGCGGCTGCTGGCTCTGCTAAGCCAGCACGGGATTCAGGCAAGCTTCTTTTTCAGCGTCGGGCCGGACAATATGGGGCGTCACTTATGGCGCCTGGTAAAACCGAAGTTTCTGTGGAAGATGCTGCGCTCAAAGGCCGCTTCGTTGTACGGCTGGGATATCCTGCTGGCCGGTACCGCCTGGCCGGGGCGCAGAATTGGTGCGGGTAATGAAGAGGTTATCCGCGCCGCCGCGCAGGAGCATGAAATCGGTCTGCACGCCTGGGATCACTATAGCTGGCAGGCGTGGAGCGGCGTCTGGCCACAGGAACGCCTGACGCTGGAGGTTGAGCGCGGACTGCTGGAGCTGGAGCGGATTATCGGCCGTCCAGTGGCCTGCTCCGCCGTGGCTGGCTGGCGTGCCGATCAGCGGGTCATCAAGGCCAAAGAAGCTTTTGATTTCCTCTATAACAGCGACTGTCGCGGGACAGGCCCGTTTCTGCCGCAGCTTGGCAACGGCGCGCCGGGAACCGTGCAAATCCCGGTGACGTTACCGACCTGGGATGAAGTGGTCGGCAGCGCGGTGGATATTGCGGGTTTCAATCGCTATCTGCTGGATTGTATCCATCGCGATACGGGTACGCCGGTCTATACCATCCACGCTGAAGTTGAAGGTATTGCCTTTGCTCAACAGTTCGATGAAATGCTGACCATGGCCGCTCAGGAAGAGATTCAGTTTTGCCCGCTAAGCCAGTTGCTGCCCGCCGATTTTAGCGTGCTGCCGCGAGGCAAAGTGGTTCGTGGAGAACTGGCTGGCCGGGAAGGCTGGCTTGGACGTGAACAATTACTCAATTCGGGTGTTTGATGAAAAGCATTCGCTACGGTGCGGCTCTGGTCGCTCTTTTTGCCCTCTACTATTTACTGCCGCTAAACTTCCGCTTGCTTTGGCAGCCGGATGAAACCCGCTATGCGGAAATCAGCCGTGAGATGCTGGCGACCGGCGACTGGGTGGTGCCGCATTTCCTCGGCCTGCGCTATTTTGAAAAACCAATCGCCGGATACTGGATTAACAGCATTGGCCAGTGGCTATTCGGTCACAATAATTTTGGCGTCCGCTTCGGGGTGGTGTTCTCCATTACCGTCACCGCCCTGCTGGTAGCCTGGCTGGCATGGCGGATTTTCCGCGATAAACGCCTGGCGATCCTGTCGCCGGTTATCTTCCTGACCGCGCTGCTGGTCTACGGTATCGGTACCTATGCGGTACTGGACCCGATGATTACCATGTGGATGGCGCTGGCGATGTGCAGCTTCTGGGGCGCGGTACAGGCCCAAAGTCACAGCGGCAAAATCGTTGGCTACGTCTTACTGGGCGTGGCCTGCGGAATGGGGGTGATGACCAAAGGCTTTCTCGCGCTGGCGGTGCCGGTGGTCGGGGTATTGCCGTGGGTGATTGCGCGTAAGCGCTGGCGCGAAGTGCTGACCTACGGCTGGCTGGCGGTGGGAGTCTGCGTGCTGGTAGTGCTGCCGTGGGGGCTTGCCATCGCCAAACGCGAACCGGACTTCTGGCGCTACTTCTTCTGGGTTGAACATATCCAGCGTTTTGCTGAAAAAGATGCCCAGCATAAAGCGCCGTTCTGGTACTACATCCCGTTCCTGATTGCCGGGAGCCTGCCGTGGCTGGCGCTGCTACCAGGGGCGCTCAAGCGCGGCTGGACCGAACGCGATGAGTCGCGCGGGGCGCTGTATTTGCTCGGATGGGTGGCGATGCCGTTCCTGTTCTTCAGCATTGCCAAAGGTAAGCTACCAACCTACATCCTGCCGTGTTTCGCGCCGCTGTCGATTCTGATGGCTCGCTACGCGCTGGATGCCGCGAAGGCCGGGGCGAAAGCGCTGAAAATCAACGGCATGATCAACTTAGGCTTCGGTCTGATTGGCCTGGTCGCCGTGCTGGTGGTCTCGCCTTGGGGCTTTATGCACAATCCGGTGTGGAGCCACATTGAGCTGTACAAGTGCCTGTTGGCGGCGCTGATCTTTGGCTGCTGGGCGCTGATGGGCTGGCTGGCGATGAAAGATAATGGCCGCCGCTGGACCTTAGCCGCCATTTGCCCGCTGGGACTGGCGCTGCTGGTAGGTTTTGCTATCCCGGACCGGGTTATTGACAGCAAACAGCCGCAGTTCCTGGTGGATATCGTCAGCGAGTCGCTGACGCCAAGCCGCTATGTTTTGACCAATAATGTCGGTATTGCCGGTGGGCTGTCGTGGGAGCTAAAGCGTAGCGATATCATTCTGTTCGACAAGCAGGGCGAGCTGAAGTACGGTCTGTCCTGGCCGGATGCGCAGAGCCAGTTTGTGGATAAAGAACAGTTTGCCGATTGGCTGGCTGCGCACCGCCAGCAGGGGCCGATTTCACTGGTTCTGCTGATGGACAAAGGAGAGAGTATGGCCGACTTACCGCTACCCAAACCTGATAACTCCTACGAGCTAGGCCGGGTAGTGTTTATCCAGTACTTGCCGCAATGAGCGTCTGGATCTGTCTGGTTTTCGCCAGCTTACTGAGCTGCGCCGGACAGCTGTGCCAGAAACAGGCAACCCGCCCGTCCAAATCGGGGCGGCGCGGGCACCACATCCTTGGCTGGCTGGGGTTAGCATTACTCTCCCTGGGCTGCAGCATGCTGTTGTGGCTTAGTGTACTGCAGTCTATCCCGGTCAGCATTGCCTACCCGATGCTGAGCCTGAACTTTGTCTGGGTAACCCTTGCGGCGTGGGGGATCTGGCGCGAGCCGGTGGCGCGCCGCCACTGGGTTGGCGTAGGGCTGATCGTCGTCGGGATCGTTATTCTGGGGAGCCGCATCTGATGGGCTTAATCTGGGCATTATTCAGCGTCGGACTGGTCAGCGGCGCGCAGCTGTTGCTGCGTAGCGCCATGGTTGAACTGCCGCCGCTGACGGATTTACTCACCTTTCTCAACCATCTGCTGCATCTGCGGGCGGGGACCTTTGGCCTGGTGTTTGGCCTGCTCGGCTATCTGTTGTCGATGGTCTGCTGGTACTTCGCCCTGCACCAATTACCGCTGGCGAAGGCCTACGCGCTACTCAGTCTGAGCTACATTCTGGTGTGGGCCGCCGCCATCTGGCTCCCCGGCTGGTATGAGCCTTTCCACTGGCAATCGTTATTGGGCGTGCTGCTGATTGTCGCCGGGGTGCTGACTATCTTCTGGCCGGTGAAGCGCCGGGGCTGATGCATCGGCGCTGCTTCGTCCCGGTGGCGCTGCGGCTTCCCGGGCTACGGGTTCACAACCGTCTGCGGGCCGGTAGCCCGGACAAGGCGCGTGAAGCGCCGCCTCCGGGAAATGGGCCGGCGCTATTCCCAAAAGCTATCTCTCAGGGCCAGCGCTTGATCACCAGCGAGGTGTTGATGCCGCCAAAAGCAAAATTGTTGCTTTGCAGGAACTCGCAATCAATCTTGCGGGCTTCACCCATGATGTAATCCAGTGCGCCGCAGTTAGCATCCGGCCGGTTTAAATTGAGCGTCGGGGCAAACCATCCCTCGCGCATCATTTGCAAACTCATCCAGGCTTCCAGCGCCCCGCAGGCACCCAGCGTATGGCCAAAATAACTTTTCAGTGACGAGATCGGCACGTTGTCGCCATAAATCGCTGCCGTTGCCAGGCTTTCCGCAATATCACCGCGGTCGGTAGCCGTGCCATGAGCCGAAATATAGCCGATATCCCGCGCGTTTAAGCCCGCCATTTTCAGCGACTGCTCCATACAAATCTGCATCGTCTCGCGCTGCGGCTGGGTGATATGCGCCGCATCGCAGTTGGTGGCAAAACCGATAATCTCGCCGTAAATGGTCGCGCCGCGCGCTTTGGCGTGCTCAAGTTCTTCCAGAATCAACGTGCCTGCGCCTTCGCCTATTACCAGCCCGTCGCGATGTTCATCAAACGGTGAGGGCGTGGTTTTCGGTTCGTCGTTACGCTGGCTGGTGGCGAACAGGGTATCAAACACCGCCGCTTCCGACGGACACAACTCTTCCGCGCCGCCAGCGACCATCACTGTTTGGTAGCCGTGACGAATCGCTTCCCATGCGTAGCCAATCGCCTGGCTGCCGGAGGTGCAGGCGCTGGAGGTAGGGATAACGCGACCGCGCAGGCCGAAAAACAGCCCGGTGTTGACGGCGGTGGTGTGTGGCATCATCTGCACGTAGGTGGTGCCGGTAATATTATTGGTGTGCTTTTCGGTCAACATGGTAGCGAATTCGCTCACCGGACCGGTGCTGCCGGTTGACGAGCCGTAGGCGATGCCGGTTTCACCATTGGTCAGCACCGCATCGCCAATCAGCCCGGCCTGCTCCAGCGCCAGTTCGGTCGCGCGGGTGGACATCAGCGACACGCGACCCATAGAGCGAATACGCTTGCGGGTATAGTGCTCCGGTGGGGTGAAATCATCCACCGGCGCGCCCAGCAGCGTGTGCAGCCCGTCATAAACCTGCCACTCCGGCATTTTGCGCACTGCGTTTTCATAGGCCAGCAGCCTGGCGGAAACGGTCTGCCAGCTTTCGCCAAAGGCGGTGACGCCGCCCATCCCTGTGATCACGACGCGACGTGTCATAACATCCCTCCATTGATAGAAATCACCTGACGGGTGACGTAACCCGCGATATCTGACATTAAATAGCTGGCAAGCCCGGCCACTTCATCGGCCTGGCCCATCCGTTTCATCGGGATCATCGACATGGCTTCTTTCAGCGCGGCCTCTTCCATTTCGATCATCCCGGTATCAATTAGCCCCGGCGCGATGCAGTTGACGGTAATTTTGCGTTTTGCCAGCTCAATCGCCAGCGCTTTTGTCGCTCCAATAATCCCCGCCTTGGCGGCGCTGTAGTTGACCTGGCCGCGATTGCCCATCACGCCGGAAACCGACGATAAGGTAATGATGCGCCCACCCTGACGAGCGCTAATCATCGACATCATGCACGGCTGGATAACGTTATAGAAGCTGTCGAGGTTGGTGTGGATCACCGCATCCCAGTCGTTATCGCTGAGCGCCGGGAAGGCGGCATCGCGGGTAATGCCGGCATTGCTGACGATGCCGTACCAGGCACCGTGCGCGTCGTTATCTTGCTCCAGCACTTCTCGACACTGCTCGCGGTTGGCGACGTCAAAGGCCAGCAGACGCCCCGTGCCGCCAGCATTGAGGATTGCATCCAACGTCCCCTGGGCACCTTGTGCATCGCGATGATAGTGAACGCCGACCACAAAGCCGTCCGCCGCCAGCTGGCGGGCGATAGCGCGACCGATGCCCTTACTGGCGCCGGTAACCAAAACTGAACGACTCATGCGGACGCTCCTTGTTGAAATAGGGTGTTAAGTTCTTCCGATGTCGGCTGGAAGGTGTTGACGCGACCGCTTGCCAGCATCTCTTCACCGGCCTGAATGGCGCATTCAAAGCTGCCAAAACGTGCATCTTGCATCAGCAGCGTGACGTTAATATCCAGCGTCAGGCCGTGGGGCAATATTCCCGCCGCACAGATTAATTCACGTGCCCCGAGCACCATGCCCAGCGAGATACTGGCCTGACCCGTCTGATGACGGTGCCAGCCGGACCAGACGCCAACGGTCTGCGCCATCAGCTCCAGGGCGAACCAGCCGGGCAGATTGCCTGCTGTATCAAGAAACGGGGCCAGCACGCCGTTAGGCGATATCGTGACGCGGCAGGTAGCGGAGTCGTCCGTCACGCTAACCACTTCTTCAAGCAGCAGCATTGGCGCATCGTGAGGCAGATAGTCTCCGGGCGCTAAATAGTGGCTCATGGCATTCTCCCGAGCAGGATACTGGCGTTATTGCCGCCAAAGGCAAACGAGTTTGACAGGATGACCGGGCGCGCCAGCGGCTGCGGGCACTCGATGATCCCGCAGGCAGGCAGCGTTTCATCGCGCGGCGACTGGCTGAAATCCTGCGGCGGTAGCGGCAGGTCGCGCTGCAAAACCAGCATACTGATGGCGGCTTCGGTGATCCCTGCCGCACCCAGCGTGTGTCCGGTCAGGTGCTTGGTAGAGCTGCATGGCACGCGCTCGCCAAACAGCTCGCTTACCACGTTGGACTCAATTTTGTCATTCAGCGGCGTGGCGGTACCGTGCAGATTGATATAGCCCACCTGCTCCGGCGTTAGCCCCGCGTCGTTCAGCGCCTGACGAATGGCGCGAATCGCCCCTTCGCCCTGCGGATGCGGGGCCGAAATATGGTACGCATCGCTGGATTCGCCAACGCCCAGCAATGCAATCGGCTGCGGCTCGCGGGTCAGCAGCATCAGCGCCGCGCCTTCGCCGATGGTAATCCCGCAGCGGTCGCGACCAAACGGCTGACAGAGCGTCGGCGAGAGTGATTCCAGACTATGGAAACCGTTGATTGGCATCCGGCTTAGCGTGTCCGCCCCGCCGACAATCGCCACATCCGCCAGCCCGGATTCAACCAGGCGACGTCCGCTCATGATCGCGCGGGCGCTGGATGAGCAGGCGGTAGAGAGCGTAAACGCCGGGCCGTCTAATGCCAGCCAGTGGCTGAGAAAGCGCGACGGGTCGCCCAACTCCTGCTGCGGGTACTGCCAGGCGCTGCTCGCTTTGCCGTTGAGCGTGAGATCAACATGCACGTCGCCTTCGTCCAGCCCGGAGGTGCTGGTGCCGAGCACCACGGCAACGCGGTCGCGACCAAACTGCGCAATGGCGTCATCTACCTGCGGCTGGATTTGCGCGAGCGCAGCCAGCAGTAGCTGATTATTGCGCGAACGATGGGCGCTAAACTCATCAGGAATCGTCGGCAGTTCACCGTCGACGCCGGCTAAAACCGCGTGCGGATGGCCCTGAAGCCAGCCGGTGCGCGGGCGCATACCGGGAGCCACGCCGCGCGTCAGATTGGCGGCTATTTCATCGGCGTTGTTGCCCAGCGCGTTAATCAAGCCAACCGCAGAAATGTAGATCATCTCAGTCACCCAGGTATTGAATGGTGATGTGGTATTTAAACACGTGCTGTTCGATGCTGATGGGCTCGCGCTTGCCTTTGCGGTTCAGGTAGGTGATTTCGGTGACCAGCTTGCCGCGGGCGTTGCGCAGCTCGCGCTTGTCGCCGATATCGGTGAGCGTCCAGCCCTTCGGCAGCTGTGGCTGCCAGGCGCTAATCGGCCAGTGGCTGAGCATCACGTCGGCCAGCACCTGGCTGGCTGGCGGCAACTGCGGCACCACGATCGACTGTTCGGCATGCAGCCCTTTTTCATCGTAAGTGACGAGGAACAGGCGGATACCGACAGAGGAGAGTCCTGCCAGGGTGAGTTTTTTATCATCGGCATTAAGCATCACCAGCAGCGACTGGGTTTTGCCGTTAAAACTGCCAGTGAGGAGCTGCTGGGAACTGACCGCCGGAGAGATCCCCGGCGCGGGTAGCGTCACGCGTGCGCCCGGTTCCAGCCACGCCTGTGGTCGGCCTTCTTGTTCGGGCTGTGAGTGGCTGCAACCGGCCAGCATCAGCGTGGCGACCAGCGCAGCGGCGCGCCAGAATGTCTGTTTAATCATCTTCTTTTTTTCTCTTTTTTCCCTGGCATCGCCAGCGGTGACAGCAGGAAGGCTGTGAAAATGCCGCTTACCAGCACAATGCCAAAGCTACTGATCGCCTGAGTGGCGCTAAAGACCAGCATCCCCAGCGTGAGCAAGGTGGTTAGCATGGCCAGCGTAATCGCTAAAAATGAGGTTAACGGCGTGCCGCGGGGATTGCTGAAAAACAGCGTGTAGTTAATGCCGATGCCGAGTACCAGCACCAGCGCCAGCAGCGAGAACAAATTGACTGCATGGCTGCTCAGCGCCAGCACTGCCAGACTGCAGCCCAGTGATAATACCGATGGCACGAGACTGATTAACCCTTTGTGCCAGCCAAGCCGCACCATCGCGCCGCAGGCAATCACTGCCAGCGCAACCAATAGCAGGCCGGTCAGAATATGGCGATACAGCGCGAACAGTTCGTCAAAGCTGCTTTTACGATCCATCCACGCGACGCCGGAGTATTTCGTGCTGAGGGTACTTAATGCAGCACTGTTTTTCATCCCTTCAACCGGTACCAGCACGCCACTTTCGCCATCGACCAGCGTTATCCACAGCAGCCGCCAGCCTTCGCTGGCCGGGCTGGCAAGCCAGGCATCGACCGTTACCGGCATGGCGTTAAGATCGGGATTTACCGTCGCCAGTCCGGCGTTGTTCAGGGCTTTGATGACGGCTGGCGCTGCGTTTTTCAGCAGGCTGAGATCCTGCTGCTGTCGGGCGAGTGAATTCAGCGCAATAGTGCGATAACCGCCAAGCCATCCCTCTTTTTTCGCCTGCTCCAGCGCGGGGGTAAACAGTTCCAGCCGCTCCAGCGTTTGCTGTGCAGACTTGCCGTACACCACAAACCACTTCTGATCGACGCTCTGCCCGGTCAGCGCGGTAATCGCTTTTTCCTGTGCCAGGATATCCTGTGGCAGCGCCTGGAGCTGCGAGATATCATCGTCCACGCGCAGCGTCGCTATTCCCGCCAGTGAGAAGAGAGCCAGCGCCACCGGCAGGCCGAGGGAAAGCTTTTTATTACGTCGCCAGGCCGCAAGCCAGCGTAGCATCAGTAGCATCGCCGGAACCGGGCGCACCGGCAGCCCACGACACAGCCACGGATGCCAGAAAATCACCGTCAGGCAGGAAGCACTCAGGCCCACCGCCGCGAATACCGCCATCTGACGAATGCCGGGGAAGGGGGCGAGCATCATAATCAGATACGCCGCCACGGTGGTAAGCAGCGCCAGCAGCAGGGCATTGCGCACTTTGCTGAGGCTTTGCCACGGTGAGGTTTCTGCGCCGTGCACCATCCGCTCGGTCAGATAGTAAAGCGTGTAGTCAGCGGAGATCCCGATGATGCTCATGCTCATCACCAGCGTCATCAGGTGCAGCTCGCCAAAAATCAGCAACGTGACGACGGTGCCCGCCAGCGCGCCAATACCGATCGAAATCAGGCACAGCAGCAGCGGGCGCAGGGAACGGAACACCGCCACAATCAGCAAAATCACCCCAAACAGGGTGGCAACGCCGAGGGTCGAAACATCTCGCTTCGCCTGCTGGCTGGCGTAATCGCTGTAGAACATGGTCCCGCGAGACAACAGCTGCGCCTGCGGATATTGCGCCTTGAGCTCACCTTCCAGCGTATTGAGCGTGGTGACCAGATGGTGCGTCTGCTGCATATCAAACGACGAACCGGCCAGCTCGCCGTGCAGCAGGTACCAGTAGTTGCCCTGTTCATCCTGGGCCACCAGCCAGCCGTCCATCAGCCGCAGGCGCTGGCCGTTTTTGGCCATTGCCAACTGCGAGCCGCGCATCAGCATCAGCGGGTCATTTTGCAGCTCTTTACCGCTCACGCCGGAGAAGGCCGAGTAGAGTTGGGAAAGAATCCACTGCGCCTGCGCCTCGCCGCCGTTTTGCAGGCGTGCGCGGGTGTCGCTATCGATCAGGCCGTTGCGGTGCTGCCAGAAGAAAGCGCCCCAGGCCTGCTGGCTGTCGGCGTCCATCGGGCCTTTGACCTCAGCCAGCGCCTGCGATTTCTGTAATAGCGACAACCAGCTGCGGGCAACCTGCGGGTCGGCTTTTTTCCCAGGGCTTACCAGCCAGACCAGTTGCCGGTCAAGGCGCTGCATAAAGCCGTCGTTGAGGCTCGGTGGGATCGCGCCGAGCGCCTGTTTTGGCAGCATCGCCAGGACGCTGCTGTTAAGCCGCGCCTGAGGCAACAGCGTCAGCAACACGCCCAGCAGGATCAGGCAGGCGATTCCCCAGAACAGCGCGGGACGTTTACTGGGCGGCAAAGCGTTGGCGTTCGTCATCAGTTAGCTGTGCGGGCGTCAGTTGGTGTTGGGAAAGGGCGATATCGGTGCGATCGCCCTGCTTATCGTTCAGTTGAATGCTCTCCAGATAGATTTTTCCGGCTAAATCGATGGTCGCGAAAATCTTATCCAGCGGCGTGGTGATCGGCGTCAGGCGCAGCGTCCAGCGGCCTTCGCCTTTGTCAGCAAACTCTACGCGAAAGTTCTCTTCCAGCACTTTACGATCCGCCTGGAACAGCGCGCGTAGCAGATGGTTGAACTGGAACATTTGTGGGTTGTTCTCGGCGGTGATGGTTTGCGGCGGCTGGCCGTTAATCACCTGTACCATCCGTTTGTCATCGAGCAGCAGCTGCATCGGGAACGGGGCGGTTTGATCCCACAGTAAACCTTGTTCGCGAGCGATCAGCATTTTGCCCTGGGATCGCAGCGGCTGCGGCAGATCCTTGATGGTGCGGGTTTGATCGAAGTGAGCGCGAACCACCGGCTGTTCGGTAAAGCGCTGTTGTAGATCATCAAGCGTCAGGGCGCTGACGAAAGGGCTGATGAGCAGCGCCAGCAGTGGTAAGTATCTCATGGCGTGACTCCCATACGTTCGAACAGGATTGCCGGGCTGACGAAGCACAGTTCGCGGCTTTTTTCTTCTACCGCCACCTGAATGGTGTAACCGGTAGTGGCGCGCTTGCCGGTTTCGGCATCGAAAATTTCGTAACCAATGCGCAGACGGTTTTCGAACTCCTCGAGGCGGGCGCGTACGCGAATGTGCTGCTCAAAGGTCAGTGGGTTGCGGTACTTAACGCGGGTATCGACTACCGGCCACAGATAGCCCGATTCTTTCATCTGCCGATAGCCATAATCGAACTGATTCAGCAGCGCCTCGCGGGCAATTTCGAAATAGCGGAAATAGTTTCCGTGCCACGCCACGCCCATCATATCGACGTCGTGGAACGGAATGGTCAGCTCGACTTCAGCCGTAAAGCGGGGATCGTTAAGCACCCTTACTCCTTGTCTTTGGTATCCGGCAGCTGCCAGAAATCGAAAAAGTTAAACCAGTCGAGCGGCGACTGTAGTGCGTAGTGCTCCAGGCGCTCGGCGTAGCGATCGATGGTTTGCTGTAACGCGTTTTGCCGGTCGGCGCGCGGCAACAGTAGCGGGTCGGCGAAAGGCTCGCAGTGAATACGCAGTTTCCCCTGTTGGCGCAGGGCGAAAATCAGATCCACCGGGCAGCGTAAAATAGAGGCGAGAATAAAGGGTCCCTGCGGGAAGGGGGCCGCTTGCCCCATAAAGTGGCTCCAGCAGACGCGCCATTCGCCGCCGCGTTGCGGATTGACTGCAATACGATCGCCGACGATGGCAATCCACTCGCCGCGATCCAGCTTCTCTTTAAGCAGGATCGCGGTATCCGGGCCAATATCGGTTACCGGCAGCAGATTCAGCCCGGCCTGCGGGGCCATCTCTTGCATAATTTGCTTAAAGCGCTGGGCATTGTCGCTAAACACCAGCGCGTTGATGGTTTTGCTACCCTGTAATTGCGCCAGTGCGCGACAGGCTTCCACATCGCCCAGATGCGAGGCCAGCAGCAGCTTGCCGCGTGGTGAGCTAACGTTGAGCGTCTCTTCTGCGCCAGGGGCAAAGATCACATCGCGGCCTAACCGCAGTTCGCCACGCCAGCTGGCAATTTTATCGAGCATCGCATCGCCAAAACGCAGGAAGTGCTGATAGCTGGTGAGCGATGGCGGCAGCGGCATCTGGCGAGCGGTTAGCTGTTCACGCACGCGGGCAATCCAGCGTTGGGAGGCTTTGCGGGCGGTTGTTGCCGTCATCCAGTAAACGCCGACCACCGGGTAGAGCAGCAGGGAGAATGCTTTGCGCCCGAGTAATCGCCACACGAGTAGCATCAGGCGCATCCCCCATAAACCCTTCACTTCCTGCTGGCGCGCCCAGTGTGGCGATGCGCGGCGAAAAAGCAGCGACGGGATGCGCGGCAACATGCCAAAAAACAGGCGTGTGTGCATCCGTGAAATACGCAAATTGTCTTTCAGGGCGTCAAAATGGGACAGACCGTCCAGCGGATAGGTGACGCGGGTGGGGACAAAATAGCTGGTGTTGCCCTGCCAGTAGAGGCGCACCATCACTTCGGTATCAAAATCCATTCGCTTGCCGAGCGTCACGCACTGCGCCAGCTGTAGCGTCGGTGCTACCGGATAAACCCGAAAGCCGCACATGCTGTCTTTGAGCTGGAACGAGAGGGTTTCAATCCACACCCAGACGTGGGTCACCCAGCGTCCGTACAGGCGCGAGCGGGGTATGGAATCGTCATAAATAGGCTGCCCGGAAATCAGTGCTGTTGGGTGAAGCTCTGCCAGCACAAGAAGTTCAGGAATATCTTCAATGGCATGCTGGCCGTCGGCATCAACCTGCACCGCATGGCTGAATCCGGCCTCTGCCGCCGCCTGCATGCCGCAGATCGTCGCTGCACCTTTGCCCGAGTTAATCGGCAGGCGAATTAAGGTCAGATTTTTATCTTCTGCCGCCAGGCGGGCTAGTTCATCCCGCGTGGCATCGTCGCTGCCGTCGTCCACCACAATGCAGGGCAGACCAAACGGCTGAAGCCGTGCCAGCACGCTTGCCATCATTGCGCCGTGGTTGTAGCAGGGGATCAGTACGCAGGGCTGGAAGGCTATCGGCATAACCGGATTTTCCCGCTGCTGGTGGTGTGGCGCGCATCGCCATCATGGCGTTGATAGCTGAAGCTCAGCATCTGGCGTTCTTCTTGCCAGTTCAGGGCTAGCGTGACGGTGGTTTCCGGCAGCAGCGGGGCCTGAAATTTCACGTTCTGAATGCTGTGAAAACGCCAGCCGGGGGCGAGCAGCGTGGTGGCGTAATGCATTACCCAGTCCATCTGCGCGACGCCGGGCAGCAGCGGCTGCACGGCAAAATGTCCACGAAACCAGAACAGAGAAGGGTCGAGATGCAAAACGATCTCGACCTGTTGGGGTTGTGCCTGATGGCGCTCAATTTCATGGGGTTTCATGAAATAACTCCTGTAATTGCGCATAGACACGCTTGTTCATACTGTTAACCGGGATTTCGTCAACCACCCGCCAGTAACGAGGAATAGCAACCGGCTCAAGCAACGCGCGCAGCGCTTTACGCCATGCTAATTCCTGGCTTTTACTCCAGCGCTCGCGGGCGTTGTCGTCCAGCACCAGCAATGCGCCAACGCCCTGACGGCTGCCGCGAGTCACTGGCAATACCGCCGCTTCAAGGATGCCGTCCAGCGCCAGCAGGCGCTGCTCCACTTCGCCAAGTGAAATACGTTTCTCTTCAATTTTAACTATCCGGCCCTGACGTCCAGTCAGGCGAAACTGGCCGTTTTCTTCAAAATGCAGAGCATCGTCGAGTAACAGGCCGTTATCATCAGCAATCAGCGGAGAAAACACGCGAAATACGTCATTTTCAGCATGAAACCTGACGCCGGGAAAGGGCAACCATGCCGCGTCGTCTTGCTGGCGATGGCGCCAGGCGATAACGCCAGTTTCGGTACTGCCATAAATTTCGTCCGGCCAGACTTGCAGCCAACCGGCGGCCTGTGCGGCATCTTGCCAGGGCAGCATGCCGCCTGCGGACAAAATCAGTTCGACCGGTGGAGGCGTCAGCTGGTTGTCGAGGCGTTTGAGAAACGCCGGGCTGCTGATAAACGCATAGCGATGTTCATGGCTCAGGGCGGCCAGCTGTTCGGCATACCAGGTCATGGCGGCATGCAGGGGCAGGCCCAGCGTCATCGGCAGGAAGATACGAAACGTCAGACCGTACAAATGCTGAGGGACCACCGAGGCCACGACCCGACAGCCTGCAAGACGGTCGGCAAAACGTGAGGCGAGCAGTGCTGCTTCGCGGTCAAGGCGGCTGATGGGCTTGATGACCCTCTTCGGCTGGCCGGTTGAGCCTGAAGTAAAGAGTTCAACGAAGACGTCCTGGCGGATCGCTGGTAAAGAGATTTCGTGCGTTGCGGTTGCCATGGCAGAGCTGACAATTAGCTGCGCTCCCTGCCAGTCCAGTGACTTATCGCTCAATACGCCGTCAAACAGTGCGCGCTGTTCGTTTAATAACGACACGCGGCAGTGACCGGGGATCACCGGCGTTTTGCCCGCATGCAGCGTCGCCAGCAGCGCTACGATAAACAGATAGCTGTTCTCAAAGCATAGCGCCCAGCGTTCAGCTTTCTGCTGATGCAGGTGCGCTATCAACTGGTCAACATCATGGCGTAGATGGCCGAGTGTCCAGGTACAGCCTTCTTGCCATGCAATGGGCATCTCGGCTGGACGTTGGGTGCTGAGCCACTCTGAGAGTGGGAGGGGCTGCTTCATTGGATATCTCGTTTAATCATCCGGCGGCGGACTAACCACTCGCCCGCCATCAGCGTTCCCATCAACAGATAGGAGAGCATCCCGTTCCAGGCCGTCCACAGGGACATATCACCGCGTAGCGCGGTAAACAGCGCAATGCCGCCGTTGATGATGAAAAAGGCGCACCAGATTTGCGTCACGCGGCGGGTATAGCACACGCCATTATCCGAGAGCGCTGGCTCGCGCAGTCGTGCCAGACGTTCGACGATGGGCATGGATGACCATAGCGAACCGCCAAACACCGCCAGCATGACGGCGTTGACCACCACCGGGTAGAACAGCAGCAACTGGTGCGTTTTAAGCAGATAGCTAGCAATGCACAGCGTCATGCCCGCTATCGCTACCACCTGGGTGACGATACGCAGCGGTCCCGCCTGTCGCCGGGTCTGGCGAAAGCGTAAAAAAAGCAGCAGCGCCATCAGAGGCAGCAGCCAGTGCAGGCTGTTATGTGCCAGCCCAAACCAAATCAAAAATGGCCAGGCCAGAAGCAGTAAGCCCGTCAGCAGTGGGACCACCGGTAGCGAGCGAACGCCTGACATGACGAATCAGGCTTCTTTGAGCAGGCGTTCTACCGCGTCGACAACATCCTGCACGGTACGCACGGCTTTGAACTCTTCCGGCTTGATTTTCTTACCGGTTTTCTTTTGCAGATGGACGATCATGTCGACAGCATCAATGCTGTCCAGCTCCAGATCGTCGTACAGGCGCGCCTCGGGCTTAATATCCTGCGGGTCGATTTCAAACAGCTTAACCAACAGCGTGGAGACTTCTTCGTAAATGGCTTTTTGATCGGTCATAACGGACTCTCCTCAGGCACGTTGCGCGTGAATGAAAGATGCCAGCGTGGCGACGGAAAAGAAGTGTTGGCGCATCTCTTC
The DNA here is from genome assembly GCF_027492335.1 of Klebsiella sp. NCBI lineage: Bacteria > Pseudomonadati > Pseudomonadota > Gammaproteobacteria > Enterobacterales > Enterobacteriaceae > Klebsiella > Klebsiella sp. The sequence continues at coordinate 142,556 of NZ_JAPUEW010000079.1, read as the reverse complement.
GCTCTCAGCCGACAGCACCACGCCATACTGGTTTTTCACTGCCAGACCGAGCTCCAGAGCATCGATTGAGTCCAGACCCAGACCATCGCCAAACAGCGCTGCTTCTGTGTCGATATCGTCAGCGGACAGTTCGTCCAGGTTCAATGTGTTGATAATCAAATTTTTAATTTCAAGATAGAGCGCTTGCATCATTAATTCCTGTGCCAGGCGTAGTACCTGATTGTAATTGAAGCAAAAGATGCCGGTTCAACTGCCTTGCCGCCAGTGCCGGTTCTTGTACATTTGCGTTGTAAAATTGGTCGATTTGCACCCGCTCGCCAACCGTAATGGTAAAGATCGGTTTGGTTTGCGGTGCGTCATACCACTTGCTCTGTTTGCCCAGCATGTGCTCGCTGCAGCGGATAACCACTACGCGTAAATCGCTGCTACAGCGCACGGCGATATTAGCCGCGCCGCGTTGTAGCGTCATTTTTTCGCCGGGAAGCGTGCGCGTTCCCTCGGGAAAAATCAAAATAGTATCGCCTTGCTGTAAACGCTCACGACTGGCGGGCAGCAGGGCATCGGCTTGATCGTTAACCAGATAATCCGCGGCACGAATTACGCCGCTGAGGAAGGGATTTTTCAGCAGCGCGCTTTTCACCAGGCAGTCGGTTTCGGGCATGACGGACGCCAGCATGACGTAATCGATCAGGCTGGGGTGGTTGGCGACGACCAGGCAACCGTGCTCCTGGCGTAAAATATCGCCCCCTTCAATGTGGTAATCGAGTACGCCGACGGATTTTACTACGGTTAAAAAGAGTCGGAAACTTGCCGAAACGCTGCGCCGCGCGAGGCGGCGGCGGCGGGCCTTGTTGCGGACCGTCACCAGCAGCAGGTTGAACCAGACAAGAGAGAGCAGCAGCCCGCCAATCCCGAACAGCGCGAAACAAAGGCCGGCCATCGCCGCTCGCCAGAGACGGTTTAGCTGTGACAAGACGCCGTTCATGCGCGGCTCCATAGCCACTGAACGCGCTCGCCGGGGAGCGTAAAGGCGTCGGTGTGTTGTAAATAGTGGCGTAAAAACAGCAGGCTTTGCGGCAGGGCGGTCTCTTCGCTGGGCACGCTTTGGCGCTGAGTCTGACACTGCCATTCGCTGCCTGCTTCAATCACCCATGCCGTCGCATAGGGCCAGGTTGGCATATCAGATGGCAGCTGTGGGTGATAAAACTCGGGCAGAAAGCCATCGAAATCGACCATTAGTACGCGCTGATAGCCCGCCTGTAAAAGGCCCATCACTTCATATAAGCCCTGCTGGAAGGTATCCCGTCCGGCAGAAAGCGACGACGAGACTATCGGTTTTTTTGCGGCAATCGTCAGGTTACCCACCGCGGAGTTATGCACCGATAAGGCGAAATCGGTTGGCGAGAGCGCCTGCTCTGTTGCCAGCGCGTGGAGGATTCGGTAATTGCGCTCCAGCTCGCCGTGGCGGCTGGTGTACAGCACCGCGTCGATATGATGACGGCGCAGCATCGCCAGTCCGCATTCTACGGCCAGCTTGCTACCGGAACTGAGTCGGCGGGCGGTCATCATCGGCAGCTCGCTAAGCTTGGCTGGGGAGGCCGCTGGATCAATGGCGTGCAAATGCCGTGACCACTGAAGCCACTGTTCGCTACCATTGACCCCAGGAGCCATGGCTTGCCAATCAACTATGTTTAATGAAAATGTCATCCACTCGCGTCCGCGATCGATCAATGATTCTACTGGCGTTAATTTGAACGCCAAAACAGCGCTTAGCGCTGCTTTATTATTTTATTTTCTGGCATATCAATAAGGTATGCCCGACGCCTAAATTATCGTGGCGTTGTTCTATCTTGAATCCTGCCATTTCAAGATAGCGGTAAAACTTCTCTATGCTGTAGAAACGGCTATTTCCGTTGGCCATACAGGTAAAATAGAGCGAAGACGCATTCAGGCTAAATGAGGCCGCTTCAAATTTCTGCGCGTCCCAGAACAGTTCCAGAATGCATAATCTTGCACCTGGCTTCATCACGCGCGCCACATTACTGAGCATGGTGACAATTTGTTCTGGCGAAAAGCAGTCAAGAAATTGGCTCATCCACCAGATATCAGCCTCTCCCGGCAGGCGCTCGTCGCTCAGCATATCCACGGCATGAAAATTAATGCGATGAGACAGACCCGCATTTTCTATATTTTCGCGAGCCAGCGCAATTTGTTGTGGCAAGTCTAATAACGTTACCGCGATATTTTCATCATACTGGCAGCAGCGCAGCGCCCATTTTCCGGTATTTCCGCCTACATCGTACAGGGTTGCAGGCTGACTGGCGAATACATACGGCAGCGCGGCGTTGAAAGCGCCGTCAGAATAGTAATGATCGAATGCGAACCAGCTTTTACGCGCCGCCTGTGGGAGCTGCGATAATGCTGGATAAATGGTTGGCCAGTCGCCAAAAACTTTTAGCCCGGAAGGCCTTCCTTCCTGCAACGCATTTTCTAAAAAGAACAATCCCTGATAGCAAACGTCCTGAGTGAAATCCATATTTACTCGGGTCATTGCATCATGAAGTAAGAAATGCCCTACTTTAGCGAGATAATATTGCCCCTCTTTATGGGTAAGGATGCGTCCGCTTAATCCCATATCCAGCAATACGCTGACGGCATATTCATTTACGTCGCAATCCGTGCAAATAGCTTCAAGCGTTGCGCCGAGTTTTCCTTGCTTATCGAGATAATCCAGGATGCCTGAATTGCGTAGGCATAATGCGGTTTGAAAGAGCATGGGGGCAAAAGCAATACGTTGCGCTTCGGTAATGGCATCCAGTGCGCTGAGAGAGTCCTTTTTGTACACGTTCGGCACAACCTTTTACAGTATTAGTAGAGAGAGCGGGCCATGACTGGCCCGAGTGTACTTCAGGGACAGGATTACAGAGATGAATCCGCGGCCAGGTTAATCTGAATGTCTTTATCGAGGTTGTGCACCCAGCGGTTATAGTTTCTGTGAATTTTTCCACCGGAAGCCATCAGGTTGAGGCTGCTATCGTAGTTAATGGAATAGCTGGTGGCAGAGTAGGTGATTTTTATTTCGGCAACATGGTCACGTGATTGCTGACGGGCTTTGATGACCCCAGGACCTGCGTCTGACATAATCCATTCGCGTTGCGCGCCAGCTTTGATAATTGCTTTTTTGACCTGGGCTTCGGTATGACCTGCGCTTACCGTGGTTTGGATTTGCTCAATAGGCGCCGTGCGTGCGCAGCCAGCCAGAGCACCGATAACCGCAATCGCGGCAGCCCAGCGAATAACCTTTTTCATGAATACTCCCTATCAATCTATTGTTCGAAGAAATGTTTTATACACCGTTTGAATATATCGATGCATAGATGCAATAAAGTCATCTGTATTATTCTATTTGATTAATACATTTGTCTGTTTTTAAAGTGTGTATCAGCTAAATACTCTAATGTTATTAGATTTTTAGTATCGAATTAAAACCAGTTGCAAATATAAATGCAGGGGCGAAATTATAAATAAATTAACGCCTTCTATCAATGAATATAATCAATAGGGGATGATTTACTACTTTTTCTGGTGGTTTTTTTGATGAGTAGCAGGCGAATTGTCAAGAGTATCTGGTGTTTTAATACGGGGTTCTTAATGGACGCTGTTGGGGTTATCGTATTTCAATACAAAATACGATAACCCGTTGTTGCTGTAAAAGTGGCTAGCCTGGCAGCCTGCTTTTGGGTCGTCCTGGCCCGAGCAAGAGGGCTAATTTGCTGCCGCCTTTAGTGGTTTCCATCCATATTTTGCATACGCTGGTTAACGGCACCGAAAGTAGCATACCCACCGGGCCAAGCAGCCATCCCCAAATTAGTAATGAGAGGAAAACCACCAGCGTAGACATCCCAAGACGGTGCCCCATCATGCGCGGTTCCAGAATATTGCCGATGATCATATGAACAACTAAAAAGAGTGCGCCAACCAGCAGGCATTCATAAAAACCGTTAAACAGCAGCGCCTGAATCATTGGCGGAACGGCGGAAATCACCGAGCCAATATTGGGTACATAGTTAAGCAGAAAAGCCAGCACTCCCCACATCAGCGCGAACTGAACCCCCATCAGCAATAAGCCTAACCAGACAATGACTCCGGTCCAAAGGCTGAGGAGCGTTTTCAGCGCCAGATAGTGCGAAACGCCTTTTAACGCCCGGTGCAGCCCGGCTATATGGATCTGCGGGTTATTGAGGGCGAAGCGGAGTTTATAAGGCACATGGCGGACTTCAAAAAGCATAAAGACCACGGTCATGACCAGCAAAATGACGCTGGCCATAGCGCCTGAAAGCCCGGTCATCAGGGCGGTAGTGAACGTCATCAGCTTGTCAGAATCCATGCGCTGCAGCATACGTTCCGGGGACATATGAATATGTAAAAATGGCAGCGCCTCCTGCAGCCGCAGGACTTTCGCCGTCAGCTCTTTATTGTACTTCGGCAGCATCGCGACGAATTCGTTAACTGATGCGGCCAGCACGCCAATTAACGCGGTGAGAACAATCAGCATCACTAACACCACAATCGTAATCGCCACCGGGCGACGGACGCCGCGGCGGATAAACCAGCTCACCAGAGGATTAAGGACAATAGCGAAGAACAGCGCCAGTAATAGCTGTACGATGATATCCGCTGCGGCATGAATCCCGGCGAGGATAACCACCAGCGATGCCAGCTTGAGCAGGATATGCATGCCCGTTTTATCGGGCTGAGGGGTTGTCATTAACGGTTCCTTTCTTATGATTTTCATTAAGAGCCCACCCCATTAGGGCTATTTTACTTGTCATTTTGAACTTGGGCAGTGCTCAGAATCCTCACGTACTACGTGTACGCTCCGGTTCTTGCGCGCTGTCCGTGTTCAAACTGTCTGCGCCAATAACGCCTACTGGGATAGGCTCTAAGTGTAGCGGCTGGCTTGTTTCCGATATTCCTAATCTGGCTGCTGATTTAAAGCGTGCAGCATGGTAAAAATGAAACACTGTTGTAAAAAACTGGTGGAACCCATGCCTGAAGCCGCTGCCGAACCGGCACTCAATGGACTGCGTCTCAATCTGCGGATTGTCTCGGTGGTTATCTTTAATTTTGCCAGCTACATGACGATTGGGCTGCCGCTGGCGGTTTTGCCGGGTTATGTTCATGATGTAATGGGCTTTAGCGCCTTCTGGGCCGGGCTGGTGATTAGCCTTCAATACTTCGCTACGCTGCTTAGCCGTCCTCATGCCGGGCGCTATGCCGACCTGTTGGGGCCGAAAAAAATCGTCGTTTTTGGTCTGTGCGGCTGCTTTCTGAGCGGGTTGTGCTACCTGTTGGCGGCGTTCAGCGACGGCTGGCCCATTGTTAGCCTGTCGCTGCTGTGCCTTGGGCGCATTATTCTGGGAATCGGACAAAGCTTTGCAGGCACAGGTTCGACGCTATGGGGCGTCGGTGTTGTCGGCTCGCTGCATATCGGTAGAGTGATTTCGTGGAACGGTATCGTGACCTACGGCGCAATGGCGATGGGCGCACCGCTTGGCGTGCTTTGCTATTCCCTTATCGGCCTGCACGGTTTGGCGTTCACTATTATGGCGGTGGCGCTGGTGGCGGTACTGTGCGCACTGCCGCGCGCAGCGGTGAAAGCGGGCAAGGGCAAAGCGATGTCGTTTCGCGCGGTGCTGGGGCGGGTCTGGCTCTACGGGATGGCGCTGGCCCTGGCTTCGGCCGGTTTTGGCGTTATCGCCACCTTTATCACCCTGTTTTATGACGCCAAAGGCTGGGATGGCGCGGCTTTCGCGTTAACGCTGTTTAGCTGCGCGTTTGTCGGCACTCGTCTGTTGTTCCCCAACGGAATCAACCGCCTTGGCGGGCTGAATGTGGCGATGATCTGCTTTGTGGTTGAGATTATTGGGCTGCTGCTGGTGGGACTGGCGGAGACGACGCTGATGGCGAAAATCGGGACCTTCCTGGCCGGGGCAGGTTTCTCATTGGTATTCCCGGCGCTTGGTGTGGTGGCGGTGAAGGCCGTGCCGCAGCAGAATCAGGGATCGGCGCTGGCAACCTATACGGTGTTTATGGATCTCTCATTGGGGATCACCGGTCCGCTTGCCGGATTATTGATGGCATGGGCGGGGATTTCTTCGATTTATCTGGCGGCGGCGGGGCTGGTGGCGGTAGCGTTGCTGTTGGGGTGGCGGTTAAAAAAACGGCCTCCGGTCGGTGAACCGGAGGCCGCAGCGTCAGGCCAGTAATTACTGAATGACGAGGGTGTTGATGATGTTTTCCGCTTCGGTCTGCGCCTGCTGCTGGTTATCCGCCGGTAGCGTAACCTGCAGGGTCAGCAGTTTGTCGTCAACCTTGCCGAGGAGTACGGAAGACCATGCGGTCTGACCCTTAGCAGAGATAATGCTGTCCAGCTGCTGCAGAGTGTGGCCTTTAATCTCAACGGATTTATTGGTCACGACCTGCAGCTGCGGATCGCGACTGCGCTGCTGCTCTTCCAGACGCTGCGCCATCACGGCCAGGTCTTCATTGGTGCTGTCGCCAACAATCACAATCACCGCTTTCTGGCCGGTGGCATCAGAGTAGACGTGCATATTGTTGGCCTGAGTGCCCAGCTTGCCGCTCTGGTCGGTCATACCAGCCGGTAGAGAGAAGCTCAGTTTGCCATCCAGCAGACTAATAGGTTGCCCGCTGGCGTTACTTTCCGCAGCAGCCCCGGCAGTCGGCGTTTTTGTGTCGCTGTTATCACAGGCCGCAAGCCCCATAACCAGCAGGCCAATACCGACATATTTAACCAAATTGCGCATTGACATCTTCCTTTCGATAAACGGCCATTAACGGCTCATCCCCGTATCTTATCACATCACTCTGTGAGTACTCTTAACCTGGCTGCAATGCCGATAAATCGGATTTATCTGCCAGCTTTTTCAGCAGCATATTCAATAACATGCCGTACATTGGCAGGAAGAAAACGATGCTAATCAGTACTTTGAAGCAATAATCGACGATGGCGATTTCTCCCCAGTGCGCCGCCATAAACGGGTCCGGGCTGCGCCAGAAGGCGATAAAGAAGAAGGCCAGGGTATCGCTGACGTTACCAAAGAGGGTCGATGCCGTTGGCGCCAGCCACCAGCGACGGTTTTGACGCAGGCGGTTAAAGACGTGGACGTCGAGGATTTGCCCCAGCGCGTAGGCCATAAAGCTGGCGGCGGCGATGCGAGCGACAAACAGGTTAAAGCTGGTTAAGGCGGCAAAACCTTGCCATTCACCCATATAGAACAGCGCAGAAACGCCATAGGAGATCACCAGCGCCGGGATCATGACCGCGAGGATAATGCGTCGCGCCAGCGGAGCGCCGAAAATCCGCACCGTAAGATCGGTGGCAAGGAAAATAAACGGAAAGCTGAACGCGCCCCAGGTGGTATGAAAACCAAAGATGGAGATCGGTAGCTGCACCAGATAGTTACTGGAAGTGATGACCAGCAGATGGAAAAGCGATAGCCAGATCAGCGCTTTTTTACGCTGTACGGTAGTAAACGGACTCATATTGTGACCTTTTTATGCCCGTCATACTTCAAGCTGCAGATGCGTTAACTTTCCTCGCTCATCCCAGTCACTTACTTAGGTAAGCTCCAGGGAATTCACTGCGTCGTCGCCTTTCTGCAACTCGAATTATTTAGGGCCAGAGAGTTGGGGTGAGGGAACCCAATAAAAACGGCTGCATGATACTGCGTTGGGTGCGTAATGCAATGGTTGTTTTTCGCGCAAACGTTAACCTGGCTTGCGTACTGATGAACTGGGGGTAAACTAGGGGCGTTTTGTTGATATGAGATGAAAATGAGCGAACTTTTCTCCAGCCCTGACCATACTCTTGATGCGCAGGGGCTTCGTTGCCCGGAACCGGTGATGATGGTGCGTAAGACCGTGCGTACGATGCCGGTGGGCGAGACGCTGCTGATTGTCGCCGACGATCCGGCAACCACCCGCGATATCCCCGGTTTTTGCCGCTTTATGGAACACGAGCTGCTGGCGCAGGAAACCGAGGCGCTGCCGTACCGTTATCTGATTCGTAAAAGCCACTGATCTGCTTCAGGTTTCCCCGGAGGCGGTGCTGCGCAGCTGTCCGGGCTACAAAAACCAGCCAGTAGCCCGGGCAAGGCGCTCTGCGCCGCCCCCGGGGTGGATACTACTTCTTACGCAACAACCGCAATGCGTTGGCGGTGACCAGCACCGTCGCTCCGGTATCCGCCAACACCGCCAGCCACAGGCCGGTCAGGCCGAGCAGGGTGGTGACGAGGAAGATCCCCTTCAGACCCAGTGCGATGGCGATGTTCTGCCGAATATTGGCGTGGGTGGCGCGGGCCAGCGAAATCATCTGCGCCAGCCCGGTTAAGCGGTTATGGGTTAACGCTGCGTCGGCGGTCTCCAGGGCGACGTCGGTGCCGCTACCCATAGCGATACCAATGGTCGCTGCTTTCATTGCCGGAGCATCGTTGATCCCGTCGCCGACCATCGCCAGCGGTGCTTGTGCATTAAGCGCCATCACCGCCTGCACTTTATCCGCGGGCAGCAGCCCGGCGCGGAACTCCAGCCCTAATTGACTGGCTATGGCCGCCGCCGCGCGCGGGTTATCACCGGTCAGTATGATTCCCTGAACGCCTAACTGATGGAGTTCATCCACTGCCTGACGGGCATCGTCGCGCAACGTATCGCGCAGCGCCAGAATCCCCAGCAATACCTCATCGCGCATCACCAGCACCACCGTTTGCCCGGCGCTTTCCAGTTGCTGAATACGTTCCTCATACTGCGGGTTGCTATTTTTGCTGGCGGCGCAAATCAGCACCTGACGACCGTTGACTTGAGCCTCAATGCCGGAACCAGCCAACGCGCGCTGGGCGTGCGCTGCTGGAATGACGAGCTGGCGTTGTTCTGCCTCACGCACGACGGCCTGGGCTAACGGGTGGCTGGAACCTTGTTCCACGGAAGCTGCCAGCGCCAGCAGATCGTTTTCGGCGATGTCCACAGTGGCGATAACGGCGGTCACGCGCGGCTGGCCAATAGTCAGGGTACCTGTTTTATCGAATGCGACCTGGCGTACGCGGCCTAATTGCTCCAGTGCCGCGCCGCCCTTAATCAGCGCGCCGCGACGCGCCGCTACCGCCAGCCCGGAGGTAATCGCCGCCGGGGTGGAGATGACCAGCGCGCAAGGGCAGCCAATCAGCAGCAGCGTTAAGCCTTTATAGATCCACGGCAGCCAGGCACCGGCAAACAGCAGCGGTGGCACAATGGCGACCAGCAGGGCGACGACCATAATCGCTGGAGTATAAATACGGCTAAAGCGATCGATAAAACGCTCAATCGGCGCGCGGCGCTCCTCCGCTTCTTCAATGAGCTTAAGAATACGGTCGATGGCGCTATCGCCCGGCTCTGAGATAACCGTTAGCTGGACCAGACGATCGACGCTGGTTGCGCCCGCCGCCACCCGTTCACCGACATTACGTTCTACCGGTACGGACTCACCGGTTAAGGCGCTCTCATCAAAGCTGGCGAAAGGAGACAGCAACTGACCATCAGCAGGCAGACGGCCCCCAGCGGCGACTTCAATAATGTCGCCGGGGCGCAGATCGCGCTGGGCGACGGTTTCACGGACGCCATCGCGAACGCGGATTGCCGTGTCGGGTTTCAGCGCCATCAATGCGCTAACCCCCTGACGCGCGCGACTGGCGGCCCAGCCTTCAAGACGTTCGCCAATCAAGAACAGCAGCAGCACCATTGCCGCTTCGGCGGTCGCACCGATAAACAGCGCGCCGATGGCCGCGACGCTCATCAGGGTTTCAATGGCGAACCAGCTTCCGCTTTTGATCAGGCGAAGGGCTTGACGGGCGACGGGCCACAGGCCAACAAGAGTGGTGGCTACGAATGCCATTTCGCCAAAGGGATGGTTGAACTGCTCGAGTCCCCAGCTTAGTGCCATCATCACCACCAGAGTGATAAGCGGCAGATTTTCGCGCAGCCACGAAGTCTGTTCCTCTTGCTGCGGAGCGCTTTCATCACGCAGTTTGTATCCTGCGGCGCGAACGGCGCTTTCGACCTGCGGGCGGACATCGCCATCAGCGTTAACCAGCAGTTTTTCGGTGGCAAACAGCACCTGAACCTGGCTGACACCCGGCACCTGGCGAACGGCGGTTTCGACCTTGCGAGCGCAGGCTGCGCAATCCATACCTTCGACCAGCCAGCTATAGCGTGCGTGATTCAACGCTTCGTTTTCAGCGGCGGTTTCGGTGCTGCAGGCGTGGTCCGAGCAGCAGCTTTCCGACGGCTGTTCGGCTGGGGTAAATTTTAATGATGAGAAGTGTGGGACTTTTTTATCCTGCGATTCTGGAGCCGACATAGGACCCTCCGGGTAATGATAATTTTCTCATTACCCGAATGATACACTCTGGAGTCGACTCCAGAGTCAAGCGCTTAATTACAAATAAAGTGCGCGGACGATCAGGAAGTGCCCGGCGAAGTAAAACGCGGAGGAGATGGCGTTATCGGCACGGAAACGACGGCGATAATGGCTGATAAGCCAGACGGCGTTACCCAGCAACAGGAATGCCGCACCAACGAAACCGGACAGCGCGGTATCGGTCGGGCGGGCGAACCACAGCTCACCGGCCAGCCAGACCATCACCAGCGTCATGCCGATAAAGGTAAACACCGGCATTCGCATCTCTTCCAGTCGGGTCCAGATAATCGCCAATAGCAGAGCGCCAAGGATCAGCAATATTAGCGGCAGTGGCCAGAAGAACGACAGCGTTAGCTGACTGGCAAACCAAATGGTGTAGAGCAGATGCGAGAGAAAGAACGCTCCCACGGCGTACATTACCCGCTGGCGAGGCAACAATGTGAGCGCATCACCAACCAGCGAGGCGCAAAGACCGGCCAGCACCAGATAGCTGATGGCGTTGAACATCGGCGCTTGCCAGGCCAGTAACAGAAGCAGGATCAATGTGACGGGCTTAAACACCCAACGACGCCAGGCGGGTCCACGATAAGATGCATCGACGTAAAGCCATGCGGAGAAACAGACAGCAATAAATGACCAAAGCATAGTAAGTCCCTGTATCTGTTATCATTAAGTAAGTGATTGTACTTACGGTACTGAATCTCAGTGTAGTGGTTTGCAGCGGAAGATGACAATGTTAATCAAGCCGCTGTACTCTTATTCTTGATAATTCCTGGGGGCAAGGTGAATGAGTAAAGTTCCGCTTTTTTTTATGGTTGCCGTTGCCATCATTGTGGTTGCCGCGTCGTATCGTTATGTGCAGCAGCGTCGGGAAAAGATGGAGAACGATGCCGCGCCGCTGTTACAAAAGCGGGTGGTGGTGAGCAGCAAGCGGGAGAAGGTGCTTAACGATCGTCGCTCACGCCAGCAGACGGTGACGCCTGCTGGCAGCGAGATGCGTTATGAGGCCAGCTTCAGGCCGGAAGCTGGCGGGCTGGAAGTGGTTTTTCGCCTGCAGGCACCGCAGTATCATGCGCTGAGCGTCGGCGATAAAGGCACGCTGAGCTACAAGGGCTCGCAGTTTATGGCGTTTACGCCGGACCCCTGAGCTATATTTGATGACTACTTCTTCAGGGTCGCCTTGAGCTTCTTTTGCCAGGCGACCAGTTCGAACACGCCGAAGACGAAAATCCGAACCTGCTCGAAGCGCCCCAGCGGCGGCATCTCTTTCGTCTGCGTCGCCTTCAGCAGCGTCAACTGCAGACCGTGCATCAGGATCATAAAGATCAGCGCCACGTTAACGAAGATGTTCAGCGGCTTTGGGAACGGTTGAAACAGATTCAGTAATAGAAACGCCCACACGCACAGCATCAGCAAGCGGCCAAAATTAATCAGCATGGTTTTCTCCCTGGACCTCATGTTGGTAAAGGCGGTAGGCGACCTGTCCGGCCACTTTCTCTCGGTACAGATGCCAGCTTGCAGGCACCGGCGGTAAGCCGTTTTCGACTTCACTCTCTATGTAGATTAGCGCTTCATCGTTAAGCCAGCCGTTGCTTTCCAGCAATTTCAGCGTCTCTTCGAGTAGCCCTTTACGGAAAGGGGGATCGACAAACACGATATCGTGCGGCGTGCCTGTCTGAGCAAGAAACGCCAGGGTGTTGGTATTGACCACTTTGCCGTTGCTGGCCTTCAGCGTAGCCAGATTTTTTTGCAACTGCTGGGCGACGCCGCGTTCCATTTCCAGCAGCGTGGCGTTCGCCGCGTAGCGGGAGAGGGCTTCAAGGCCCAGCGCGCCGCTGCCGGCGAAGCAGTCGAGGCATTTTGCATCGACGATGGTGGGTGATAGCCAGTTAAAAAGCGTTTCGCGAACCCGGTCGGTTGTCGGGCGCAGACCCGGGCTCTCCGGCACCGGTAATTTGCGGCCTCGCCATTGCCCGCTGATAATGCGGATCTGGCCGCTGCCTGCGTGGTTTGGTTTCTTCATCTCTTTGCTCAAGTCTCAACTTCCGGGCTGCTATTCTAACGATCGATAGCGGTTGACGAAACCTTAATCCGGGGGCGGTGATGCGAGTTAAGTTAAGTGGTAGACTATCCGACTAATTTCATCATTTTTTCAGCTTCCGCGACAGATATGCCGAAGCTGTGCCATGAACAAACAGCGAGGAGTGTAGTCGCAAATGGCGAAAGACAAGAAACGTGGCTTCTTTTCCTGGCTGGGCTTTGGACAAAAAGAGCAGGAGCAGGGAACAGAAACAGAACAAAAAGTAGAGGCTCAGCAAGAGGTTGAAGAGCAATCTCCGGCGACTGAATCGCCAGTGGAAGCGGTTGTTACGCCTGAAACGATTGAAGCGCCTGTTGCGGAAAAAGAAGATGCAGAAGCCTTCGCTGCCGAGATCGTTGAGGTAACCGAGCAGGTTGTGGAAAACGAGCAACCGCAGGCGGTCATTGAAGCTCCGGTTGCTGAAGAAAATATCGTCCCGCCGGTCGCTTATCAGCCTGAAGTTGTGGTTGAAGAGATTGCGGAACAGCCTGTACCTGAAGAGGCCGTTGCCGAGCCACTGATTGAAGAGGTCATCGCCGAACCGGTTGTTGCTGAAGCCGTGGCTGAAAATATACCGGAAGAAGTGACTGCCGAACCGGAAGCTGTGGTCGTTGAAGAAACTGAAGAGACTATCGTTGAAGAAGCGGTAGACGACGCGGAGCCGGAAATTTCTGACGAAGAGCTGGAAGCGCAGGCCCTGGCTGCAGCGGATGCGGCAGAAAATGCCATTGATGTGGTGCCGGACGAAGAGGTTGTCGCGCCGTTAGAGCAGGAAAAACCGACCAAAGAAGGTTTCTTCGCCCGCCTCAAACGTAGTCTGGTAAAAACCAAACAGAACCTCGGTTCCGGATTTATCAGCTTGTTCCGCGGCAAGAAAATCGACGATGATCTGTTTGAAGAGCTGGAAGAGCAACTGCTGATTGCCGATGTTGGCGTGGAGACCACCCGTAAGATCATCGCTAATCTTACCGAAGGTGCCAGCCGTAAACAGCTTCGCGACGCGGAAGCGCTATATGGCCTGCTGAAAGAAGAGATGGGCGATATTCTTGCTAAAGTGGACGAGCCGCTAAACGTTGAAGGCAAAACACCATTTGTTATTCTGATGGTCGGCGTCAATGGCGTCGGTAAAACCACCACCATCGGCAAGCTGGCGCGTCAGTTCGAGCAGCAGGGTAAATCGGTGATGCTAGCGGCAGGGGATACCTTCCGTGCGGCAGCCGTTGAACAGCTCCAGGTTTGGGGTCAGCGTAACAATATTCCAGTGATTGCACAGCACACTGGTGCGGACTCAGCATCGGTTATTTTCGATGCCATCCAGGCGGCGAAGGCGCGTAATGTTGACGTCCTGATTGCCGATACCGCAGGCCGCCTGCAGAATAAATCGCACCTGATGGAAGAACTGAAGAAGATTGTCCGCGTCATGAAAAAACTGGATGTCGATGCGCCGCATGAAGTCATGCTGACGATTGACGCCAGCACCGGGCAGAACGCGATTAGCCAGGCCAAACTGTTCCATGAAGCGGTTGGACTGACCGGTATCACCTTGACTAAGCTGGATGGTACCGCCAAAGGCGGGGTTATCTTCTCGGTTGCTGACCAGTTCAGTATTCCAATTCGCTATATCGGTGTTGGCGAACGTATTGAAGATCTGCGTCCGTTTAATGCGGGCGACTTTATTGAGGCACTTTTTGCCCGAGAGGATTAAAAATGATTCGCTTTGAACAAGTCAGCAAAGCCTATCTCGGTGGGAGACAAGCGCTGCAGGGGGTCAATTTCCACCTGCAGTCAGGCGAGATGGCGTTTCTGACAGGCCATTCCGGCGCGGGGAAAAGTACCCTGCTGAAGCTTATCTGCGGTATTGAACGGCCCAGCGCCGGGAAAATCTTATTTGGCGGCCACGATATTAGCCGTCTCAAAAGCCGTGAGGTGCCGTTTTTACGCCGCCAAATCGGTATGATTTTCCAGGATCACCACCTGCTGATGGATCGCACCGTATTTGATAACGTGGCGATTCCGCTGATCATTGCGGGTGCCAGCGGCGATGATATTCGTCGTCGCGTATCGGCAGCGCTGGATAAAGTGGGCCTGCTGGACAAAGCGAAAAACCTTCCCATTCAGCTTTCGGGTGGTGAGCAGCAGCGTGTGGGTATTGCCCGCGCGGTGGTGAACAAACCGGCGGTGCTTTTGGCGGATGAACCGACAGGTAACCTCGACGAAGCGCTGTCGGAAGGGATTTTACGTTTGTTTGAAGAGTTTAACCGCGTTGGGGTGACGGTTCTGATGGCAACGCATGCCCTGGGGCTTATCTCCAGCCGTCCGTACCGCGTCCTGTCCCTCAGCGACGGGCATATGCATGGAGGCCGCATCGGTGAATAAACGCGAGGCAATGAACCACATTCGCCGGTTCGGTAATCGATTCGATCGTTTTCGCAACACGACGGGCGCAGGCGGTAGCGGCGGACGCAATTCGTCAAAACGGCCAAAAGCGGCACCGAATCCGGCTTCCCGTAAGAGTAACGTGTTTAATGAACAGGTGCGCTACGCCTGGAACGGTGCGCTTCAGGATCTGAAAAGCACACCGCTGGCGACTTTTCTGACGGTAATGGTGATCGCCATTTCACTGACGCTACCGAGCGTGTGCTACATGGTGTACAAAAACGTCAGCACCGCCGCGACGCAGTATTATCCGACGCCGCAAATTACCGTCTATCTGGAAAAAACGTTGGATGACGATGCAGCCGCCCGGGTCGTTGGTCAGCTACAGGCCGAGCAGGGCGTAGAAAAGGTAAACTACCTGTCGCGCGATGAAGCCCTTGGCGAGTTCCGCAATTGGTCAGGTTTTGGCGGCGCGCTGGATATGCTGGAAGAAAACCCGCTGCCGGCGGTCGCGATTGTGGTGCCGAAGATTGATTTCCAGAGCGTTGAGGCGCTGAACACGCTGCGCGATCGTGTGAGTCATGTGCAGGGCGTTGATGAAGTACGAATGGATGACAGCTGGTTTGCGCGCCTCTCGTCGTTGACCGGGCTGGTTGGGCGCGTTTCGGCGATGATTGGCGTGTTGATGATCGCGGCGGTATTCCTGGTTATCGGCAACAGCGTGCGTTTAAGCATCTTTGCCCGTCGCGATACTATCAACGTGCAGAAACTTATCGGCGCGACCGATGGCTTTATTCTGCGTCCGTTCCTGTACGGCGGCGCGCTGTTAGGTTTCTCCGGCGCATTTTTGTCGTTGATTCTGTCAGAAATTATGGTGATGCGGCTGTCGTCGGCGGTCACCGAAGTGGCGAAAGTGTTCGGTACTCAGTTTGAGCTCAGTGGTTTAGGCTTCGATGAATGCCTGTTGATGCTGCTGGTTTGTTCGATGATTGGTTGGGTTGCGGCCTGGCTGGCAACCGTTCAACATTTACGTCACTTTACTCCCGAGTAATAAAAATCTGGTATAATCTTTCCCTGCACTGAATGTCTCTCTGCAGGGAAAGAGTCCCTGTTGGCTCTCCCCTTTAGTTCATCTCCATGTCACATTTTGTGCGTAATCTATTCACATCATTGCATGGAACTTGTGGATAAAATCACTGTCTGATACTAATGTGAGTGATATTCTCGTTGCTCATCAATGCTGGCATGTTTGTTGCTCCGTTGTGAGGACAGAATGATGTCAGAAGATATCGATTGAGAGGATTTGAATGACCAAAGATATGCAAACTTTAGCCTTAGCCCCCGTTGGTAACCTGGAATCCTACATCCGGGCTGCGAACACTTGGCCGATGTTATCGGCTGATGAAGAGCGGGAGCTTGCTGAAAAGCTGCATTACCAGGGCGATCTGGAAGCAGCGAAAAAGCTGATCCTGTCTCACCTGCGCTTTGTTGTTCATATTGCTCGTAACTACTCGGGCTATGGCCTGCCGCAGGCGGATCTGATTCAGGAAGGTAACATCGGCCTGATGAAAGCCGTGCGCCGTTTTAACCCGGAAGTGGGCGTGCGCCTGGTTTCCTTCGCCGTGCACTGGATCAAAGCGGAAATTCACGAATACGTGCTGCGTAACTGGCGTATCGTGAAGGTCGCGACCACTAAAGCGCAGCGTAAGCTGTTCTTTAACCTGCGTAAAACCAAGCAGCGTCTGGGCTGGTTCAACCAGGATGAAGTGGAAATGGTTGCCCGCGAGCTGGGCGTGTCGAGCAAAGACGTGCGTGAGATGGAGTCACGTATGGCAGCGCAGGACATGACCTTCGATATGTCGTCAGATGATGAGTCCGATAGCCAGCCGATGGCACCAGTGCTCTATCTGCAGGATAAAACGTCTAACTTTGCCGACGGCATTGAAGACGATAACTGGGAAGAGCAGGCGGCGAATAAGCTGACTGACGCGATGCAGGGTCTCGACGAGCGCAGCCAGGATATCATCCGCGCCCGCTGGCTGGACGAAGATAACAAGTCCACGCTGCAGGAGCTGGCAGATCGCTACGGCGTTTCGGCCGAACGTGTGCGTCAGCTTGAAAAGAATGCCATGAAAAAGCTGCGCGCTGCTATCGAAGCCTAATCTGAGCGTCAGCTTCCCCCGATAACGCCCCACATTACGTTGGGGCGTTTTGTTTTTTCAGCTCCCAACCAGCGCCTGTGGGCAGTGCATTTGCAGGCACTGGAGCAGGATTTTGAACGCGGCTTCCATCTGCGTTTCAGGCTGGGAGGCAAAACCCATTAACAATCCTTTCTTACGCTGCGCCGTCAGATAATAGCGCGACAGCGGGCGCACTAAAATATTGCGCGCGTTGGCATCCCGGGCAATGGCGACGTCATCCGCCTCATCCGGCAGATTCAGAATCAGATGCAGTCCGGCATTATCACTAAAATCCGACAGCGTGTGTGGGCTGCAGTGACGCTGAATAAGCTCGGTCAAAAAGATGCGACGGCGGCTGTACAGCAGGCGCATGCGGCGAATATGCGCCGAATAATGTCCGGCGTTGATAAATTCTGCCAGCGCCAGCTGGATCAGCGAGTGACCACCGCGATAAAGTTCGGCATGGGCATTTTTGAGTTCAGCCGCCAGTGGTCGTGGAAGCACCACATAGCCCAGCCGAAGCCCCGGATAGAGCGTCTTACTAAACGTGCCGACGTAGACCACTGGTGCTTCGGGGGCCAGGCCCTGAAGAGCCGGTATCGGCTGACCGGAAAAGCGAAACTCACTGTCGTAGTCATCCTCCACAATCCAGCTTCCGTGCTGATGAGCCAGCGCCAGCAGCCGCTGTCGGCGCTCAAGGCTCATTACCGCGCCCAGCGGATACTGATGGGATGGCGTGACGAAGATAAGCCTTGGCGCTTCGGCGATGGTGTCGGGCGGACACAGGCCATTGGCATCAACGGTAATCGGTTCTGCTCGTACTTCATTCATCGCCAGCACGTGGCGAATACCCCAATAAGACGGTTCTTCGACCCAGGCAAGATCCCCGTTGTCGCACAGCATACGGGTGACCAGGTCGATGGCCTGGTGGATCCCTTCAGTAATAAGAATCTGATCTGCCTGACACTGCACGCCGCGCGCTACTCTTAAGTAGTCCACCAGCGCATGTTGCAGTTCGGGCGTGCCGCCATTGCAGCTATAGCTAAGTTGTTCCGGTTTCGGGCGGCGGCTGATGCGCGCCTGAATTTTACTAAACAGCGGATGGGGGAAGGCGTTGACGTCCGGAACGCCAGGGATAAAAGCCCCCCACTGGCGAGGGCTAGCGCTAACGTGACTCAGTAGATGCTGACCACGTCGGGAGATATGCGCTGTTGTCGCAGGCATGGCGCTGTTTTCATTGGCGCAGCTTGCGGAAGGGAACATATCAGGCAGCGTTTTTGCCACAAACGTCCCGCTACCGCGGCGGGAAACGACATATCCCTCAGCAAGTAGTTGTTCGTAAACTGTTAGAATTGTGTTGCGTGATATTCGTAATTCCCCGGCCAGATCTCGTGAGGGGGGCAGGCGGCTATGGGGCGGCAGAGAACCGTCCAGAATTGAGCGACGAATCGCCTTATAAAGACGTTTATGCAGGAGTGGGTCTGCTTCTTCCTGCAATCTGACCAGTACCAGGTCTGCGACGAGCGAGCGCAATTGGATCCCTCAGATAATCTGAATTGGTACTCGATTGTAGAGCCAAATCCTGTGTAAATAAACGACATAGTTTCGAATTTGTTGCGATAGAGTAACATACATGACAGGAGATTCTCGGGTGAAAAGTTCAGAACTGAATCAGCGTCGCCAGCAGGCGACTCCGCGCGGCGTAGGGGTAATGTGCAGTTACTTTGTTGAGAAAGCAGAGAACGCTACGTTGTGGGATCTTGAAGGCAATGAGGTGATTGATTTCGCCGCCGGTATTGCGGTGCTGAACACCGGGCATCGTCATCCAAAAGTGGTTGCCGCAGTTGAACAGCAACTACAGGCATTTACCCATACCGCTTATCAGATTGTCCCATATGAGAGCTATGTCACCCTGGCTGAACGCATTAACGACCTGGCGCCGATTGATGGCCCGGCGAAAACTGCGTTCTTTACCACTGGAGCAGAAGCGGTTGAAAATGCGGTGAAGATTGCTCGCGCTTATACCCGACGTCCGGGTTTGATCACCTTTGGCGGCGGTTTCCACGGCCGTACCTTTATGACCATGGCGCTGACCGGCAAAGTGGCTCCCTATAAGATTGGCTTTGGCCCGTTCCCGGGCTCGGTCTATCACGCCGTCTACCCAAACGCCGCTCACGGTATTACTACCGCCGACGCGATGAAAAGCCTTGAGCGCATTTTCAAAGCCGATATTGCAGCAGACCAGGTCGCGGCGATTGTGCTGGAGCCGATTCAGGGCGAAGGCGGCTTTAACGTTGCACCGTCTGATTTTATGCAGGCTCTGCGCGCGCTGTGCGATACCCACGGCATTTTGCTGATTGCCGATGAAGTGCAAACCGGCTTTGCGCGTACCGGCAAACTCTTTGCGATGCAGCATTATGATGTGAAGCCGGACCTGATGACGATGGCTAAAAGCCTCGCCGGTGGCTTCCCGCTTTCTGGCGTAGTTGGTCGCGCCGAGGTGATGGATGCGCCAGCGCCGGGCGGCCTCGGTGGCACCTATGCCGGTAACCCTCTGGCAGTTGCGGCGGCGCACGCGGTACTTGATGTCATTGAAGAAGAGCAGCTGTGTCAGCGTGCTGAACAGCTGGGCAGCCACCTGAAAGAGGTGCTAAATCAGGCGCGTCAGAACTGCCCGGCCATTGCTGACGTTCGCGGACAGGGTTCGATGGTGGCAGTAGAATTTAACGATCCGCAAACCGGTGAACCGTCGGCGGAAATCACCCGCCAGATCCAGCAAAAAGCCCAGGAAAATGGCCTGCTGCTACTGAGCTGTGGCGTTTACGGCAACGTGATTCGCTTCCTCTATCCGCTTACTATTCCGGATGCGCAGTTTACTAAGGCGCTGGATATTCTGGCCCGCATCCTGAAGAACTGATTCCCTCCGTCTGCGGTGGTTGATGCTGCCGCAGACTCATTATCCCTAAGCGTTATATACATCCCGTCTATCGTTTAGCCCGTGACGTTTTCTTTTGGCGCCGATTTTTATTTGTCACTTATCTGTTACATAACCCGCAATTTTATCGTTTCCAATTCCCCTGAATGACGGTATGTTTAGCATAGTGTGCTGCAAAAGCGCAGGCAGCAGACCCTAATCTAACTATCATATGCTTTTCTTATGTGTCTAATTAGAATAATGCGCTATCAAACAACATCACAACAAATGCAAAAACCATAATAATGGGGAGCCTCAGGATGAATATGAAGGGTAAAGCGTTACTGGCAGGATGTATTGCCTTAATTATGAGTAGTGCGGCAATGGCCGAAGACATTAAAGTGGCCGTCGTTGGCGCGATGTCTGGCCCGGTAGCGCAGTATGGCGACCAGGAGTTTACTGGGGCAGAGCAGGCCATTGCTGATATCAACGCCAAAGGCGGTATCAAAGGCAATAAGCTGCAGATGGTAAAATACGACGACGCCTGTGATCCGAAACAAGCGGTTGCTGTGGCAAACAAAGTCATTAACGACGGCATCAAGTACGTTATTGGTCACCTGTGCTCTTCTTCCACTCAGCCGGCGTCTGATATCTATGAAGATGAAGGCGTGCTGATGATCACTCCAGCGGCAACCGCACCGGAACTGACTGCTCGCGGCTATCACCTGATTCTGCGTACCACCGGTCTTGACTCTGACCAGGGGCCGACCGCCGCAAAATATATTCTGGACCAGGTGAAGCCGCAGCGTATCGCGATTGTTCATGATAAGCAGCAATATGGCGAGGGCCTGGCGCGTGCGGTGCAGGACAACCTGAAGAAAGGCGGCGCTAACGTGGTGTTCTTTGACGGCATCACCGCTGGTGAGAAAGACTTCTCTACCCTGGTTGCGCGCCTGAAGAAAGAGAATATCGACTTCGTTTACTACGGCGGTTACCACCCGGAGATGGGGCAGATCCTGCGCCAGTCCCGCGCCGCTGGCCTGAAAACCCAGTTTATGGGTCCAGAAGGGGTAGCGAACGTTTCGCTGTCTAACATCGCGGGCGCTTCTGCGGAAGGTATGCTGGTGACTAAGCCGAAGAACTATGATCAGGTTCCGGCGAACAAACCGATCGTCGACGCTATCAAAGCGAAGAAACAAGATCCGAGCGGCGCGTTTGTGTGGACCACCTATGCCGCGCTGCAATCTCTGGAAGCGGGCCTGAATCAGTCTGAAGATCCGGCGGAAATCGCTAAGTATCTGAAGGGTGCGACGGTCGAAACCGTTATGGGGCCGCTCTCCTGGAACGAGAAGGGCGATCTGAAAGGCTTCGAGTTCGGCGTGTTTACCTGGCATGCTAACGGTACTGCGACCGACGCCAAATAAATTTAACCTGCGCCTTTCGCGCCGCAGATGCGTTGGCTGCGTCCCTCAACCCCGGTCACTTACTGATGTAAGCTTCCGGGGATTTCGGTTCTTGCCGCCTTTCTGCAACGTGAAATTCTTGGTTAAATGATGAGGCCTTTCGCGCCGCAGATGCGTTGGCTGCGTCCCTCAACCCCGGTCACTTACTGATGTAAGCTTCCGGGGATTTCGGTTCTTGCCGCCTTTCTGCAATGCGAAATTCTTAGTTAAATCAGTGGCTCCTTGCGTCTTCGTATAGATGAGGGCAAAGGTAGAAGCAAAAAGGCAACGTAAGTTGCCTTTTTTAGTGTTTGCTCCCTCTCCCGTGGGAGAGGTTTGGAGTGAGGACATCAGGCGGCTCCAGACCACATATCCCCGGAGGCGGCGCGTCGCGCCTGTCCGGGCTACTTGCAGTGTTTTTCCCAACCGCCCGTCTGTGCGCTAAACCCCAGCGCCTGCATAAACGCCGCCATCACGCCGCGGTCTTCCACGCCAGCATCCTCTACCCGCCAGCAGCTGATTTCTGGGTTATCCCGCAAGACTTCCTCGACTAAATATTGCCCGACGCCGCGACGGCGGGTCACTTCACGCACGCACAGTGCGCTTAGCTCGCCCGCGACGCCGCTCAGCGTCACGTGAACCGCTCCCAGCAGGCGCTCGTTAAAACGGGCGGCATAAATACGCTGGCGATCATCTAAGGTTAATGCCGCCAGATCCTGCGATGGCCAGATTTTCGCTAAGTCGATGCGGTCCTGATCGCTGAAGTGTTGTAAACGAATAATGGTCAGTTTCATGCGCGGTGAGTCCAGTCAAAACGGATGCCTCAGTGTATCCAAATTCACTGTCAGGCGGAGCGCTGTTTTTTGCGCATTCATCAGGTGATTCGTTTTCCTGGATGGAGCAGGGTAGCGCAATTCATCATGGATCGAAAAATAAGCAGAATTTTAACCTAATATGTAGCGTTTTATTCCGCCTTATGTATCGTTATTTTATGCTGTTTACTGGACTTTTTTTGTTTATCTTCCATCGAATACAGAATATTATCTTTGCTTAATCGCCTGAAAAATAGAGATTTTAATCTGGATTCAGGCAAAAAACTGCGCTAAACCATTAAAGATAATGGTAAAAGTAGCGTTGTTTAATAAAAGCACAGAATGCTTTTTAACCATAAAAATACAAAATATTTACATCACATCACGAACGGGGTTCTGCAGCATGAAAAGGAACGCGAAAACAATTATCGCGGGATTCGTCGCACTGGCGATGTCCCATGCGGTAATGGCCAAGGATATTAAAGTCGCTGTTGTTGGCGCGATGTCTGGCCCGGTAGCCCAGTGGGGCGATATGGAATTCAACGGCGCGCGTCAGGCGATTAAAGATATTAATGCCCAGGGCGGCATCAAGGGCGATAAGCTGGTTGGCGTGGAATATGACGACGCCTGCGACCCGAAACAGGCCGTTGCGGTTGCCAACAAAATCATAAACGACGGCATCCAGTATGTTATCGGCCACCTCTGCTCTTCTTCCACTCAGCCCGCATCAGATATCTATGAAGACGAGGGTGTTCTGATGATCTCTCCGGGGGCGACCAACCCGGAACTGACTCAGCGCGGCTACCAGTACATTATGCGTACCGCGGGTCTGGACTCTTCTCAGGGGCCGACCGCTGCTAAATACATCATGGAAAACGTCAAGCCGCAGCGAATTGCTATCATTCATGATAAGCAGCAATACGGTGAAGGCCTGGCGCGTTCTGTCCAGGATAGCCTGAAAAAAGGCGGGGCGAATATCGTCTTCTTTGACGGTATTACTGCCGGTGAAAAAGACTTCTCCGCGCTGTTGGCACGCCTGAAGAAAGAGAATATCGACTTCGTTTACTACGGCGGCTACTACCCGGAAATGGGCCAGATGCTGCGCCAGGCGCGTTCCGTGGGCCTGAAAACCGTGTTTATGGGGCCGGAAGGTGTGGGTAACGCGTCGCTGTCCAACATCGCGGGCGATGCGGCGGAAGGCATGCTGGTCACGATGCCAAAACGCTATGACCAGGATCCGGCGAACAGCGCTATCGTTGACGCGCTCAAAGCTGAGAAGAAAGATCCAAGCGGTCCGTATGTCTGGATCACCTACGCCGCTGTGCAGTCTCTGGCGCAGGCGATGGACAGAGCCAGCAGCCAGGAGCCGCTGGATTTAATCAAAGATCTGAAAGCTCACGGTGCGAAAACCGTGATTGGGCCGCTGAATTGGGACGAAAAAGGCGATTTGAAGGGATTTGAGTTTGGTGTCTTCCAGTGGCATGCGGACGGGTCATCCACCCTCGCGAAATAAGCCATAAGACAAGTTATCCCACCGCCCGCGCGTCGGGCGGTAGAAAAAGGTTACCTTATGTCCGAGCAGTTTCTCTATTTTCTGCAGCAGATGTTTAACGGCGTCACGCTGGGCAGTACCTACGCGCTGATCGCCATCGGCTATACCATGGTGTACGGCATTATCGGCATGATCAACTTCGCCCACGGCGAGGTTTACATGATTGGCAGCTATGTCTCCTTCATGATCATTGCCGCCCTGATGATGATGGGCATTGATACCAGTTGGCTGCTGGTCGCTGCCGGATTTGTGGGGGCGATTGTGATTGCCAGCGCCTACGGGTGGAGTATCGAACGCGTGGCCTATCGGCCTGTACGCAGCTCCAAGCGCCTGATTGCGCTGATCTCTGCCATCGGGATGTCCATTTTCCTGCAAAACTACGTCAGCCTGACGGAAGGTTCGCGCGATGTCGCGCTGCCGAGTCTGTTTAACGGCCAGTGGACGGTAGGCAGCAGCGAAAACTTCTCTGCTACCATCACCACCATGCAGGCCGTTATCTGGGTCGTAACCTTTATCGCCATGTTGGCGCTGACGGTGTTTATCCGCTATTCCCGCATGGGCCGCGCCTGTCGCGCCTGCGCTGAAGACCTCAAAATGGCCAGCTTGCTGGGGATTAACACCGACCGCGTGATCGCGCTGACCTTTGTCATCGGCGCGGCAATGGCGGCGGTCGCGGGTGTGTTGCTCGGTCAGTTCTATGGCGTTATCAACCCCTATATCGGCTTTATGGCCGGGATGAAAGCCTTTACCGCTGCGGTTCTGGGTGGCATCGGCAGTATTCCAGGCGCGATGATTGGCGGTCTGATTTTGGGTATCGCGGAAGCGCTTTCCTCTGCCTATCTCAGCACGGAATATAAAGATGTCGTCTCCTTTGCCCTGCTGATTGTGGTGCTGCTGGTGATGCCGACCGGCATTCTGGGTCGCCCGGAGGTAGAGAAAGTATGAAACCGATGCATTTTGCGATGGCGCTGCTGTCTGCGGTGATGTTCTTTATTCTGGCTGGCGTCTTTATGGGCGTGCAGCTGGAGCTGGACGGCACCAAGCTAGTGGTGGATACCGCCGCCGATATCCGCTGGCAGTGGATCTTTATCGGCACCGCGGTCGTCTTCCTCTTCCAGTTACTGCGTCCTGTTTTTCAGAAAACCATGAAAAACGTCTCCGGACCGAAGTTTATTCTGCCAGCTATCGATGGTTCGACGGTTAAACAGAAGCTGTTCCTGATTGCCCTGCTGGTTATCGCCGTGGCGTGGCCGTTCATGGTGTCGCGCGGGACGGTGGATATCGCCACGTTGACGATGATCTATATCATCCTCGGCCTGGGTCTTAACGTGGTAGTGGGGCTTTCCGGCCTGCTGGTATTGGGCTACGGTGGTTTCTATGCCATCGGCGCTTACACCTTCGCACTGTTGAACCACTATTACGGCCTGGGGTTCTGGACCTGCCTGCCATTGGCGGGGCTGGTCTCAGCGGCTGCGGGCTTCCTGCTCGGCTTCCCGGTACTGCGCCTGCGCGGTGACTATCTGGCGATTGTGACCCTCGGCTTCGGTGAAATCGTGCGTATCCTGTTGCTCAACAACACCGAAATAACCGGCGGTCCGAACGGTATCAGCCAGATCCCCAAACCGACCCTCTTCGGTCTTGAATTTAGCCGCAGCGCCCGCGAAGGCGGCTGGGATACTTTCAGCAACTTCTTTAACGTGAAGTACGACCCGTCCGATCGCGTGATCTTTCTCTACCTGGTCGCTCTGCTGCTGGTGGTGCTGAGCCTGTTCGTGATTAACCGCCTGCTGCGTATGCCGTTGGGCCGCGCGTGGGAAGCGCTGCGTGAAGATGAGATAGCCTGCCGCTCACTGGGCCTCAGTCCGACGCGTATCAAGCTGACTGCTTTTACCATTAGCGCCGCGTTTGCTGGTTTTGCCGGAACGCTGTTCGCTGCCCGTCAGGGCTTCGTCAGCCCGGAATCCTTTACCTTCGCCGAGTCGGCTTTTGTGCTGGCGATTGTGGTGCTAGGCGGGATGGGCTCGCAGTTTGCGGTTATCCTGGCGGCAGTTCTGTTGGTGGTATCGCGCGAGCTGATGCGTGATTTCAATGAGTACAGCATGTTGATGCTGGGTGCGTTAATGGTACTGATGATGATCTGGCGTCCGCAGGGCCTTCTGCCGATGACCCGTCCGCAGCTGAAGCTGAAAAACGGTCAAGCGAAAGGAGAGCAGGCATGAGTCAGCCATTATTATCCGTAAACGGCCTGATGATGCGTTTCGGCGGCCTGTTGGCGGTCAACAACGTGTCGCTGGAGCTGCGCGAGCGGGAGATTGTGTCGCTTATCGGCCCTAACGGTGCCGGCAAAACGACGGTATTTAACTGCCTGACCGGTTTCTATAAACCGACCGGCGGTAGCATTATGCTGCGCGACCAGCATCTCGAAGGGTTGCCGGGCCAGCAGATTGCCCGTATGGGTGTGGTGCGTACTTTCCAGCACGTGCGCCTGTTCCGCGAAATGACGGTGATTGAAAACCTGTTAGTGGCGCAACACCAGCAACTGAAAACCGGCGTCTTCTCTGGCCTGCTGAAAACGCCATCTTTCCGCCGTGCGCAGAGCGAAGCGCTCGATCGCGCCGCCACCTGGCTTGAACGCATCGGCCTGCTTGAGCACGCCAACCGTCAGGCCAGCAACCTGGCCTATGGCGACCAGCGTCGTCTGGAGATCGCCCGCTGTATGGTGACCCAGCCGGAAATCCTGATGCTGGACGAACCGGCGGCAGGGCTGAACCCGAAAGAGACCAAAGAGCTGGACGAACTGATTGTCGAGCTGCGCAACCATCACAACACCACTATCCTGCTGATTGAGCACGATATGAAGCTGGTGATGGGCATTTCCGATCGTATTTACGTGGTAAACCAGGGCACGCCGCTGGCCAACGGTACGCCGGAAGAGATCCGCAATAACCCGGACGTGATCCGCGCCTATTTAGGTGAAGCATAATGGTGGTGACGGATAAGATGGAAAAAGTGATGTTATCTTTTGACAACGTCAGCGCGCACTACGGCAAGATTCAGGCGCTGCATAACGTCAGTCTGCACATTAACCAGGGGGAGATTGTCACCCTGATTGGCGCGAACGGCGCGGGGAAAACCACGCTGCTGGGTACGCTGTGCGGCGATCCGCGCGCTTCCAGTGGGCGCGTTGTTTTCGACGGTAAAGATATTACCGACTGGCAGACGGCGAAGATCATGCGTGAAGCGGTGGCGATTGTGCCGGAAGGACGTCGCGTCTTCTCGCGCATGACGGTAGAAGAGAACCTGGCGATGGGCGGCTTTTTTGCCGAGCGTGACCAGTTTCAGACCCGCATCAAGTGGGTCTACGAGCTGTTTCCGCGCCTGCATGAACGTCGGGTTCAGCGAGCGGGCACTATGTCCGGCGGCGAACAGCAGATGCTGGCGATTGGCCGTGCGTTGATGAGCCAGCCGCGTCTGCTGCTGCTCGATGAGCCTTCGCTGGGACTGGCGCCGATTATCATTCAGCAAATCTTCGACACCATCGAACAGCTGCGCGAACAAGGAATGACAATATTTCTTGTCGAGCAGAACGCTAACCAGGCGCTGAAGTTGGCTGACCGCGGTTACGTGCTGGAAAACGGCCACGTGGTGTTAGAGGATACCGGTGATGCGCTGCTGGCGAACGAAGCGGTACGCAGCGCTTATCTGGGTGGGTAATGAAGTAAAAACGCCCGGCATCAGCCGGGCGTTTTGCTCGATTCCTACAGCTCCAGCGATCGTTTCCACATCATAAAATCATACTGTTCAAGCGCATCCGCTTTCGTCTGCCAGCTCCCGCTGGCGGTGGCGATGATTTTCTCAAACAGGCCGTCGGCGATTTCCGCCAGCGGCGTTCCTTCGATAATCGGCCCGCAGTCGTAATCGATAATGTCCGGCATCTTTTTCGCCAGCGTAGAGTTGGTCGAAACTTTGAGAACCGGAACGATAGGGTTACCCGTCGGCGTACCGAGCCCGGTAGAGAAGATAACGACGTTGCATCCTGCTGCAACCAGCCCCGTCACCGCATCGACATCGTTACCCGGCGTACAGACCAGCGAAAGGCCGCTCTCGCCCATCGGTTCGGCGTAGTCGCATACTGCGCTCACCGGCGCTCTGCCGCCTTTTTTCGCCGCACCGGCGGATTTGATGGCGTCCGTAATCAGTCCATCGGCAATATTTCCCGGACTGGGATTATCGGCAATGGTGGTGCCGAAGAAGTTAGCCACGTGCTCATAGTTTTTCATCAGCGACAGAAACTTCTCTTTCAGCTCGCGATTCATGCAGCGTTGTACGATATCCCCCTCCGCGCCGCACAGCTCCGGGAACTCCGCCAGCCCGGATGCGCCGCCGAGGGCGACAAGGCGGTCTGATACTTCGCCCATGGCCGGGTTCGCGCTGATCCCTGAGAATCCGTCGGAAGCGCCGCACTTCACGCCGATTTTGAGGTGGGAGAGCGGGACGTCCTGGCGCTCAGCGACGGGCGCTTCGCGAATTGCGTTGTACGTTTCGGTCAATGCATCCTGCATCATTTTTTCTTCGCTACTCCAGTCCTGCTGTCTGAAGTAGATTACCGGCTTGCTGAACTGTGGGTTACGCTTCGCGAGTGCGGCCTTGAAATCAACAATCCGCGCTTTTTCGCAGCCCAGCGCGAAGACCGTAACGCCGAGAACGTTGGGGTGATCGGAATAAGCGGCAAGGACGTCGCACATCGTCATGCTGTCTGATGTTGCGCCGCCGCAGCCGGAGTTGACGGTAATACAGCGAATACCATCAAGATGCGGGAATGGCAGATGCCGGTTATCGTTTAAAGCACTGGCCGATGTTACCTGTCGGGCGAAATTTTTCAGGCCGTTATTGGCATAGCCGAGGGCGTCGTTTAGCGCATCGGTGACGCGCTGAACGTTGCGGTTTTCACAGAATACCAGTGGAATGACCAGCCAGTAGTTCGCCGTAGCGACCCGGCCATCTTCGCGAACGATCCCGCGGAAAGTTCGCTGCTGCCAAGCGGAGACATCGGGCTGCTGCCAGTCATAGGGCGCAACATCGTCAAGCGAAACCGGGGCCGCATAGTGTTTAATATTCTCGGTAGTGATAGCTTCGCCGCGGATGATCGGCTGCGTCGCTTTGCCAACCGGAACGCCATATAGCGAAACGATATCGCCGGGCTGGATATCCTGGGTGGCGAACTTGTGTTTGGCTTTGACATTGCTACGCAAAACGTACTCTTCATCGTTCCAGTTAACCCGCTGGTCTTTGCGTAAGTCTTGCAGCGCAACGATCAAGTTGTCAGTAGGGTCAATTTTTAAGATGGTCTGCATTTTATTTATCCTTTGTTATGAGTGCATCAGGACTTTAGTGATGGGTGACCGCGACGCCGTTTGTCGCTTTTCTGCCTGCGAGTGCGGCAATCAGCAGTGCGCAGCAGACGGTGATAAGCGACAGGGCAACCAGTCCCGCCGAATCGTTGCCGAAGAAGGCATCGACCTCAACGCGAATGAGCGGTGCCAGAAAGCTACAAAACGCGCCCATCGTGGTACAGAAACCGATACTGGCCGCCAGTGCTGAACCTGACACAATCTGCGCCGGGAAGGTCCAGAAAATAGGTTGTACGGAGAGGAAGCCAATCGCCGAGAGCGAGAGGGCGGCAATGGCCAGCACCGGGCCGGACCAGGCCGAAACAAACAGACCCAGCGCCGCTGCCAGCATACACAGTACCGAAATCAGGATCCGGCGGTTCGGCATTTTGTCTGCCAGACGCGGGATGTAATAAACGCCGACGGCAGAGCAAGCCCACGGAATGGCGGCAACTAACGACTCTTTAAAGCCGAGCGTGGATCCCATTAATGAGGCAACTTGCGAAGGCAGGAAGAACATCAGTCCGTAAACGCTGATTTGGATGGTGCCGTAGATCAGCGCCAGGTGCCAGACTTTAAGGCTTTTCAGCGCGGTACTGACGCTGCTGGTTTCGGTTTGTCGCTGCTCCTGTTGAAGCTGTTCAATCAGCGCTTTTTTCTCTTCTTCGGTCAGGAAGCGCGCTTTGGCTGGCGTATCATCAAGCCAGAACCAGGCAAAGATGCCCATAATGACCGCCGGGATCCCTTCGATAAAGAACATCCAGAACCAGCCGGGCTTGCCGAGAAATCCGTGCATTTCCAAAAGCGCGCCGGAGATTGGCGAACCTAATGTCAGCGCCAGAGGCACGCCGAGCACGAAAATACCGACCACCGATGCGCGAACTTTATTGGGGAAGTAAATCGAGGCCAACAGCAGAATGCCGGGGTAAAAACCGGCCTCACCTAATCCCAATAAGAAGCGCAGGACAATAAACTGGGTTTCCGTCTGTACCAGGCCAGTAAGAGCAGAGAGCACACCCCACAGCGCGGTGGTGATGCTTAACCATTTTTGCGCGCCAATCTTATTGAGGATCAGGTTGGCGGGAATACCAAACAGCGCATAGGCGGCGAAAAATATCCCTGCGCCCAGGGCAAAGGCGGAGTTGGAGAGCCCAATATCCACCTGCATCGCCTCTTTGGCGAATCCCACATTGACCCTGTCGATAAAGGCGATGAAGTATAAAATAAACATCAGTGGCACCAGGCGCTTCCATGATTTAGTAATCGCGGAATTCAGGACCGGGTTATCGTAAGCTGTGATTGTTTTCATAATACCTCCGCGTTGAGGTCAGGCATTAATTTCAATGCCAGCACGGGAAAGTATCCGCTGAATACTTTCGGTCTGGCAGGTTGAGAGCGTGCTAAAAGGCGACGTGCAGCGATCGGACTGAATAATTCCGCGCAGCTGTAACGCTTTTTTAAATGTGGGAATGAACGGATCGTTAACCGCGTAAATATCCATTAAATCATCCACTTTTTGCTGGAATAGCGAAATCTGGTCCAGATTGTTATCGTTAAATGCCCGCATCCAGTCGCGGAAGATCTCCGGGCAAATATTGGATAACCCGCCGATACATCCATCTCCTCCTGACAAGACGTTATGCGCAAAATTATTGTCATAACCGGCAAAGACTTCAAAATACGGTAGTTCAGATTTTACCTGGCGAATCACCTGCGATGTATGATTGGTGTCCGGAATGGTGTCTTTAAGACCGACAATGTTTGGGAACTCTCTGGCGAGTCGTAGGCAGACCTCTGGCGAGACGGAATAGCCGGTGCGCTCCGGGAAGTTATAGATGAAGATTTTGGCGGCGGTGCGGCGAGCTATCTGGCTATAAAATGTATAAATTCCCTCATCAGTCAGGCGGAAGTACCAGGGGCTGATAATCATAACGCCATCAAGCCCGCATTCGTCGGCGTAGTTTGCCAGCTCTACGCACTCGTCAATATCCATGCGGCTGGTGCCAGCATAGGCCTTTATACCTTCGCGTGGGAATTCTGCCGCCATTTGAATTATCTGACGGGAGGTTTTCATATCCAGGGAGAAAAACTCACCGGTACTCCCCATGACGACAAATCCCGAGACGCTATTTTTAATGAAATCGTACAGACGGAAATTCCCTTCAGGATCCAGCCTGCCATGTTCATCAAAAACCGTTATTGCTGGGGTGATGTAACGACTTTGCATATTTTTCCTCTTGTTTGTTCGTATATACAAACACTGTTTGTATTTGCGATTTGACATAAGTAAACACGCTATGAATGTGAAGTCAAATGGTGAGAAAGAGGTCTGGGTTATTGACTAAGTCAATGAATTAATGAGGAAATGAGAAGGGAAATCAGGTGCCGCAGCGAGTGATTAAATATCGGTACTGTGTGGGGAATCACAATTCCTGCGGCATTGTTAGGTGAATAAATCAGTAATTTTTGATATCAGGAAGCTTATTCAGCACGCTTTCAATTCGGTCTTTCGCGTCTTTTAACGAACGAATGACCTGCTGCGCTTTTTCATCGGTGGCGCGGAAAGAGGGTAATGAGACGCTGATTGCCGCCAGAATGACGCTTTTCTGCTGCAGGGGCACGGCGAAGCAGATGGTATCGTCGTTGATTTCCCTGTCGTCCATGGCATAACCGTTGGCTTCAACCAGCGCTAGCTGCTGACGAAGCTGAGCCATATCCGTCACGCTGCGAGCGGTGACGGAAGGGAGACCTTGCGGATAGAGTTCCAGGATCTCTTCGTCGCGGTGCTTATGCAGCAGCGCTTTTCCCAACGCGGAGCAGATTGCCGGAAGGCGAGTTCCTACTTTAGATACCAGCTGAACAGTTTGATCGCCCTGAACTTTATCGACGTAGAGCACCCAGGCATCATCCAGAATGCCGAGCTGGCAAACCTCATTGCACTCATTGACCACAGTATGCATTTCACTGTTGATCATTTTAAGCCAGAACTCTTTTTCCACCGTTGAGCTGGCCAGCACCGCGCATGAGATCCCCAGGGTATAAATACCGTTGCGATCGTCGTGACTGATATATTTTCGGTATTGTAATGATTTGAGGATGGGGAAAATGGTTCCCTTTGAAATATCCGTTTTGAGCGACAGTTCGGAGAGCGTCATTCCATCCGCGTTGGCTAATGTTTCCAGAATGAGTAAAACGCGCTCGGTAGGTTTATGAAGCGTCTTCATGTTTTTCCTTGTGACGGTTCGCCGGAGAGTGCTTTTTAACGAACCTTATTTAACTACAGATTCCCTTTTATCTGTAGTCTGGCCAGCCTCTCTTTTTCGCATTGCCATTTCCCTGCCACTTTTTTTTCACCGTTTCATCATGTTTTCGCCAATTTATTGTAATATTTTTGTAATGCAATAGTTATTTTTCTGTCATTCGAGCATGTCATGTTACCCCCGCGAGCATAAAACGCGTGAAATCGCGCATCCGGAACAACAAGAGAGATAACCGATGAAATCGTTACGACATACAGCTTTAGGACTGGCGCTCAGCCTGGCGTTTGCCGGACAAGCCCTGGCGGTAACCACTATTCCGTTCTGGCATTCGATGGAAGGGGAGTTAGGGAAAGAAGTTGATTCACTGGCGCAACGTTTCAACGCGGCCAATCCTGATTACAAAATTGTTCCGGTTTACAAAGGCAACTATGAGCAGAGCCTGAGCGCGGGTATCGCTGCGTTCCGTACCGGCAACGCCCCGGCGCTGTTGCAGGTCTATGAAGTGGGTACTGCGACGATGATGGCTTCCAAAGCCATTAAACCAGTTTACCAGGTATTCAGCGATGCGGGCATCAAGTTTGATGAGACGCAGTTCGTGCCGACCGTCTCCGGTTATTACACCGACTCGAAAACCGGCCATCTGCTCTCCCAGCCGTTTAACAGCTCCACGCCGGTGCTGTACTACAACAAAGATGCCTTCAAAAAAGCCGGTTTAGACCCGGAACAGCCACCGAAAACCTGGCAGGATCTGGCGGCCTATACCGCCAAGCTGAAAGCGGCGGGTATGAAGTGCGGCTACGCCAGCGGCTGGCAGGGCTGGATTCAGATTGAAAACTTCAGCGCCTGGCATGGTCTGCCGGTCGCCACCAAAAACAACGGCTTTGATGGTACCGATGCGGTGCTGGAGTTCAACAAGCCGGAGCAGGTGAAGCATATCGCCATGCTCGAAGAGATGAACAAGAAGGGCGACTTTAGCTATTTTGGGCGTAAAGACGAATCCACCGAGAAGTTCTATAACGGCGATTGCGCCATCACTACCGCTTCATCCGGCTCCCTGGCGGATATCCGTCAGTACGCTAAGTTCAACTACGGCGTAGGTATGATGCCGTACGACGCTGATGTTAAAGGCGCGCCGCAAAACGCCATTATTGGTGGGGCCAGCCTGTGGGTGATGCAGGGTAAAGACAAAGAAACCTATACCGGTGTTGCTAAATTCCTCGATTTCCTCGCTAAACCGGAAAACGCTGCCGAATGGCATCAGAAAACCGGCTATCTGCCAATTACCACCGCCGCTTACAACCTGACTCGTGAGCAGGGCTTCTATGATAAGAACCCGGGTGCTGATATTGCCACGCGTCAGATGCTGAATAAGCCGCCGTTGCCGTTCACCAAAGGCCTGCGTCTGGGCAACATGCCGCAGATCCGCACCATCGTGGATGAGGAACTGGAAAGCGTATGGACCGGTAAGAAAACGCCGCAACAGGCGCTGGACTCCGCTGTTGAACGCGGTAATCAGCTGCTGCGCCGTTTTGAGCAGTCGACGAAGTCTTAACAAAATGCCCGGTGGCGCTACGCTTACCGGGCCTACAAGACCGTAGGCCGGGTAAGGCGAAGCCGCCACCCGGCGCTGTTCAGGAACCAAACTCTCATGTCATCATCCCGTCCGGTGTTCCGCTCGCGTTGGCTGCCTTATGTACTGGTCGCTCCGCAGCTGATTATCACCGTTATCTTCTTTATCTGGCCCGCGGGCGAAGCGCTGTGGTATTCGCTGCAGAGCGTCGATCCTTTTGGGCTCTCCAGCCAGTTTGTTGGTCTGGATAACTTCCTGATGCTGTTCCGCGATCCGTACTATCTGGATTCTTTCTGGACCACGATTAAGTTCAGCACGATGGTTACTTTTAGCGGCCTGTTGATCTCGCTGTTTTTTGCCGCGCTGGTGGATTACGTCGTGCGCGGTAGCCGTTTCTATCAGACGCTGATGCTGCTGCCCTACGCCGTTGCGCCTGCGGTGGCTGCTGTGCTGTGGATCTTTCTGTTCAACCCCGGGCGCGGGCTGATTACCCATTTTCTCGGCGAGCTTGGCTACGACTGGAACCACGCGCAGAACAGCGGTCAGGCGATGTTCCTCGTGGTGTTCGCCTCGGTATGGAAGCAGATTAGTTACAACTTTCTATTCTTCTTCGCCGCGCTGCAATCTATCCCGCGTTCGCTGGTGGAAGCCGCTGCGATTGACGGCGCCGGGCCAGTGCGCCGCTTCTTCAAGCTGGCGCTGCCGCTGATCGCCCCGGTGAGCTTCTTCCTGCTGGTGGTGAACCTGGTGTACGCCTTTTTTGATACCTTCCCGGTTATCGATGCCGCAACCGGCGGTGGGCCGGTACAGGCAACGACTACGCTGATTTATAAAATCTACCGTGAGGGTTTTGCCGGGCTCGACCTTTCCGCTTCCGCTGCGCAGTCGGTAGTGCTGATGTTCCTCGTCATTATTCTGACGGTGGTGCAGTTCCGCTACGTTGAAAGTAAGGTGCGCTACCAATGATTGAGAACCGTCGCGGGCTGACGATTTTCAGCCACACCATGTTGATTTTAGGCATCGCGGTCATTTTGTTTCCGCTGTATGTCGCCTTTGTTGCGGCGACGCTGGATAGCAAAGCGGTCTTTGAAACGCCGATGACCTTGATTCCTGGCGGGCATTTGCTCGACAACATGAAAACCATCTGGGTAAACGGTGTAGGAGCCAACAGCGCGCCGTTCTGGCTGATGATGCTCAACAGCTTCATTATGGCCTTCGGCATCACGGTGGGCAAAATCGCGGTATCAATGCTCTCCGCTTTCGCCATCGTCTGGTTCCGCTTTCCGCTGCGTAACCTGTTCTTCTGGATGATTTTCATCACCCTGATGCTGCCGGTTGAAGTGCGTATTTTCCCGACCGTGGAAGTCATCGCCAACCTGAAAATGCTCGACAGCTATGCCGGGCTAACGCTGCCGTTGATGGCTTCGGCCACCGCCACCTTCCTGTTCCGCCAGTTCTTTATGACGTTGCCGGACGAGCTGATTGAGGCCGCGCGCATCGACGGCGCGTCACCGATGCGCTTCTTTCGCGATATCGTGCTGCCGTTGTCGAAAACCAATCTGGCGGCGCTGTTCGTCATCACCTTTATCTACGGCTGGAACCAGTATCTGTGGCCGCTGCTGATTATTCAGGATGTGAATCTTGGCACTGCCGTCGCCGGCATTAAAGGCATGATCGCCACCGGTGAAGGCACTACGCAGTGGAACCAGGTGATGGCGGCGATGCTGCTCACGCTGATTCCCCCGGTTGTCATCGTTTTAGCCATGCAGCGTGCGTTTGTGCGTGGCCTGGTCGATAGTGAGAAATAAAATGGCTGGTTTAAAACTACAGGCAGTAACGAAAAGCTGGGATGGCAAAACCCAGGTCATTCAACCGTTAACGCTGGACGTGGCGGACGGAGAATTTATCGTGATGGTCGGCCCATCGGGCTGCGGTAAATCGACCCTGCTGCGCATGGTTGCCGGTCTGGAACGGGTGACCAGCGGCGATATCTGGATTGACCGCAAGCGCGTCACCGAAATGGAACCGAAAGACCGCGGCATCGCAATGGTGTTCCAGAACTATGCCCTCTACCCGCATATGAGCGTGGAAGAGAATATGGCGTGGGGCCTGAAAATTCGCGGTATGGGCAAGGGATTAATTGCCGAGCGCGTGCAGGAGGCGGCGCGTATTCTTGAACTGGATGGCCTGCTCAAGCGTCGCCCGCGCGAACTCTCTGGTGGCCAGCGCCAGCGCGTGGCGATGGGGCGAGCCATCGTTCGTGACCCGGCGGTATTCCTGTTTGATGAGCCGCTCTCCAACCTCGACGCCAAGCTGCGCGTACAGATGCGCCTTGAGCTGCAACAGCTGCACCGTCGCCTTAAGACTACCTCGCTGTATGTGACCCACGATCAGGTGGAGGCGATGACCCTCGCGCAGCGGGTCATGGTGATGAACAAAGGCATCGCCGAGCAGATAGGTACGCCGGTTGAAGTCTACGAAAAGCCGGCTAGCCGTTTTGTGGCAAGCTTTATCGGTAGCCCGGCAATGAACCTGCTGGAAGGTCGGGTCAGCGATGATGGTAGCCGCTTCGAGCTTGAGGGCGGGATGCTTTTGCCCATCAACAACGAGCATCGCCGCTATGCCGGGCGTAAGATGACGCTGGGTATCCGTCCGGAACATTTTGCATTAAGCTCCGAGGCGGAAGGTGGCGTACCGCTGATGATGGATACGCTGGAAATTTTAGGTGCCGATAACCTTGCCCACGGGCGCTGGAGCGAACAAAAGCTGGTGGTTCGGCTACCGCACCAGTTACGCCCGCAGGCTGGCAGCACGCTGTGGCTGCATCTGCCGCAGAATCATCTGCACCTCTTTGATAGTGAAACAGGACAACGCGCATGAGTCACTGGCCTTATCCCCACATTGTTGCCCATCGCGGCGGCGGTAAACTGGCTCCGGAAAATACCCTTGCGGCCATCGATACCGGCGCTCGTTATGGTCATACGATGATTGAGTTTGACGCTAAGTTATCGAAAGACGGGCAGATTTTCTTACTGCATGATGACAACCTCGAACGAACCAGCAACGGCTGGGGCGTGGCGGGCGAGCTGGCGTGGAACGATCTGCTAAAAGTGGATGCCGGAAGCTGGTACAGCGGCGAGTTCAAAGGCGAACCGCTGCCGCTGCTGACCGAAGTTGCTGACCGCTGTCGCCTGCACGGCATGATGGCGAATATCGAAATTAAACCGACGACGGGCACCGGCCCGTTGACCGGTAAAGTCGTCGCGCTGGCGGCCCGCGAACTGTGGCAGGGGATGACCCAGCCGCTGCTTTCGTCGTTTGAAATCGATGCTCTGGAAGCGGCACAGGAAGCAGCGCCTGAACTGCCGCGCGGACTGCTGCTGGATGAATGGCGGGATGACTGGCGCGAACTGACCACGCGTCTGGGCTGCGTCTCAATCCATCTTAATCATAAACTGCT
The DNA here is from genome assembly GCF_027492335.1 of Klebsiella sp. Taxonomy (NCBI): domain Bacteria; kingdom Pseudomonadati; phylum Pseudomonadota; class Gammaproteobacteria; order Enterobacterales; family Enterobacteriaceae; genus Klebsiella; species Klebsiella sp. The sequence continues at coordinate 105,049 of NZ_JAPUEW010000079.1, read as the reverse complement.
GGATGAAGCGCGCGTGGCGAGCCTGAAAGATGCGGGCCTGCACATCCTCGTGTATACCGTTAACAAACCCCAGCGCGCCGCCGAGCTGCTGCGTTGGGGCGTGGATTGCATCTGCACCGATGCAATTGACGTTATCGGCCCCAACTTCCCGGCATAATCTATGACAGACGGCGCTTACGGGGCCGTCTGTCGCTGCAACATCCCACCGTTATTGTTCGGCAGAGGCTGCTGACGATTCAGGTTGTTATTCTGCTGTACCCGCTGCTGATTGTTATTCAACTGCGTTTGTAAATGCTGCTGCTGAGTGCGCGACTGGCTCTGAATATCCTGCTTCAGCTTGTTTTGCTGCTGCATCTGCTGGTTCTGCATCTGGTTTTGCATCCGCTGCTGGCTGGGCACCACATATCCCGGCTGGTTGGGATTGTTATCGACGTTGAGCGGTTGTGCTAAAGCGCTTAGCGGCAGCAGCGCCGCCAGAAATACGATGACTTTCATTGTTCTCTCCTCCACGTGAGTGGCATGCGTTAAGTTTACCCCCATTCCGGCACAACAATGATTTTTTAAGACTTATCATCCAGGATTATGTGTAAATAAAAACATATTCAGGAGTATGACAATGATAAAAACAACGCGCTGGCGTCAGGTGGTCATCGCTGCTTTGCTGGCGGGCGGCAGTTTTACCGTCGCGGCAAATCCCGCTCCGCCTCCGGTTTCTTATGGTGTAGAGGAAGATGTTTTTCACCCGGTTCGTGCGCAGCAGGGGATGGTGGCCTCGGTGGATGCGCTGGCAACGAAGGTCGGTGTGGATATTCTGCGTCAGGGCGGTAACGCCGTGGATGCCGCCGTAGCGGTGGGCTATGCGCTGGCGGTCACGCACCCGCAGGCCGGTAATATCGGCGGCGGTGGATTTATGATGCTGCGCACTAAAGACGGTAATACGACGGCGATCGACTTTCGCGAAATGGCTCCGGAGCAGGCCACCCGCGATATGTTCCTCGACGACCAGGGCAACCCGGACAGCAAAAAATCGCTGACTTCACACCTGGCTTCCGGCACGCCGGGCACCGTTGCCGGTTTCTCCCTCGCGCTGGATAAATACGGTACGATGCCGCTGAACAAGGTCATTCGCCCGGCGATTAAGCTGGCAGAAGAAGGCTTCACGGTAAACGATGCGCTGGCCGATGATCTGAAAACTTACGGTAGCGAAGTGATCCCCGGTCACGCCAATAGCCGGGCCATCTTCTGGAAAAACGGCGAGCCGCTGAAAAAGGGCGATAAGCTGGTGCAAAAACAGCTAGGTAAAAGCCTGGAACTGATTGCCGAGCTGGGTCCGGATGCTTTCTACAAGGGCGCGATTGCTGACCAGATTGCCGGAGAAATGAAGAATAACGGCGGACTTATCACCAAAGCGGATCTGGCAAATTACAAAGCGGTCGAGCGCACGCCAGTTAGCGGCGAATACCGTGGCTATCAGATCTTCTCAATGCCGCCGCCTTCCTCCGGGGGCATTCATATCGTACAGATCCTCAATATTCTGGAAAACTTCGATATGCATAAGTACGGCTTTGGTAGCGCCGACGCCATGCAGGTGATGGCGGAAGCGGAAAAACACGCCTATGCCGATCGCTCGGAATACCTTGGTGACCCGGACTTCGTCAAAGTACCGTGGCAGGCGCTGACCAGCAAAGCATATGCCAAATCAATTGCCGAACAGATCGACATTAATAAAGCGAAACCGTCGAGCCAGATTCGCCCCGGCAAGCTGGCGCCGTATGAAAGCAATCAAACCACCCATTTCTCGGTGGTGGATAAAGACGGTAACGCCGTTGCGGTCACCTATACGCTGAACACGACCTTTGGCACCGGTATTGTGGCGGGGAACTCTGGCATCCTGCTGAATAACCAGATGGATGATTTCTCTGCGAAACCCGGCGTGCCGAACGTCTACGGGCTGGTGGGGGGCGATGCTAACGCCGTCGAGGCGAAAAAACGCCCGCTGTCGTCGATGTCGCCGACTATTGTGGTGAAAGATGGCAAAACCTGGCTGGTGACCGGGAGTCCTGGCGGCAGCCGCATCATTACCACCGTGCTGCAAATGGTGGTCAATACCATCGACTTCGGCATGAACGTCGCGGAAGCCACTAATGCCCCGCGTTTCCATCATCAATGGTTGCCGGATGAACTGCGAGTGGAGAAGGGGTTTAGCCCGGATACGCTGAGGCTGCTGGAGGACAAAGGGCAGAAAGTGGCGGTGAAAGAGGCGATGGGCAGCACCCAGAGTATTATGGTTGGCCCGGATGGTACGCTGTACGGCGCATCCGATCCGCGTTCGCCGGATGATTTAACGGCAGGGTATTAGTTCTACCCTCATCCCGGCCCTCTCCCTTCCTGGGAGAGGGGGAAGCAGGGCTGTGTGCTATCTAAGCTACAGCTCGAAACGGTCCCCTCTCCTTTTAGGGTGAGGGTCACCCCTTTAATCGCGCCATAAAGTACGCATCCACATACTCGCCGTTGCGTAGGGCGTATCTCTTGCCGGTTCCTTCCACAATAAAGCCAAATTTGCGATAAAGCGCCATAGCGGATGGATTATCTGTAAATACGGTTAACTCAATGCGTTCGACGCGCAGCCAGTTATCACACAGATTAATCATTTCACGCATCAGCGCGCTGCCAACGCCGCGACCGTGTGCCTGCGACGCAACGCTAACGCCGAAGGTCGCCACGTGGCTGCGACGAGGATTAGGCTCGACGCTCAGCTTGAGGTGTCCGACAACCTGTTCGTCGATGGTGGCGACCAGATGACGGCTACCGGGTTTCGGTAGCAGGCGCTCCTGCCACATTTCCATAGAAGGATGAGGTAGCTGTAACGTGTCGTGATAGACCTCCGGATGCGAAGTCAGCTGGCGTAAAGGTTCAGCATCGCGTGGCTCGGCATGGCGTATCACTATGTCACTCATTCTTCATTTCCTTAGTTGGCTAAAAGTCCCTTTAAACATCACTGACTTTAAAAAATGCGTCAACGACTATTTTTTGCAAAAAAGGGTAGACAAGTGCGAATGAGAATGATTATTATTGTCCTGCATTCAGGGAGACCCTTGCGGAAAGCCTGAAAGCACGACATTGCTCACATTGCTTCCAGTATTACTTTAGCCAGCCGGGTGCTGGCTTTTTTTTACACTTTTTCCAGCTCACTCCCGGAAGAGGGCTACTGTGCAACCTCTGCGCTTTGCATCTCAACTTTGTCTTTGATTTCCACAGTAGTATCAGCGTTAAACCCCACGACATTGCTCTTTTCTGCCACTGGTGGTAGCACTTCCGCCTGGCCGGAAAATACGCCGCCTTTTTTGATAGCCAGCGTGCGGTAGGCTAACGTGCCGGTGATTTTGCCGTTCTTGTCGATTTCGATGGTGTCGCTGTTGCACTGACCGATGACGCCGCCGTCAATAATCAGCTCTCGACAGAGGATATTCCCCTCAACCAGGCCACCGGTCATAATCTTAATTTGGCTGTCTTTAGCGTCGATATTGCCATTTACGGTACCGTAAATATCAACATCTCCTTCTGCAATGATATTTCCTTCAAAGCGGATGCCGCTGGCGATAATCGTGGCGGCAGGCTTTTTTATCACGGTTTGCGGGGGAGGAGTGACGGGGGCTGGCGTACTTACAGCTGGTGGCGTAGCTTCAGTATTTTTATTCTTTTTAAACATATGGTTAACCCGATGGTATTGAAAATGAAAAACGAAGGATGACAGGGAGAAAGAACCTGATAGTAAGGCTATGTACGTAGACTCAAAGCACCAGGCCATCAGGCCTAGCAGCCAGAAGAGAAGGGCGCTGTTTAAGGCGATATACTTGCTTTCCATGAGAATGAGATGGCTACTCCTTTAGTCATCGTATTTGGGAAAGGGTGAGCGCGAGTGGCGTCATGCCCGCGAACGTTCTGGATAAAAAATGTTCTTTTCCCGAGAATTCCTCTTATCCGTAATTTAATCTGTGGGGTCAATGAATTTGAACGATAAATTTAACATTTAAGAATTTGCTACTTTAATTGAAGGGGTTAAGTTCGCAGCCAGCTTGCGCTATGGTTAATAGCAGAGACCTTAACTAAGGACAGCGTTATGACTTTGCACTGCGCATTTATTGGATTCGGCAAAAGCACCACCCGCTACCATCTTCCCTATGTACTGCACCGTAAAGATCGCTGGCACGTGGCGCATATTTTCCGCCGCAGCGCAAAGCCGGAGGAGCAGTCGCCGCAGTATTCACATATCCATTTCACCAGCGATCTTGATGAGATACTCAATGACCCGCAGGTCAAGTTGGTGATTGTCTGTACCCATGCGGACAGCCACTTTGAGTATGCGAAACGGGCGCTGGAGGCGGGCAAAAACGTGCTGGTCGAAAAACCTTTCACCCCAACCCTGGAAGAGGCGAAAGCGCTATTCGCGCTGGCGAAAAGCAAAGAGCTGACGGTCACGCCTTACCAGAATCGCCGCTTTGACTCCTGCTTCCTGACCACCAAAAAGGTTATCGAGAGTGGAAAACTAGGTGAAATTGTCGAGATTGAAAGCCACTTCGACAACTATCGCCCGGTGGACGGCGGTAAGCCTGGATTACCGCAGGACGGTGCGTTCTATGGCCTGGGCGTCCATACCATGGACCAAATTATCTCTCTGTTTGGCCGCCCGGATCATGTCTCTTACGACATTCGTAGCCTGCGCAACAAAGCCAATCCGGATGATACTTTTGAGGCCCAGTTGTTTTACGGCAATCTGAAAGCGATTGTTAAAACCAGCCATCTGGTGAAGCTGGCCTATCCAAAGTTCATTGTTCATGGCCATAAAGGCTCGTTTATTAAATACGGTATCGACCAGCAGGAAACCAGCCTGAAGGCCAATATCATGCCGGGCGAGCCTGGATTCGGCGCGGACGATACGTTCGGTCTGCTGGAGTACGTCAACGAGGCGGGTGAGACCGTGCGGGAAGAGATCCCGGTTGAAATCGGCGACTATGGTCGCGTCTATGATTCGCTGTATGACACAATCGTTAACGGTCAGCCAAATTTCGTCAAGGAATCTGAAGCTCTCACCAATATGGAGATCCTTGAGCGCGGCTTCGAACAGCCATCTCCTGCCACCATAACCCTCGCCAGATAAGCCACAATGGCTCCTCTGTAATCGTTCATATTTTTTGAACAGAGGAGTCAATTTTCACCCTCTATGATCGTTCGAGGATTGGGTCCACACTTACTCCATCGAAAACATACGGGGGTGCAACATGATCTTTTTACGCAAAGCTAACGAACGCGGTCACGCTAACCACGGCTGGCTTGATTCCTGGCATACTTTCTCTTTCGCTAACTATTACGACCCGAACTTTATGGGCTTCTCGGCGCTGCGGGTTATCAATGATGACGTGATTGACGCAGGCCAGGGCTTCGGTACCCATCCGCACAAAGATATGGAAATCCTGACCTATGTGCTGGAAGGCGCGGTTGAGCACCAGGACAGCATGGGTAACAAAGAGCAGGTTCCGGCGGGTGAGTTCCAGATTATGAGCGCAGGTACCGGGATCCGTCACTCTGAGTACAACCCGAGCGACACCGATAAACTGCATCTGTACCAGATCTGGATTATGCCGGAAAAAAATGGCATCACCCCGCGCTACGAGCAGCGCCGCTTTGACGCCGCGCAGGGCAAGCAACTGGTGTTGTCACCGGATGCACGTGATGGCTCGCTGAAAGTGTTTCAGGATATGGAGCTGTACCGCTGGGCGCTGCTGAAAGATGAGCAGTCGGTGCATCAGATTGCCGCCGAACGTCGCGTATGGATCCAGGTGGTAAAAGGTGAAGTCACCATCAATGGCACCAAAGCGACTACCAGCGATGGTCTGGCGATTTGGGATGAGCAGGCGATTTCCGTACACGCCGATAGCGATAGCGAGATACTGCTGTTCGATCTGCCGCCGGTATGATACGCGTCATCCTTCAAGCCGCATTTTTGTTGGCTCTCCTCACTCACCCCGGGCGCGTACCCCTTGTACGCTTCCGGGGATTCATTGCGTTGCCGCCTCAATGCAACTTGAATGATTTTGCGTACCAACTCTAAATAAATCTGTCAGCCCTCTTTTCTCCGGGAAGGTTGCGCTTTGTCCGTGATAAACTGGGAAAATGTTTCCCATTTATCACAGTCAGGACGATGAAAAAGAAAAGACCCGTACTTCAGGATGTAGCCGATCTTGTCGGCGTGACCAAAATGACGGTCAGTCGCTATCTACGTAACCCGGAACAGGTTTCCGAGGCGCTGCGTGGCAAGATAGCCGTTGCTCTCGATGAACTGGGTTATATTCCAAATCGCGCCCCTGACATCCTCTCTAATGCCACCAGTCGCGCCATTGGCGTCCTGCTGCCCTCGTTAACTAACCAGGTCTTTTCGGAAGTGTTGCGTGGTATTGAAAGCGTTACTGACGCTTTTGGTTATCAGACCATGCTAGCGCACTACGGCTATAAGCCGGAAATGGAAGAAAAACGCCTGGAATCGATGCTCTCCTGGAACATCGATGGCCTGATCCTCACCGAACGTAGCCATACGCCGCGCACGCTGAAAATGATTGAAGTGGCTGGGATCCCGGTTGTCGAACTGATGGACAGCCAGTCGCCGTGCCTCGATATTGCCGTCGGCTTTGATAACTTCGAAGCGGCCCGGCAGATGACCGCCGCGATCATCAATCACGGGCACCGCCACGTTGCCTATCTTGGCGCACGTCTCGACGAACGTACTATCATCAAACAGAAGGGGTATGAGCAGGCGATGCTTGATGCCGGGATGATGCCCTACAGCGTGATGGTCGAGCAGTCTTCCTCTTTTTCATCGGGAATTGAGCTGATGCGCCAGGCGCGTCGCGAATATCCGCAGCTTGACGGTATCTTCTGCACCAACGACGACCTGGCGGTTGGCGCGGCGTTCGAGTGTCAGCGCCTGGGGCTGAAAATCCCTGATGATATGGCGATTGCCGGTTTCCACGGTCATGATATCGGCCAGGTGATGGAGCCGCGTCTGGCCAGCGTTCTCACGCCGCGTGAGCGTATGGGGCGTATTGGCGCTGAACGTCTGCTGGCACGCATTCGCGGTGAAGTAGTGACGCCTAAGATGTTAGATTTAGGTTTCACATTGTCACCGGGTGGATCTATTTAAACTGACAAATTTGAAGTAGATCACACATATTCACATCTGGCACGAATGGTTATTGCTTCTCCACAACTCCGGCATGACAATGTTACCGATAACAGTTACCCGTAACAATTAATCTGTACGCGAGCATTTCATGCCTTTTAAAGCTGCCAGGCTGCGCGTATATGTCCAGTGGGAGGAAGCTTTGAGCACGACTAACCATGATCACCACATCTATGTCCTGATGGGCGTTTCCGGCAGCGGTAAATCCGCTGTCGCCAGCGAAGTGGCGCATCAACTGCACGCCGCGTTTCTCGACGGCGACTTTCTGCATCCGCGCAGCAACATCAACAAGATGGCTTCGGGCGAACCGTTAAACGATGACGACCGCACTCCGTGGCTGCAGGCGTTGAACGATGCCGCATTCGCCATGCAGCGTACCAACAAAGTGTCGCTGATTGTCTGTTCTGCGCTGAAAAAGAGCTACCGCGACATCCTGCGTAAAGGTAACCCGAACCTCTCCTTTATCTACCTGAAAGGCGATTTCGAGGTTATTGAAAAACGCCTGAAGGCGCGCAAAGGCCACTTTTTTAAAACCCAGATGCTGGTGACGCAGTTTGAAACGCTGCAAGAACCGGGTACAGAAGAAAGCGATGTTTTAATCGTCGATATCGACCAGTCATTGGAAGGCGTGGTCGCCAGCACCATTGAGGTGATCAACAAAGGCAGTAACTAGTGAGTACATTAACGCTTGTTTTAACAGCAGTCGGCTCCGTTTTGCTGCTGCTGTTTTTAGTCATGAAGGCGCGTATGCATGCCTTCGTGGCTTTGATGGTGGTTTCTATTGGAGCAGGTCTTTTTTCCGGAATGCCGTTGGATAAAATCGCGGCGACGATGGAAAAAGGCATGGGCGGCACGCTGGGCTTTCTGGCCATTGTCGTCGCGTTAGGGGCAATGTTTGGTAAGATCCTGCATGAAACCGGTGCGGTCGACCAGATTGCTGTCAAGATGCTGAAATCTTTCGGTCACAGCCGCGCCCATTATGCGATTGGCCTGGCCGGGCTTATCTGCGCACTGCCGCTGTTTTTTGAAGTCGCGATTGTCCTGTTGATTAGCGTGGCCTTCTCGATGGCGCGCCATACCGGCACCAACCTTGTGAAACTTGTTATCCCGCTGTTTGCTGGGGTAGCCGCTGCGGCTGCTTTCCTGCTGCCGGGACCTGCGCCGATGCTGTTGGCATCGCAGATGCACGCCGACTTTGGCTGGATGATCCTGATTGGCCTGTGCGCGGCAATTCCGGGGATGATTATTGCCGGGCCGCTGTGGGGCAATTTCATCAGCCGCTACGTTGAGCTGCACATCCCTGATGATATTAGCGAGCCGCACCTTGGTGAAGGCAAAATGCCGTCATTCGGCTTTAGTCTGTCGCTGATTCTGCTGCCGTTAGTGCTGGTTGGCCTGAAAACTATCGCCGCACGCTTTGTGCCGGAAGGTTCCACGGCCTACGAATGGTTTGAGTTTATCGGCCATCCGTTTACCGCGATTCTGGTTGCCTGCCTGGTGGCTATCTATGGCCTGGCGGTACGTCAGGGGATGGCGAAAGACCGCGTCATGGAGATTTGTGGTCATGCACTCCAGCCTGCGGGGATTATCCTGCTGGTGATTGGCGCGGGCGGCGTGTTCAAACAGGTACTGGTTGACTCCGGCGTGGGGCCGGCGCTCGGTGAAGCGCTGACTGGCATGGGCCTGCCGATTGCGATCACCTGTTTCGTGCTGGCGGCGGCGGTGCGTATTATCCAGGGTTCTGCAACCGTTGCCTGCCTGACGGCCGTTGGTCTGGTGATGCCGGTTATTGAACAGCTGCACTACAGCGGCGCGCAGATGGCGGCACTCTCTATCTGTATCGCCGGGGGGTCCATCGTGGTCAGCCATGTCAACGACGCGGGCTTCTGGCTGTTCGGGAAGTTTACCGGCGCAACCGAAGCGCAAACGCTGAAGACCTGGACGATGATGGAGACTATCCTCGGCACCGTTGGTGCAATTGTCGGTATGATTGCGTTTACGCTGTTGAGTTAAATGTAAGAAATATGACCCGGCTGAGCAAAGCGATGCCGGGTCATATTTCCCCACCAAACTTTTTTACTCGAAATCCTTCGTTTTACCCCCTACCTAAATCTCTATCATGAGAAATACGACGAATGTCACAGATATCATCAACCCGCGTCAGCACTGGGTTTGTCGGGTTTTGTCAGGAAGATTAAAACAGCCGAATTTCTGCTGAAATCCATAATCAGGATCAATAAAATAGCGGCGGAAAATATTCCCTTCACAATATAAATTCCCTGATAATCATTAGGGTATTCCGGGGTGCCTATGACGGCTGCCGCAATGCAGAATTAGTTGCGTTACTGATTGTCTGGCAATCATTGATTAATTTCACTTGCGACTTTAGCTGCATTTTGTAATGTGAAGGACTAACCAGTAGGAAACTGGCCTGGAACAAACAGCAAACACCTCGCAGGAATACGTTATGAAAAATGTTGGTTTTATCGGCTGGCGCGGAATGGTCGGCTCTGTACTCATGCAACGCATGGTTGAAGAGCGCGATTTTGACGCCATTCGCCCTGTTTTTTTCTCCACCTCCCAGTTGGGGCAGCCTGCTCCATCTTTTGGTGGCAGTACCGGTGGCACGCTTCAGGATGCGTTTGACCTGGAAGCACTGAAGGCGCTGGACATTATTGTCACGTGTCAGGGCGGCGATTACACCAACGATATTTACCCGAAGCTGCGTGAAAGCGGCTGGCAGGGGTACTGGATTGACGCGGCCTCTTCGCTGCGCATGAAAGATGACGCGATTATCATTCTTGACCCGGTGAACCAGGATGTTATCACCGCTGGCTTGAACAACGGTGTGAAGACCTTTGTTGGTGGTAACTGTACCGTCAGCCTGATGCTGATGTCCCTTGGCGGCCTGTTTGCTCAGGATCTGGTTGAGTGGGTCAGCGTGGCGACTTACCAGGCGGCTTCCGGCGGCGGCGCGCGGCATATGCGCGAGCTGCTGACTCAGATGGGTCAGCTGCATAGCCATGTCGCGACAGAGCTGGCGAATCCGGCTTCCGCCATTTTGGATATTGAACGTAAAGTGACGTCGTTGACCCGTAGCGGCGAGCTGGCGGTGGACAACTTTGGCGTACCGCTGGCAGGCAGCCTGATCCCTTGGATCGACAAACAGCTGGATAACGGTCAGAGCCGCGAAGAGTGGAAAGGCCAGGCGGAGACCAACAAAATCCTCGCGACCGCTTCGGCGATTCCGGTAGACGGCCTGTGCGTTCGCGTTGGCGCGCTGCGTTGCCACAGCCAGGCGTTCACCATCAAGCTGAAAAAAGATGTTTCGATCCCGACCGTTGAGGAACTGCTGGCTGCGCACAATCCGTGGGCCAAAGTGGTACCGAACGATCGTGACATTACCATGCGTGAGCTGACCCCAGCTGCCGTGACCGGCACCCTGACCACCCCGGTGGGTCGCCTGCGTAAACTGAATATGGGGCCTGAGTATCTGTCGGCCTTCACCGTCGGTGACCAGCTCTTGTGGGGCGCAGCTGAACCGCTACGCCGCATGCTACGACAGCTGGCATAAAAAACAGGATGAGCAAAAAGGGGTGATAGAACACCCCTTTTTTTTGCGTAATACAAGGAGTAAACGCGGATGTTTGATTTTTCCCAACGGAGGTAACGCAGCCTTGGCTATGCTTTAAGTAAGGGGCAATGATGTCTCCTTACCTGAAGGTGGGACGGAGCAGGAGGATGCACATTGTGCTGCGCCGTTCAGGTCAAAAAAGTCGCCAGATGCAGGAAAAGGCGGCACTTACAACAGGATGAAACCATGTCTAATCGTATTGATAGGGACGTGATTAATGCGCTTATCGCTGGCCATTTTGCGGATCCTTTTTCCGTACTTGGTATGCATTGCACCGAAGCCGGGCTGGAAGTTCGCGCATTATTACCTGACGCCACCGACGTGTGGGTCATTGAACCGAAAACCGGACGCAAAGTCGGCAAGCTTGAATGCCTTGACTCGCGCGGTTTCTTTAGCGGCGTTCTGCCGCGACGTAAAAATCCTTTTCGCTATCAGTTGGCCGTGACCTGGCATGACCAGCAAAACCTGATCGACGACCCCTACCGCTTCGGCCCACTGTTGCAGGACCTGGACGTATGGTTGCTGTCGGAAGGCACGCATCTGCGTCCGTATGAAACGCTGGGTGCGCACGCCGATACCATGGACGGCGTCGTTGGGACGCGTTTTTCAGTTTGGGCACCGAACGCTCGCCGGGTCTCCGTTGTCGGCCAGTTTAACTACTGGGACGGCCGCCGCCACCCGATGCGTCTGCGCAAAGAGTCCGGCATCTGGGAGCTGTTCGTTCCCGGAGCCGTGAATGGCCAACTGTATAAATTCGAGCTTATTGATGCCCACGGCAAGCTACGGGTGAAGTCTGACCCTTACGCTTTTGAAGCGCAGATGCGCCCGGACAGCGCTTCGCTTATTTGCGGGCTTCCGGAGAAAGTTGAGCAGCCGCAGGTGCGTAAACAGGCTAACGGGTTTGATGCGCCAATATCTATCTATGAAGTTCATCTCGGCTCCTGGCGTCGCCATACCGATAACAATTTCTGGCTGAGCTATCGTGAGCTGGCCGACCAGCTGGTGCCGTATGCCAAATGGATGGGCTTTACCCATCTGGAGCTGCTGCCGGTTAATGAACATCCGTTTGACGGTAGCTGGGGCTATCAGCCAACCGGGCTATATGCGCCAACCCGCCGTTTCGGCACCCGGGAAGATTTCCGCTACTTTATCAATGCCGCACATGCTGCTGGCCTTAACGTTATCCTTGACTGGGTGCCGGGTCATTTCCCATCGGACGATTTTGCCCTTGCGTCGTTTGACGGCACCTCGTTGTATGAACATAGCGATCCGCGCGAAGGCTATCATCAGGACTGGAACACGCTGATTTACAACTACGGTCGCCGTGAGGTCAGCAATTTCCTGGTCGGCAATGCGCTGTACTGGATTGAGCGCTTTGGCATTGATGCGCTGAGGGTCGATGCGGTGGCATCGATGATTTATCGCGACTACAGCCGCAAAGAGGGCGAGTGGGTGCCGAACGAATTCGGCGGCCGGGAAAATCTTGAAGCTATTGAGTTCCTGCGTAATACCAACCGGGTCCTGGGCGAACAAACGCCGGGCGCGGTGACGATGGCGGAAGAATCGACCGATTTTGCTGGCGTATCTCGTCCTTCATCTGATGGTGGTCTGGGTTTTTGGTTTAAGTGGAACCTTGGCTGGATGCACGACACTCTCGATTACATGAAGTTAGATCCGGTGCATCGTCGCCATCATCACGACAAGATGACTTTCGGCATGCTCTATAACTACACCGAGAACTTTGTGTTGCCGCTCTCCCACGACGAAGTGGTGCACGGTAAAAAATCGATTCTTGACCGTATGCCGGGTGACGCCTGGCAGAAGTTCGCCAACCTGCGTGCCTACTACGGCTGGCTGTTTGCCTTCCCGGGTAAAAAGCTGCTGTTTATGGGCAATGAATTCGCTCAGGGGCGCGAGTGGAACCACGACGGAAGCCTCGACTGGCACTTGCTGGAAGGCGGTGATAACTGGCACCACGGCGTTCAGCGGCTGGTGCGCGACCTGAACCATACCTATCGTCACCATAAAGCATTACACGAGTTGGATTTTGACCCTTACGGCTTCGAATGGCTGGTGGTCGACGATCATGAGCGCTCTGTATTTATTTTTGTCCGTCGTGACAAGGCTGGTAATGAAATCATCGTGGCCAGCAACTTTACCCCGGTGCCGCGTCATGAATACCGTTTTGGTATCAACCAGCCGGGGAAATGGCGCGAAGAGCTGAATACTGACTCCATGCATTACCACGGCAGTAATACAGGTAACGGTGGGGTTGTTGAAAGCGAAGCGATTGCCAGTCACGGTCGTGAAGACTCTCTCTCGATCACGCTGCCGCCGCTGGCGACGGTCTGGCTGGTGCGGGAGGCGCAATGATCGTACTCACGGCAGGCAAGCCCGCGCCGTTGGGGTCTAGCTACGACGGTAAGGGAGTGAACTTCGCCCTCTTTTCCGCCCATGCGGAGCGGGTGGAACTCTGTGTGTTCGACGAGCAGGGCAACGAACGGCGTGTCGACCTACCCACACGCAGTGGCGATATCTGGCACGGTTGGCTAGCTGAAGTCGGGCCGGGATTGCGTTACGGCTACCGCGTCCATGGCCCCTGGGACCCGGCGCAGGGGCACCGCTTTAACCCGGCAAAACTGCTGCTCGATCCCTGCTGCCATCAAGTGAACGGTGCGCTGCCTGATGATGAGCGTCTTCATGGCGGTGAAAGCGTTCCTGATAACCGCGATAGCGCGGTGATAGCGCCGAAATCGCGGGTTATCGATCTGCATTACGACTGGCGCGGTGATAAGCCGCCGCGCACGCCGTGGGGTCAGACGGTCCTTTATGAAGCCCACGTCAAAGGGCTGACGTACCTGCATCCTGAACTACCCGAGGCGATTCGCGGCACTTACAAGGCTTTGGGTCACCCGGTGATGATCGACTACTTCCGCACGCTGGGTATTACTGCACTAGAGTTAATGCCGGTGGCGCAGTTCGCCAGCGAGCCGCGTCTCCAGCGGATGGGGTTAAGCAACTACTGGGGCTATAACCCATTGGCGATTTTCGCCATCGATACGCGTTACGCCAGCGCGCCGGAACATGCGCTCAATGAGTTTCGCGATGCGGTAAAAGCGCTGCATGCGGCGGGCATTGAAGTGATTCTCGACGTGGTGCTGAACCATAGCGCTGAGATAGACCTTGAGGGGCCGACCTTCTCCCTGCGCGGAATTGATAACCGTAGCTATTATTGGATCAGAGAAGACGGCGATTATCACAACTGGACCGGCTGCGGGAACACCATCAACCTCAGCCATCCGGGCGTGGTGGAGTATGCCCGTCAGTGCCTGCGTTTTTGGGTGGATGAGTGTCACGTTGATGGTTTTCGTTTTGACCTGGCGTCAGTCATGGGCCGCACGCCGGAGTTTCGTCAGGATGCACCTTTGTTTGAGGCCATCCGTAACGACCCGCGTCTGGCGGAAGTGAAGCTGATCGCTGAGCCTTGGGATATTGGCCCCGGCGGCTATCAGGTCGGTAATTTTCCGCCGCTGTTTGCTGAATGGAACGACCACTTCCGCGATACCGCGCGTCGTTTCTGGTTACAACAAAATGTCTCGTTGGGCGATTTCGCTCAGCGTTTTGCTGCCTCCAGCGATGTTTTTCAGCGCAATGGACGGCAGCCTGCGGCGGCGGTCAATTTGGTCACCGCGCACGATGGTTTTACTCTTCGCGACTGCGTTTGTTTCAATCAGAAACATAATGAGGCAAACGGCGAAGAGAATCGCGATGGGACTAACAATAACTACAGCAACAATCATGGTATAGAGGGATTAGAAGGGAATCTTGCTGTGATTGAACGGCGCCGTGCCAGCGTCCACGCCCTCCTGGCGACGCTGCTGTTGGCGCAAGGAACGCCGATGCTGTTGGCGGGTGACGAACAGGGTCACAGCCAGCATGGCAACAACAATGCTTATTGTCAGGACAATGCGTTGACCTGGCTGGACTGGAACCATACGAACCGCGGGCTGACCGCGTTCACTGCCGCGCTGATTCATCTGCGCCAGCGTATTGCGGCATTAACCGCTAATCGTTGGTGGCAGGAGGGTGACGGCAGTGTTCGTTGGTTAAACCAGAATGCGCAACCGCTGTCTGCCGATGAATGGCAGCATGGTGCACCGCGCATGCAGATCATATTGTCCGATCGCTGGTTGATAACGCTCAATGCTACCCCTGAGGTGGCGGAGATGGTTTTACCCGCGGGGGAATGGCGTGCCATTCCACCTTTCGCCGGAGAGGATAATCCGGTCATTATGGCTGTCTGGCATGGGCCCGCGCACGGAGTGTGCGTATTTCAAAGGTCGTAAACCTCGAGGCTTCCGGTTGGTCTCGAAGCGGCGGCGCGGCGAGAAGGGCAGGCAAGCTGGGGAGTAAAAAAGGAGTTAATTATGGTTGGGGTAGAAAAGAACGATCCGTTGATGCTGGCACGTCAGTTGCCGATCAAATCAGTTGCGCTGATCCTTGCCGGGGGACGTGGTACCCGTCTGAAGGATTTAACCAATAAACGTGCGAAACCTGCTGTCCATTTCGGTGGTAAGTTCCGTATTATCGATTTTGCGTTATCTAACTGTATTAACTCAGGTATTCGCCGTATCGGCGTCATCACCCAGTATCAATCACATACTCTGGTGCAGCATATCCAGCGCGGCTGGTCGTTTTTCAATGAAGAGATGAACGAATTTGTTGACCTGCTGCCCGCCCAGCAAAGGATGCAGGGTGAAAACTGGTATCGTGGCACGGCGGATGCGGTGACGCAGAACCTCGACATCATCCGCCGCTATAAGGCGGAGTATGTGGTGATCCTTGCGGGCGACCATATTTACAAGCAAGACTACTCGCGCATGCTGATCGACCATGTCGAAAAAGGGGCGCGTTGCACCGTGGCCTGTATGCCTGTGCCCATTGAAGAAGCACCGGCGTTTGGCGTGATGGCGGTTGACGAAAGCGAGAAGATTATCGATTTCGTCGAAAAACCGGCTAACCCACCGGCGATGCCGGGGGATGCGAGCAAATCGTTGGCGAGCATGGGCATCTATATCTTTGATGCGGATTACCTTTATGAGCTGCTGGAAGAAGATGATGGCGATGAAAATTCCAGTCACGACTTTGGTAAAGACATCATTCCAAAGATAACCAAAGCTGGCATGGCTTATGCACATCCTTTCCCGCTCTCCTGCGTGCAGTCAGACCCGCAGTCTGAGCCGTACTGGCGCGATGTCGGTACCCTTGAAGCGTACTGGAAAGCCAACCTTGATCTCGCTTCGGTGACACCGGAACTGGATATGTACGATCAGAACTGGCCTATTCGCACCCATATGGAACCTTTGCCGCCAGCAAAATTCGTTCAGGACCGTTCAGGCAGTCATGGGATGACGCTGAATTCACTAGTATCCGGCGGCTGCATTATCTCCGGCTCCGTGGTTGTTCAGTCGGTGCTGTTCCCGCGCGTGCGGGTGAATTCATTCTGTAACATTGATTCGGCAGTCTTGTTGCCAGAGGTTTGGGTTGGCCGTTCGTGCCGCCTGCGTCGCTGCATTATTGACCGCGCCTGCGTGATCCCAGAAGGTATGGTTGTCGGTGAAAATGCGGAAGAGGATGCACGTCGTTTCTACCGATCGGAAGAAGGTATAGTGCTGGTCACCCGCGACATGCTGCGGAAATTGGGGTACCCACAGGAGCGCTAATGCAGGTATTACATGTATGTTCGGAGATGTTCCCGCTGTTAAAAACCGGTGGACTGGCGGATGTGATCGGCGCGCTGCCTGCGGCGCAAATTGCACAGGGCATCGATACCCGCGTGCTGCTGCCCGCGTTCCCTGATATCCGCCGCGGTATCACCGATGCGCAGGTAGTGACTCGCCGGGAGACCTTTGCCGGTCCTGTTACGCTGCTGTTCGGGCATTTTGACGGCGTGGGCATCTATTTGATTGATGCCCCACATCTCTACGATCGCCCAGGGAGCCCTTACCACGATACCCATCAGCATGCTTATACCGATAACGTGCTGCGCTTTGCGCTGCTGGGCTGGGTAGGCAGCGAGATGGCCTGCGGCCTGGACCCATTCTGGCGTCCTGATGTCGTCCATGCCCACGACTGGCATGCAGGCCTGACGCCTGCATATCTGGCGGCGCGCGGCCATCCGGCTAAGTCGGTCTTTACGGTACATAACCTGGCCTACCAGGGCATGTTCTACTCATGGCATATGAATGACATTGAGCTGCCGTGGTCGTTCTATAACGTTCATGGTCTGGAATTTAACGGTCAGATCTCCTTCCTGAAAGCGGGTCTTTATTACGCCGACCACATTACGGCGGTCAGCCCGACCTATGCCCGCGAAATTACCGAGCCGCAGTTTGCCTACGGAATGGAAGGTTTGCTGCGCCAGCGTCAGCATGAGGGTCGTCTGTCGGGGATCCTCAACGGTGTTGACGATAAAATCTGGAATCCGCAAAACGATCTGCTGCTGGCCACACGCTATGACCGCGATCGTCTGGAAGAGAAGGCCGAGAATAAGCGTCAGCTGCAAATCGCCATGGGGCTGAAGGTGGATGACAAAGCGCCGCTGTTTGCTGTTGTCAGCCGACTGACCAGCCAGAAAGGGCTGGACCTGGTGCTGGAAGCGCTGCCGGGTCTGCTTGAGCAGGGAGGCCAACTGGCGCTGCTGGGGGCGGGCGATCCGGTGCTGCAGGAGGGATTCCTGGCCGCCGCCGCCGAACACCCCGGTAAAGTCGGCGTACAGATTGGCTATCATGAAGCCTTCTCGCACCGCATTATGGGCGGTGCTGATGTGATTCTGGTACCCAGCCGCTTTGAGCCATGCGGCTTAACTCAGCTGTATGGCCTGAAGTACGGCACGCTACCGCTGGTGCGGCGCACCGGCGGCCTGGCGGATACCGTTTCCGACTGTTCGCTGGAGAACCTCGCCGACGGTCTGGCAACCGGATTTGTTTTTGAGGACAGCAACGCCTTGTCGCTGCTGCGGGCTATTCGACGCACATTTGTCCTGTGGTCGCGTCCGTCGCTCTGGCGTTACGTTCAGCGTCAGGCGATGAATATGGATTTTAGCTGGCAGGTTGCCGCAAATTCTTACCGCGAACTTTATCAACGCTTGCTGTAACCAGGAGCCAAAGCTATGAATGTACCTTTTAGCTACTCATCACCCACGCTGAGCGTTGAGGCGTTAAAGCACTCTATTGCTTATAAGCTGATGTTTATCATCGGCAAAGACCCGGCTATCGCTAACAAGCATGAATGGCTCAACGCCACGCTATTCGCCGTTCGCGATCGCATGGTGGAGCGCTGGCTACGCTCAAACCGCGCGCAGCTTTCACAGGAAGTCCGCCAGGTTTACTACCTGTCGATGGAGTTTCTGATTGGTCGTACCTTATCCAATGCGCTGTTATCGCTCGGTATCTATGACGATGTGAACAGCGCGCTGGAAGAGATGGGGCTGAATCTCGAAGAGCTGATCGATGAAGAGAACGACCCCGGTTTAGGTAACGGCGGTCTTGGCCGTCTGGCGGCCTGTTTCCTCGATTCGCTTGCGGCGCTGGGCTTGCCGGGCCGTGGCTACGGTATTCGCTACGACTACGGTATGTTTAAGCAGAATATCGTCGATGGGCGGCAGAAAGAGTCCCCGGATTACTGGCTGGAATACGGTAACCCGTGGGAGTTTGAGCGCCATAATACTCGCTATAAAGTCCGTTTTGGCGGGCGTATTCAGCAGGAAGGTAAAAACTCGCGCTGGGTGGAAACCGAAGAGATCCTCGCTGAAGCCTATGACCAGATTATCCCTGGCTTTGATACCGACGCGACTAACACGCTGCGTTTGTGGAGCGCCCAGGCCAGTAGTGAAATCAACCTTGGGAAATTTAACCAGGGCGACTACTTCGCGGCGGTAGAGGATAAAAACCACTCTGAAAACGTCTCCCGCGTGCTCTATCCGGATGATTCCACCTATTCCGGGCGCGAGCTGCGCTTACGTCAAGAGTATTTCCTCGTTTCGGCGACGGTGCAGGATATCCTCAGCCGTCACTATCAGCTGCATAAAACCTACGCCAATCTGGCGGATAAAATCGCCATTCACCTCAATGACACCCACCCGGTGCTGTCGATTCCGGAGCTGATGCGACTGCTGATTGACGAGCATAAGTTCAGCTGGGATGAGGCGTTTGAGGTGACCTGCCAGGTCTTCTCTTACACCAACCATACCCTGATGAGCGAAGCGCTGGAGACCTGGCCTGTTGAGATGCTGGGTAAAATCCTGCCGCGTCATTTGCAGATTATTTTCGAGATTAATGACTACTTCCTGAAGACCTTGCAGGAACAGTATCCCAGCGATACCGCGCTGTTGGGCCGCACATCGATTATCGATGAGTCTAATGGTCGTCGCGTGCGCATGGCATGGCTGGCGGTGGTTGTTAGCCATAAGGTTAACGGCGTGTCTGAGTTGCACTCCCGGTTGATGGTGGAGTCGCTGTTCGCTGAATTTGCGAAAATTTTCCCGATGCGCTTTACCAACGTCACTAACGGCGTGACGCCTCGCCGCTGGCTGGCGGTGGCCAACCCGCCGTTGTCGAAAGTGCTTGATGAGAATATCGGTCGTACCTGGCGTACCGACCTGAGCCAGCTTAAGGAGCTGGAGCAGCACATTGACTATCCGACGGTGAATAAAGCGGTACGGCAGGCCAAGCTGGAGAACAAGCAGCGGCTGGCGAACTACATCGGCCAGCAGCTTAATGTGGTGGTGAACCCGAAAGCGCTGTTTGACGTGCAGATCAAGCGTATTCACGAGTACAAACGCCAGCTGATGAACGTGCTGCATGTGATTGCTCGCTACAATCGCATTAAGGCCGATCCTGATGCCGAGTGGGTGCCGCGAGTGAATATCTTCGCCGGGAAAGCCGCTTCAGCTTACTACATGGCCAAGCATATTATTCATTTGATCAACGACGTGGCGGCGGTGGTGAATAACGATCCGCAGATCGGCGATAAGCTGAAAGTGGTGTTTATTCCAAACTACAGCGTGAGTCTGGCGCAGCTGATCATCCCGGCGGCAGATCTCTCTGAGCAGATCTCGCTGGCGGGAACAGAAGCGTCCGGGACCAGCAACATGAAGTTCGCGCTCAATGGTGCGTTAACCATCGGTACGCTGGATGGCGCTAACGTTGAGATGCAGGAGCACGTCGGCGAAGACAATATCTTTATCTTCGGTAATACCGCAGAAGAGGTTGAAGCCCTACGGGCCAGCGGCTACAAACCGCGTGATTACTATGAGAAGGATGAAGAGCTGCACCAGGCGCTGACGCAAATTGGTACCGGCCTGTTCAGCCCGTCGGAGCCGGGACGCTACCGGGACCTGCTGGATTCGCTGATTAACTTCGGCGACCACTATCAGGTTCTGGCGGATTACCGTAGCTACGTGGATTGTCAGGACAAGGTGGATGAGCTGTATCGTCATCCGGAAGAATGGGCCAATAAAGCGATGCTGAATATTGCCAATATGGGCTATTTCTCCTCCGACCGTACGATTAAAGAGTACGCCGACCATATCTGGCATATCGATCCGGTCAGGTTGTAGCGGTTTAACGCTTGAGAACGGGGCCAAACGGCCCCGTTTTTTATCGTGGTATATTCGTGGGTATGCCGATATTCGTCTGCTGAATCTATTAGCGGCATTTGGTCTCTGTTATGGAAAAAGGGTTGAGTACTGGTGTATAGTATTAGCAGAAAAATTCATAATTAATTGATAATAATATGAAAAAGATTACGACATCTATTCCGGCCCTCGATAAAATCATGCGCGTATTTGCTTATCTTCTGGAGTGCGATGGCGCAACGTTTACCCAGATCCATCAAAATTCAGGGATTGCGAAAAGCAGTACCTCATCTTTGCTCAACGGCATGGTGGAGCATGGGTTATTACGCCAGGAAAAAGACAAGTATTATCTGGGGTTACGCCTGTATGAATTAGGTAATAAAGCGGCGGAACAGTACGATATTAAAAAAATCGCGTTACCGATCCTTGAAGAGATTCGCGATAACACCGGTCTGACCTGCCATCTTGGCGTTCTGGAAGGCGATGCCCCCATTTATCTTCTGAAAGTCGAAAGCCCACAGGCTATTGTGATTCGAAGCTGGGAGGGCAAACGCCTCTCATTACATAGCTCAGGGCTGGGGAAGGTGCTGATTGCATGGCTTAGCGGGGAAGAGCTGGAGGAATTGCTGCCTCCAGATCAGATCTTAACGCGTTTTACGGATACGACGATCACGGATGTGAATATCCTTAAGCAGGAGTTAGCAGGAATTCGCCGTCGCGGCTGGGGTTATGATAACGAAGAAGACTCCCTTGGCGTGCGCTGCATTGCGGTGCCGGTATTCAATGCGCAGGGGAAAGTGATTGCCGCCTTGAGCGTATCCGGCGTTGCGTTCCAGATCCCCGATGATAAACGCGAGTCGCTTGCTACGCTGATGATGGATGCCAGCCGTAGCCTGACGCGCCTGATGTGCTGAAATAAAAAAACATAGCGGGCAAGAAGCCCGCTTTCGTCATCGCTTAAAGTCCCGCACGCTGTAATACCTGCTTCAGATTCGAAATATGTTCTTCATTTGCCGGCAAAACGGGGGGCATCACGTGGGTTGAAATATCGACTCCGCTAAGCTGAATTGCCTTTTTGATTATCCCGAAGAAAGGCGAATCCAGGCTGTAAATAGTGGAAAGCGCGGACAGCCTGCGCTGTAATCCGAACATTGTCTCATACTCTTTTTCACACCACGCGCGGTAGATCCCGCAGGTTAGCTGCGGCGCAAAGTTCGCTGTCGCTGGGATCCCGCCGTTGCCGCCTAAGATAAGCGTATCCATCATATATTCATCATAGCCGGAGAAAATAACGAAGTCCGGACGCGCAGGCCTGACATTATTGATGATTTCACGAATATGGCTGATATTATCAACGGTATCCTTAATGCCGATAATGTTGGAGTGATCTTGCGCCAGCCGGGTAATTAAATCAACGCTAAGGTCCTGTCCCGTCAGCGCTGGGAAGTTGTAGAGAATGACCGGGCTTTTTATGTTATTAGCCACGGTTTTGAAATGCTGATAAATATACTCATCGGTCAATCTGGCATAGTAGGGATTGAGTACCAAAACGGCATCGACTTCGAGTCGGTCGGCATGCTGACCATACTCAATCACTTCCTGCGTGCTGGTGCTGCTAATACCTAATAGTACTGGAATGCGGCGGTTAATATGACGAACGCAAAACTCTGCGGTTTCCAGACGCAGCGCGTTGGTCATATGGCAAAATTCCCCCCCGCTACCTAGCAGTAATACGCCATTGACCTTGCTTGCAATAAGATGATCCAGCAAGGTCGCCATGCCGACTTTATCTAACTCTCCCTGCGCATTAACAATGGTCGGGACTGGCGGAAATACGCCGTGAAATTTCGTAATCTGAGTCATGTATTGATCCTTAAAACAGGCGAGCCGTAGCCCGCCAGGGATATTATTTAAGCCAGGCTCCGGCCATTAATGATGTTGCATTAGCGGTGAACTGTTTAAAGACGCCGCGACGGTTTGAATAATCTGGTTTCTTCCAGCTTGCCCGACGGTCTTCAAGGCAGCGGCGTATTTCCTCTTCTGTTTTAAACACTCCGTCGATCCCTACGATATTGAGCTTACGACCTTTCACATCCATTTCGATTAAATCACCATCTTCCACCAGGGCAATCGGCCCCCCATCAGCGGCTTCTGGCGAGACGTGTCCGACACACGGCCCGCTGGTCGCTCCAGAGAAACGACCGTCGGTAATCAATGCGACTTTTCCGTCGAGGCGTTTGTCATACACTATGGCATCAGTGGTCATCAGCATTTCCGGTGCGCCAGAGCCTTTTGCGCCTTCGTAGCGAATAAAAATGACGTCGCCGGGTTCGATATGGTTATGGATGATGGCCTGCTGAGCGTCTTCTTCGGAGTTAAAGACCCGAGCCGGACCGGTATGGTGGTGCATATCCGGCGCACAGGCCGCGTATTTAATGACCGCCCCTTCAGGCGCGATGTTGCCTTTCAGTACCGCAATCGACCCTTTTTTGGTGGCATTTTCCGGTTTACGGATCACCTCCTCCGGGCTGACTTTGTAATTGTTGAGGTAACCGTGGTTGCGGGTAAAGAAGCCGGATTGATGGAACATTTCCAGGTTGTCGCCGAGCGTACGGCCAGTCACGGTAAGAACATCAAGATCCAGATAATCGCGCAGATACCATTGCACCATTGGCACGCCGCCCGCGAACCACATCATTTCGGTAACGTATTCACCGCTGGGCTGAATGTTGGTCAGATAAGGGATTTCATTATTGATCCGATCAAACAATTCGGGCTTCAGCTCCCATCCGAGTTCATGAGCGATGGCCGGAAGGTGGATCATCGCATTGGTGCTGCCACCAATAGCTGCATGGACTTTGATAGCATTTTCAAACGCCGCAGGAGTCAGGATCTTATGGGTGGTGATATTTTTCTCCGCCAGATACAGCGCCTGGTGGCCTGCAGTTCTGGCAACGCGGCGAATTTCCGCCAGGGTCGATGGCAGCAGAGCGCTACCAGGCAGGGCTAGCCCCAATGCCTCCGACATGCACTGCATGGTACTGGCAGTTCCCATAAACTGGCAGGCTCCTGCGGTGGGACAACCGCATTGCTGCATGGCTTCCACTTGCTGAATGCCTATTTCGCCTTTCTTCAACTTAGCAGTGATCCCGCCCAGGTCTGAAGTACTCATATTCGGTGCCGGACGCATAGAACCGCCGGGGATATGCAGTAGCGGCAGATTCAAACGTGCTGCGGCAATCAGATGCGCCGGGATAGATTTATCGCAGCTTGAGATCAGAATACCGGCATCATAAGGCACTACTGAGGCATGAATTTCGACCATGTTGGCAATGGCTTCGCGAGATGCCAGGATGTAGTTCATTCCATCGTGGCCTTGACCCCAGCCGTCACAGATATCCGTCACATGGTGACGGACCGCACGACCGCCGCTTTCATGAACACCCAGTACGGCTTCATCGCCCAGTTGGTTAAGATGAAAGCTGCCCGGATGGCTTTCGCCATAGCAATCATCCACCAGGACCTGCAGTTTATTGACATCTTCTTTGCTGTAATTCATTCCAAGACGCAGGGCGTCGAGCTGTGACCACAGATCGCGAGCATGCTGACATTTCTGGCTCATTTGGCGATTCCTTCCTGTTTAAGTGACGCACCCGGCGTCGAGGTGTTAGGCGTGTTGCTGCTACCGGCAGGACGAGCGGTAACAGAAGGCAAGCTGAAAAGCAGTCCAACGGCGATAAGCAGGGCAGCAACCAGTACGGTCATGCCTGCTGTTTGCGAGAACGTCACCGTTAACAGCCCTACGAGGTACGGCCCAATAAAGCCGCCGATGTTGCCCAGGGCGTTGATCGTGCCGCGCACGCCGCCCAGAACGTTGGGGGCGAAGAGTAATGGTGGCAGCGTCCAGAATGGACCGGCATAGGCTTGCAGGAAGAACCCGCAAATAACCATCATGCCGTAGGCGAGCCAGACGTTATCTTTCAGTAATAAGGAGAGGGCGAGGCAGACCGCGAAACCCAGCAGAGGAATAGCCGTGTAAAGGCGGCGATTCATCGTTTTATCACACCATTTGGCGATGTAATACTGACCGATAATGCACAGAACGTAAGGCGCCGCGGTGAGTACCCCAACGATGGTCATGCCGCTACCGGTCAGGTGTTTAATCAGATTTGGCATCCACAGCGCGAAGCCATAGAATCCGACCTGTACGAAGAAATAGATACCAACAAGCTTCCACAGGTTGATGCTTTTTAATACGCTTCGAATGCTACTTTGCTCTCCGCCAATACTCAACGCGCGATCGGCCAGCAATTTTTGTTCGATCCAGGCGCGCTCTTTCGGATCCAGCCACTTTGCCTGATGCGGGTGATCGGAAACCAAAGGTAGCCAGACAAAGAGCAGTCCCAGAGAGAGCAACCCTTCGATGATAAACATCTCCCGCCAGCCGTAGGTTTCAATAAGCCAGCCGGAAAGCGGCCCGGTAATAATAGAGGCGACGGCCAGGTTCATCTGGAAATAGGCGATAGCCCTGGCGCGCTCCTCATTTGGGAACCAGTGGCCAATTAGCGCCAGAATGGCGGGATACACAGCACCTTCCGCCACGCCGAGCACAAAGCGAATAATCAACAACTGCGTCGGTGTCTGAACAAAACCGGTCAGCAGGGCAAAGCCACCCCAGGCGACGATTGTCCAGGCAATTAACTTTTTGGCGCTTAGGCGCTCGGCTATCTGACCGCCGGGAATTTGCAGGAAGATATAACCAATAAAGAAGATCCCGGCGACCAGACCGGCAAAAGAAGCCGTCATGCCTAAATCTTCATCCATGCCACCTGCGATCCCAATGGCGATATTGGTCCTGTCCATATAGGCCACGATATAAACGAGGATCGTGGCTGGAATAATATGCAGCCAGCGCCCTCGTGTGGTCGGTTTCTCTATTTCAATGCTCATCATTGCATCCCTTTAGTATCATAAATTATGTTCTGTATATGGAACTGATGTTCTGTATATTGATACTATGCCGACGTATTCATACAGCGTCAATTCCATACTCTAAGGAAGGTTATATTTTGTGATTTGCTTCAAAAATGAACGGAGATAAGGTGAGAAAGAGCGGATAACCCAATGGAAACTACTCATTGGTCTAATACATAGCCAAAATTGTGCGCTGCCTCACAGGATAAAATTATGCTCTCACCTGGTCATTGTGCGTTCAGAGCAAACAGCATTAAATTCTTTATGTGGAATTTGTGTTCTGTATATTGAACTTTAATGTTTTTTAAGGAGAAACAATGGTTACTACCGCGATCTTTCCGTCACGATATGTTCAGGGTAAAGGAGCGTTGACAACGCATCTCCCGCAGGAATTGGCCGCACTCGGTCATAAGGCACTGATTTTGCAGGATCCTGTTGTTTACAGCACCTACCGGGATGCGGTTGCAACAGCGCTGCACGGGGTGATTGATTTTGATATCGAAGTGTTCAGTAGCGAATGCAGTGATGAGGAAATTGCGCGCATCTCCGCACGTGCGCATGAAATTGGCGCCGATGTGATTGTTGGTATGGGGGGCGGGAAAACCCTGGATACGGCAAAAGCAACCGGCGCCAGCCTGCGACTGCCTATTGCCGTGGTTCCTACACTGGCCTCAACGGATGCGCCCTGCAGTTCACTGGTTGTTATCTATACGCCAGAAGGGGAATTCAAACGCTACCTGATGATTCCACGTAACCCGACGCTTGTGCTGGTGGACAGTAGTATTATTGCTGCCGCGCCGGTACGCTTTTTGGTTTCCGGGATAGGTGATGCGTTGGCAACCTGGTTTGAAGCGGAAGATTGCCGCATCAAAGGGGCCGGTAATATGACCACCAGGCCAGGACCGATGACCGCATTTGAGCTGGCGCGCTTTTGCTACACCACCTTGATGCGCTATGGGCGCCTGGCGAAGCTTGCCTGTGAACAACATCAGGTTACTCCGGCGCTCGAACATGTTATCGAAGCGAATACGCTATTATCCGGGCTCGGTTTTGAAAGCGGTGGGCTGGCGGCGGCGCACGCTATTCATAACGGTCTGACGGTACTGCCCGCCACGCACGAATACTGGCATGGGGAAAAAGTTGCGTTTGGCACGCTGGCAATGCTTATGCTCACCGATAGAGCGCCTGAGCTCATAGAGGAGGTTTATCAGTTTTGCGAAGATATTGGCTTGCCCACCACGCTGACGGATATTGGTCTGGCTGGCGTTAGCGATGATGAACTGCTGGCCGTTGCCAGGGCGTCTTGTCAAACTGGGGAAACGATGCACAACGAGCCGTTTACCATTACGCCGGAGGTCGTGCAGGCGGCATTGCGGGCCGCCGATGCCGTTGGTCAGGCGCGGAAAAAAGCCGCCATCGCTTCGGTCTCTGGCGGAAAGTGATTCAGGAAAGTGTCCGTTAATTAGCATAAGGGGGATAGGTTCCCCCTTTTATCGTGTTTGATGTAAATTTACGACGCCAGCGACAGCTCAGACTTTCCCGCGTGCTGCGCCAGCCATTCGCTGATGCGGGCCTGCTGTTCGGTCGTTAGCCACATTCCTTGCTTAGTTCGCCGCCATATCGCATCGTCCAGGGTTCTCACCCATTCATGCTCGACCAGGTATTTAAGTTCGGCTTCGTAAAACTCGTGACCGAAATCTTCGCCGAGATCGGCCAGTGACGTGGCTTCACCGAGGATCCACTCGCTATTGCTGCCGTAGGTTCGGGTGTAGTGGCGCGCCATTGACTCGCTGATAAATGAGAAGCGACGGCGCAGCTTTGCCGCATAATCATCACGGTCGCTACCGATATCGCCGCCGGGCAGGATTGCGGTTTTGGTCCATGCCGGGCCGATGCCTTTGTAGTAAGGCGCCAGTTTCTCCAGCGCGTGCTCGGCCAGCTTACGATAGGTGGTGAGCTTGCCGCCAAACACCGACAGCAGCGGAGCCTGCCCATTTTCATCATGAATATCAAGAGTGTAATCGCGGGTGATCGCCTGCGGTGAGTCGGATTCGTCATCGCATAGTGGACGCACGCCAGAGTAGGTCCAGACAATATCGTCCCGAGTCAGCGTCTTTTTAAAGTGCGCGTTATAGACGTTCAGCAGGTAGTTAACCTCTTTGTCATCGATCGCCACGGCTTTCGGGTCGCCTTTATATTCCACGTCGGTGGTGCCGATGATAGAGAATTCATCCATCCACGGGATCACGAAAACAATGCGTTTATCTTCGTTTTGCAGGATGTAGGCCTGCTTCTGCGTATGTACACGCGGAACGACAATATGGCTGCCTTTAATCAGACGGATGCCGTATGGCGATGGCAGATGCATACCGTCATCGAAGAATTGTTTGACCCACGGGCCAGTGGCGTTCACCAGACCGCGCGCCTGCCAGGTAAACTTCTCTCCGGTATCGATATCTTCTGCTTCGACGACCCACAACCCATTTTCACGTTTCGCTGAGGTGGCGCGGGTACGCGTGCGAACTTCTCCACCTTTACGTACAACCATCTGGGCATTAGCCAGCACCAAACGTGCGTCGTCGACCCAGCAGTCGGAATATTCGAAACCGCGCACGATTTCAGGTTTTAGTACCGATTCTGTGCCAAAACGCAACCCAGTTGAGCTGGGTAAACTGGTACGTTTGCCCAGATGATCGTACATAAACAAGCCAATACGGATCATCCATGCCGGGCGCAGATGCGGGCGATGCGGTAAACGAAAGCGCATCGGGAAGGCGATGTGCGGAGCCATTTTTAACAACACTTCTCGCTCGGCCAGCGCTTCACTTACCAGGCGGAATTCGTAATGTTCAAGGTAGCGCAGCCCGCCGTGAATCAGCTTTGAGCTGGCGCTGGACGTGGCGCAGGCCAGGTCGTTTGCCTCCAGCATCAGCACGGATAAACCACGCCCTGCGGCGTCTGCCGCGATACCGGCACCGTTGATGCCTCCCCCTATCACAATCAGATCTTTGGTTTCCATGCTCGCCACCTCTTACACTTTCGTTTAAGCTCATAAATGTTCGATATCGCTCAATATAGCAAATAACCGCGCCATTGGTAACATCAAAAAAACATTTCAGAGTGATGTGTGTAACATATTGGCGTTTATTTACCGCCTGGCTGTACACTAGGCGTTAAAATTGCGAGCGCTTATCAGCCGCCTGCCTATATAGAGAAGAGAGCATATGGATCACTTTGAATGTATTAACGTAGAAGAAGCCCACCAGAAAATGCACCAGCAGACGGCGGTGCTGGTGGATATTCGCGACCCGCAGAGCTACGCGATGGGGCACACGCCGGGCTCTTTTCATCTGACCAACGATACGCTGGGTGCGTTTATGCGCGATAACGACTTTGATACGGCCGTTATGGTGATGTGCTATCACGGCAATAGCAGCAAAGGCGCTGCGCAGTATCTGCTGCAGCAGGGTTATGACAAGGTTTACAGCGTAGATGGCGGGTTTGACGCCTGGCATCGGCATTTTCCGGCGGAAGTCGCGCATGGTGTGATGTAGGCGTTAGCGCGCCATGAGCTATAATGTCTCCCTTTGTGTGGAATAAGCGATCCGCTGCATGTTAATGATTACCTCTTTTGCCAACCCCCGCGTGGCCCAGGCGTTTGTCGACTATATGGCGACGCAGGGGATAATTCTGACTATTCAACAACATACGCAGAGCGATGTCTGGCTTGCTGATGAGAGCCAGGCCGGGCGAGTTCATGCCGAGCTGGCCCGCTTTCTGGAAAATCCTGCCGATCCGCGCTATCTGGCTGCCAGCTGGCAGTCGGGACACACCAACAGCGGGCTGCACTATCAGCGTTTCCCCTTTTTAGCGACGCTTCGCCATAACGCCGGGCCGTTTACATGGGGGATTTTATTCGCCTGTATTGCAGTGTTTTTGTTGCAAACGGTTATTGGCGATCAGCCGGTTATGCTACTTCTGGCCTGGCCCTATGATCCTTCGCTGAAATTTGAGGTATGGCGCTACTTTAGCCATGCGCTCATGCACTTCTCACTGATGCATATTCTGTTCAACCTGCTATGGTGGTGGTACCTCGGCGGGGCGGTGGAAAAACGCATTGGCAGCGGCAAGCTGGTGGTGATTACGGTAATCAGCGCCTTGCTGAGCGGCTTTGTCCAGCATCAGTTTAGCGGCCCGTGGTTTGGCGGTTTGTCCGGTGTGGTTTATGCGCTGATGGGCTACGTCTGGCTGCGAGGCGAGCGCGATCCGCAAAGCGGCATTTTTTTGCAGCGCGGCTTGATACTCTTCTCTTTAGTATGGTTAATTGCTGGCTGGTTTGACGTTTTCGGCATGTCGATCGCGAACGGCGCTCATGTGGCGGGTCTGGTGACCGGGCTGGCGATGGCGTTTGTTGATACGCAGAATGTGCGAAAACGAACGTAGAGACTCCCAGGGATATTTCATGAAACAAACACAACGTCATGACGCGATTATCGAGCTGGTAAAAAAACAGGGATACGTCAGCACTGAAGAGCTGGTCGAGCAGTTTGCCGTCAGCCCGCAGACTATTCGTCGCGATCTGAATGACTTAGCTGACCAAAAAATGATTCTGCGCCACCATGGCGGCGCAGCGCTGCCTTCCAGCTCGGTGAACACCTCCTGGCATGACAGAAAGTCGACCCAGACTCAGGAGAAAGAGCGCATCGCCCGCAAGGTAGCGAGCGAAATCCCCGATGGCGCGACGCTGTTTATTGATATCGGAACCACGCCGGAAGCCGTGGCGCACGCGCTGCTCAACCATAACGATCTGCGCGTCGTGACTAATAACCTGAACGTTGCCAATACGCTCATGGCGAAAGAGGATTTCCGCATTATTCTGGCTGGCGGTGAACTGCGCAGCCGGGATGGCGGTATTATCGGCGAAGCTACCCTGGACTTTATCTCCCAGTTCCGCCTGGATTTCGGCATTCTCGGCATCAGCGGAATCGACAGCGACGGTTCCCTGCTGGAGTTCGACTACCACGAAGTGCGCACCAAGCGGGCGATTATCGAAAACTCTCGTCACGTCATGCTGGTCGTTGACCACTCAAAATTTGGCCGCAACGCAATGGTTAATATGGGTAGCATCAGCATGGTTGATGCGGTCTACACCGACGTGATGCCTCCCGCTGGCGTGCTGAAGGTGATTACCGACAACAACCTTCAACTGGAGCTGTGCTGATTCTTCAGTATTTCCCAGGTCAGGCCAAAGCGCGCCAGATATTTTCGCAGCCGGTCAGCGTCATTGACCGTGGTTTTGCCAAGGCGTGAAACGTTAAATAGCTGGCGTCCGGCATCGGAGATGGTTGTTGCCTGCTGACATATGGCAATCACGTTTTGCAGATGCAGGCGGTCGAACAGGTCCAGATTTTCCGCCTCTGCCCCTAATAGCACATCGAGCACTGAGGGGCGGTTATCATTCCAGCTGTAGCGCAGGCGCTCAATCTCATCCTCTACCGTGTTCACAGTGATGCGACCGTTCTCCGCCAGGGTTGCCATGCGGGTGACGCTGGCGGAAAGCTCGCGGAAGTTGCCGCTCCACGCCGCCTGCGGTGAGGTGGCGAAGGCCAGCCAGGCACGACGCGCTTCGGTATTGAAACGCACGCTGTCGCCGGTTAGCGCCGCGTGACGCTCAATTTCATAGTCGAGGTTGGGTTCGATATCTTCACGGCGCTGGCGCAGACCCGGCAGTTCAAACGTCCACAGATTGATACGCGCATACAGATCCTCGCGGAATTTACCCTGGGCAACCAGCTGGCGTAAATCACGCACGGTCCCGGCGATAAGCTGGAAATCACTGCTCACCTGCTGGTCGCTGCCGAAGGGATAAAAGCGTTTTTCTTCTATTGCCTTAAGCAGCATCGCCTGTTCATCGGCGCCCAGCTCACCAATTTCATCCAGAAAAAGCATCCCACTGTTCGCGCTGCGTAGCAGACCGGCCCGCTCTTCCCGCGCGCCGGTAAACGCGCCTTTAGCATGGCCAAATAAGGTCGACATGGCGGTATCGCCGCGCAGAGTTGCGCAGTTGACCTCGACAAATGGGCCGTTGAATTGATGGCGAGCCAGCTTTAATTCGTAGATCCGGCGGGCCAGAAATGATTTGCCCGCGCCGGTCGGGCCGTTAAGCAACATGGGGGAACGGGAGCGGATGGCAACGTGCTCAATATGCTCGATCATGCGGTTGAAATGCGGGTTACGGGTCTCGATACCGGATTTCAGGAAGTTAAGCGTCTCTTCGCGCTCCTGGGCAAAGCGGCTGGCGATATCGTTGTAACGGCTTAGATCGAGGTCGATGATCGTCACTTCGCCCGTGCTATGCGGCTTATCTTTCTTACGCGGTGGTGAGGTTTGGGCTAACCGCGCCGGGAGATAGCGTGCTTCGGCCAGTAAAAACCAGCAGATCTGGGCGACGTGGGTGCCGGTAGTGATGTGAATCAGATAGTCTTCATCTTCAGGATGGAACCTGTGGCTGCGGGCGAAATCATGCAGGCAGGCGTAAACCTCTTCGAAGTCCCATGGATTGCGGATGGCTATCTCGACGCCGATGACTTCCGTTTCCGGCGATACGCTGGCGATATCCTGTTTTAAGGTTTCAAACAGTCCCCGTGAACGCGCGTCGTACAACAGCTCAAGGCGATGGACGACTAACGTTTCCTGTTGGCACAGGCTTAAGGTTGGTCGCCATTTTTCCCAGCGTTGGCTGCCGCGGCCAACATAATCCAATACCGTACCGACAAAACCAAAGGCTACCGTTTTACGCATCTTAGATTTCCTTATAAAAGACGATATTTAATTATCGTCTTTTGGCTTCTGCCGTGCAGTGGTTTTTTCGTTAAAACGTAGGTGAAAATAATTAATCCATAAAAATCAATGAAATATAATTAAATTTAAAATCTGGCACGGTGGTTGCAATAGTCATGGTATGGAGAATAACGGAAATGGGAAAACACATGGCTAATCCACTTTTGTTCCGTTCACTGTTACGGGACGCGCCGCTGGCAAACGCGCAAAACCACGAACGTGCAGCGGCTTTTGCCTTCACCCCGCGCCATAAGCTGGCGCAGATGGTGATGACCGGCTGCATGAACGAGACCTTTTATGCCAGCGCTCAGGCACAGCTCAGTGATGTTCTGGAGATAGCGAAAGACCTGGACGATCTGTTTCTCGCGAAGCTGGCGATTTATGGCCGCGAGCGGGGAACGATGAAAGATATGCCCGCGTTGCTGACCGCGCTTCTGGCGGCGCGAGGTTCGGCGCTGCTGCCGGTGGTGTTTGCGCGGGTAATTAACAACGGTCGCATGCTGCGTAACTTCGTACAGATATTGCGTAGCGGCGTCACCGGTCGGCGCTCGCTGGGCACGCGGCCGAAGAAGCTGGTTCAGCGTTGGTTACAGGAGGCCAGCGAAGATCGCTTATTGCAGGCTTCGGTAGGCAATGCGCCATCGCTGGCGGATATCGTGAAGATGGTGCACCCGCGTCCACAGGCCCCGTGGCACGATGCTTTCTTTGCCTGGCTAATTGGTAAGCCGTGCGACAAAGCGCAGTTGCCGGAGAAAACGCAGGCGCTGCTAGCGTTTCGTGAAGGTGTGAATGGCAGCGTGGTGCTGCCCGATGTGCCATTTTTACTACTGACCCACTCGCCGCTAAGTACCGAACAGTGGGCGTTGCTGGCCCAACGGATGAGCTGGCAAACGCTGCGGATGAATTTGAATACCCTGGCGCGTCACGGCGTTTTTGAGAATGCAGAACTTACCGCCAGCGTAGCGAAACGGCTGGCGGACAGGGCGCAGGTACGGCAGGCCAGGGTTTATCCTTATCAGCTGCTGTCGGCGTGGAGCAATTTGCAAAGCAGCGTGCCGCAGGTTATCGGCGAGGCCTTAGAGCGGGCAATGGAATATGCGCTGGAAAACGTGCCACAGTTTCGCGGCAACGTGGTGGTTTGCCCGGACGTATCGGGGTCGATGCGTTCACCGGTAACTGGCCACCGCCAGGGGGCGACCAGCAAAATTCGCTGTGTGGACGTCGCCGGGCTGATTGCCGCCGCCGTGTTGCGTAACCACCCGCAGGCCCGCGTGCTGCCGTTTGAATGCGATGTGGTGAACGTCGCGCTTGATGCTAAGCAGTCGGTGATGCACAACGCGCAGAAGCTGGCGGCGGTCGGTGGTGGCGGCACCAACTGCTCCGCACCGCTGCGCAGGCTGTTGGCCGAGCGGGCGCGGGTGGATCTGGTGATTATGGTGTCGGATAACGAATCCTGGATTGATAAGTCGCGCCACGGTTCGACGGCCACCATGGAGTGCTGGACCGCGCTGAAAAAAGGTAATCCGCTGGCGCGTTTGGTGTGCATCGATCTGCAGCCTTACGGCACCACCCAGGCGATGGAGCGGGGCGATATTTTAAACGTCGGCGGTTTTAGCGACGAGGTGTTTACGGTGATTGATAACTTTGTGAACGGTCGCTACGGCAGTGAGCGCTGGCTGGAAGAGATCGAGTCTGTGGCGCTGTAAAGAGTATTCAGCGCGGCGCGAATGCTGGCCGGGATTACATCTTTCCCGATGCGTATCATCCCGGCTATTAGCGCTCTATGGATTTCGAGTTGCAGAAAGGCGACGAAACCGTGAATCTCCGGGAGCTTACTAAAGTAAGTGACCGGAGTGAATGGATGAAGTCAACGCATCTGCGGCTTGAAAGACGACGAGCGAATTTGTCGCGCGGCGCTGAAGGCACGAATGCTGGTGGATCTACATCCTATGAAGATCCAGGTCGCAGGTTCGAGTCCTGCCGGAGTCTGACTCCGTAGCTCAGGGGTAGAGCAGGCCGATCCACCTTAACTTGTCGTGCCACCCTGTTTTGGCGAATGCCTGTGGATCTACATTTGTTGCGGGTTCGAGTCCCGTCAGAGCCTGGATCTGTAGCTCAAAGGTAGAGCGGTGTATTCACATTAACTTGTCGCCATTTTTAATGAATTTCGGCGAATGCCGGCGAATCTACATGGGACGGTAAGGTTGCAGGTGCAAATCCTGCCGGAGCAAGCCTCTGTAGCTCAATCAGATAGAGCATACTGATAACGATCCGCCATGAAACTTGTCGCCACCCTATTAATAAAATGAGAAAAGACAATGAATTACGAATTAATGACTACCCAGAATGCACCGGTAAAAATGTGGACTAAAGGCGTGCCGGTAGAAGACGATGCTCGTCAGCAACTGATCAATACGGCGAAAATGCCGTTTATTTTCAAACATATTGCCGTGATGCCGGATGTGCACTTGGGTAAAGGATCGACCATCGGTAGCGTGATCCCGACTAAAGGGGCGATTATCCCGGCCGCGGTGGGCGTGGATATCGGCTGTGGAATGAATGCGCTGCGTACCAACTTAACGGCGGCGGATCTGCCCGATCTTCCGGCGCTGCGTCAGGCGATTGAAACCGCCGTGCCGCACGGTCGTTCCAATACGCGTAGCCGTCGTGACGTTGGCGCATGGGAAAACCCTCCGGTCAACGTGAATGAGAAATGGGCGCAACTGGAGGCGGGATATCAGTGGTTAACGCAAAAATATCCGCGTTTTTTGAACACCAATAACCATAAGCATCTGGGAACGTTGGGAACCGGTAACCACTTTATTGAAATTTGCCTGGATGAGACAGATCAGGTGTGGATTATGCTGCACTCCGGTTCACGTGGAATAGGTAATGCCATCGGTACGTATTTTATTGGCCTGGCGCAGCAAGAGATGCAGGATCAACTGGAAACGCTGCCGTCCCGCGATCTGGCGTATTTTGATGAAGGAACTGAATACTTTGATGATTATCTGCGAACGGTGAGCTGGGCGCAGATGTTTGCCAGCCTGAACCGTGATGCGATGATGGAAAATACGCTGGCGGCGCTACAGAAATGCGTGAATAAACCCATTACGCTCAGAATGGAGGCGATTAACTGCCACCATAACTATGTGCAAAAAGAGCAGCACTTTGGTGAAGAGGTCTTCGTGACCCGTAAAGGTGCGGTATCCGCGCAGAAGGGGCAGTTCGGGATCATTCCAGGTTCCATGGGGGCGAAAAGCTTTATTGTGCGTGGCCTGGGTAACGAAGAGTCGTTCTGCTCGTGCAGTCACGGTGCCGGACGGGTGATGAGCCGAACCAAAGCGAAAAAACTGTTTAGCGTCGACGATCAGATTCGCGCCACCGCGCATGTAGAATGTCGTAAGGATGCGGACGTTATCGACGAGATTCCGATGGCCTATAAAGATATTGATGCGGTGATGACCGCGCAATCCGATCTGGTGGAAATTGTGCATACATTGCGTCAGGTGGTGTGCGTTAAGGGATAACAAAATGGAAAGGACTATCGTGCTGGACGGCGCGCAGGGAGAAGGCGGCGGGCAGATTTTGCGCTCGGCGCTGAGTCTGTCGATGATAACTGGCCAGCCGTTTGAGATTACCGGCATTCGCGCCGGGCGGGCTAAGCCGGGTCTTCTGCGCCAGCATTTAACGGCGGTGTTGGCGGCGAAGGAAATCTGCGGGGCCGAGGTCAGCGGCGATGAACTGGGCTCGCAGCGGTTACGCTTTGCTCCGGGGCGGGTTCGCGGCGGGGAGTATAAATTTGCTATCGGCAGCGCAGGTAGCTGCATGCTGGTGCTGCAAACCGTGCTTCCAGCGCTGTGGTTTGCCGACGCTGGCGCACGTATTGAGGTGCATGGCGGAACCCACAATCAGGCCGCTCCCAGCGCGGATTTTTTTTGCCGGGTCTGGGAACCACTGCTGGTGAAGATGGGGATAAACCAGCGCACCGCCCTGATAAAACATGGCTTTTATCCGGCAGGCGGCGGCGCAGTGACGACTGAAGTCGAGCCAGTTAAGGCGTTGAGCGGATTGCAGCTAATCTCGCGGGGTGAAACGGTGAGCATTGACGCTGAAGCCCTGCTGGCGGCAGTTCCTTACCACGTTGGCGAGCGCGAAGTGATGGCGCTGGAGGCTTATCTGCCGCTGACTGATAGGTCGGTTCGGGTACTGGAAGGTGGTGCCGGACCGGGGAATACGCTGTCACTGACCGTTGAGAGCGCGCATCTGACGGAGCTGTTTCTCGCCTTTGGCACCAAAGGCGTGAGCGCGGAAAAGGTCGCGTACCAGCTGGCGACAGAGGCGAAACGCTACCTCGCAAGCACGGCTGCAGTGGGGGAATATCTGGCTGACCAGCTGATTTTACCGCTGGCGCTGGCGGGAGAAGGCGCATTTACCGTGGCGAAAACGTCAGCGCATCTGCTGACGAATATCGCGGTGGTCGAGCGGTTTTTACCGGTGAGGTTTAGCTGCGAGCCGCTCGACGGCGGCTATCTTATTCAGGTTCGGGGTTAAACCCCATACCCCATCATTTTGAGCAATCGCTGGGCATGCTGTACGGCATCCTGGCGGTGCGCCACGCCAAGCTTCTGATACAAATTGCGAATGTGGGTTTTGATGGTGGTCGCCGCGACGTCCAGCTCACCGGCTATCTGCTCGTTGCTGTAGCCGGAGTAGATAAGCCCCAGTACCTGCCATTCACGCTGGGTCAGCGGGCTGGTACGGATCAGTTCCGGGACTTCCGGATGATTTAGCAGGCGCTCAACGAAACCTTCGTCAAAGTGGGCGAATTTGTGGCGATGATGCTGGTTAATATCACGTAATATGCGCTGAGCGCGATGCTGCTCCAGCTCCGGCAGCGTGTTGAGCTGAATCAGCTGGCGTAGCTGCTGTGCCATCGCTTCGCCTTCAATCACAAAGTGGTTGATGAACCCGGTGCGGTTGGCGAGGGTGAGCGCTTCCAGTAGGGCTTTCTGCGCTTCGCTTTTATGCCCTGCTTGCCAGTAGAGCTGGTTGAGCAGCAGCAGGTTGCGGTTCAAATCGCTCATCAAACGCAGCGAACGGGCATTCTCATTTAACTCTTCAAGCACCATTTCGGCGGAATCGAAATCACCGAGCAGGATCTGCGCGCGGGCGATGTTCCGCCACTGGCTCTGCAGGAAGTGGTTATTGGCGAACTCCGGTTTTGGCGTCTGGCGTAGCCAGTTTGCCGCAGCGGCTTTGTCGCCAATCATCTGCCAGTAAATCACCCGGACTTTGTCGGCATTGGATACCCAGTCACTGTGGTAATGACCGTTGCCAAGCAGGTTTTCCAAACGATTCAAATGACTACGCGCGTTATCCAGGTCACCGCGCGCCAGCGAGCACTGCACCATCAGCGTCAGACACTGTAGCTGCTGCTGCGGTTGATAAGTTGAAAGCACCGCCATGCCGTTACGCGCGGAGGTTTCCGCTTCATCCAGCCGTGCCCACGCCCACAGTAACTGGGAACGAATACGCAGCAGGAATTCATGCATCGGCAACTGTTCGAGGTGCTGTTCGCGGATGAGCTGGAAGGCTTTTTCCTGAATTTCCCAGGCGGCCTGAAGGAACCCCTGAGCAAAGAGAATTTCGCTTTGTTGGATCATGCTCCATAACGCGTAATGCCAGACGTCATGGCGGCGGGCCATCTGTTCGGTTTGCTGCATCACCGCCAGCGATTTACTCAAATGGCCTTTGCAGTGCAGCACTTCACCATGTACCGAGGTGGCAACGATGCGGCTGTAGTAGCTGGCTAGCGGCAGTTCGTCGAGGGCCACCATCGCCAGGCGCTCGGCTTCTTCCTGGTCACCAGCGTTAATCGCCACCTGGGCGCGCAGGGCGTTGAAGTCACCGTGCATGGCGGTATCCATTTCCGCATCCATCTCCTGCTCGGCGCGGGCCAGCAGGGTATTCACTTCGCTATAGCGGTGCTGGCTCTGCATCAGCCAGGCCTGTAAGAGAATCAAACGCGGGTTTTCCAGCAGATTTGACCACGGCAGCGCCGCCAGAGACTGCTCCAGCAAACCCAGCTCGCTGTGGTTAAACATGCCCCATGCGTGATTAAGCAGAATATCGCGCAGCATTTTTGCATCACCCGCCGCCAGGGCATGGTGAATGGCTTCGCTCGGGAAGCCTTGCGCCATCCAGCTTTCAGCGGCAGCACGATGAATTTCCGGCAGTTCAACCGCCAGTTCCCACTGGCAGCGCTGACGCAGGAAGTTGCCGAACAGAGGGTGGTAGCGGAACCACTCGCCGGAATCGTCCATCCGTTGCAGAAATAGCCCCTGACGCTCAATCTCTTCCAGTTGCATCTGACCATTCTCTTCGCCGGTCACGCGGACGATCAGCGCATCGTTCATTGAACGCAGCAGCGAGCTTTTCAGCAGGAAGTTACGCGTTCGCGGATCGACATTATCCAGAACTTCATCGACCAGATAGTCGGAAAGATGGCTGGCGTTGATACCGGCAAGACGGCGAGCGGAATGATGAGCGGAGGTATTATTCTGACGGGCGGAGAGGGCGATGAGCTGGAGCGCGGTGGCCCAACCGGCGACATCGTCGCACAGCCTTTTACTATCGTCGGCCTCGATTGGCGAGCTGAGACGACAGTCGAAAAATTGTTTGGCTTCCTGATGAGTGAAGGCCAATTGCTGGCTACCAATCTCAAGCAACTGATCGCGTACGCGCAGGTTGGCAATACCGAGCTGCGGTAGGTTCCGCGACAGCACCACCAGGGTCATATTTTCCGGTTGATGACGAAGGAAGAAGCGCATCGCATCATGAATAACCGGATTGCTGATCAGATGGTAATCATCAATCACCAGGAATAACGGGCGCTGCCAGTCGGCAAGCTCGATAAATAGCTGCGCGAAGAGTGAGGGCAGGCTGGCGTACTGGCGTTTTTGCACCATGGTTTCACTGGCCGCACAGTGGCCGCCAGTGGCCTGCTGAATGGCGGCGAGCAGATAGCTGGCAAAACGCTCCTGTTGGTTATCGCCTTCATCCAGCGAAAACCAGCCAAGGTCATTTTTCCCCGCCGCCCATTGAGAAACGAGCGTGGTCTTACCGTATCCAGCCGGGCTGGTTACCAACGCGAGACGATAATTGTTCGCGCCGGAAAGTTTCGCCAGTAATCGCTCACGAACCACGGTGTGTTCAAGGCGGACCGGACGACTTAATTTAGACGGAATCAACATAGTTCTACATTTCGCTGTGCAAGGGAGGAATTGCGAATTTTTTTGCGCTTCGTAATTAATATCTAATAAGGTCGGCCATAATGAATTTTATTGCAAGTTATGTCCGAGTTTTATGCTCTTGAATTTGCTCTATGTCACAAATTTTGACATAGAGTGAAATTCATATAAAAGGGTGATAGCGTGCGCGGTTACTGGGTTTGCGGGATTTTTAGGCACAATAAGCTAATCTTTTTTTACAATACTAGTAGTTGTTTGTTTTTATTAAATTATTCTCAGTTAATTCTTGTATGTCACTCTTTTGAGTTATTTCTGTATTAAAGTCAGCTTATTCCCTCGATATTTACTTTTATTTCTCAATATTTACAAGGCGGCATTTTTGCTTACTTTTCTCATCTTGGCTTGTAACACATTTTCATGCCGCAGGTAGCGGGAGAATTGTTGTTCCGATGTGGCGAATTTTCCAGCATAATTTCGCCAGTAAGCTAACGTAATAGTGCCTAAGATCACACTTTTCGCTCATCCCTGCTACTCCTCCCCGGCTAATCCCTGGCGGGATGAGGACGTGACTCCGGGAGGTCGGCACACTAGCGCTAACTGTTTTAGTAAAGGACCCGGATTTCTTATGTCACAGACTACTTTTAACAAAGCTCAGTTTCAGGCTGCACTGACGCGTCAGTGGCAGCATTTTGGATTACAGTCCGCTTGTGAGATGACCCAGCGCCAATGGTGGCGTGCCGTGAGCGGCGCGCTGGCCGAGCTGTTGTCGGCTCAACCGGTCGTGAAACCGGCCGAAGGGCAGCGCCATGTAAACTACATCTCCATGGAGTTTCTGATTGGTCGTCTGACCGGCAACAATTTGCTCAACCTTGGCTGGTAT
This sequence comes from Klebsiella sp., assembly GCF_027492335.1. Classification (NCBI taxonomy): domain Bacteria; kingdom Pseudomonadati; phylum Pseudomonadota; class Gammaproteobacteria; order Enterobacterales; family Enterobacteriaceae; genus Klebsiella; species Klebsiella sp. The sequence continues at coordinate 64,597 of NZ_JAPUEW010000079.1, read as the reverse complement.
CAAGGGGTGAGTGATGAGCTTCAGACGCATGACGTCAACCTGACTGACCTGCTGGAAGAGGAGATCGACCCGGGTCTGGGCAACGGCGGCCTGGGCCGTCTGGCGGCATGTTTCCTCGATTCTATGGCGACCGTCGGCCAGTCGGCGACCGGTTACGGCCTGAACTATCAATACGGCCTGTTCCGTCAATCTTTTGCTGATGGTCAGCAGATGGAAGCGCCGGACGATTGGGGGCGTAGCAGCTATCCGTGGTTCCGCCACAATGAAGCGCTGGATGTGCAGGTTGGACTCGGCGGTAAAGTCACCAAAGGCGGCGAATGGGTACCGGCATTCGTGATTACTGGCGAAGCCTGGGATCTGCCGGTGCTGGGCTATCGCAACAACGTCGCGCAACCGCTGCGTCTGTGGCAAGCCAAACACGCGCATCCGTTTAACCTGACCAAATTCAATGACGGCGATTTCCTGCGTGCTGAACAGCAGGGTATCGACGCGGAAAAACTGACGAAAGTCCTCTATCCGAACGATAACCATCAGGCGGGCAAAAAACTGCGTCTGATGCAGCAGTACTTCCAGTGCGCCTGTTCGGTTGCCGATATCCTGCGTCGCCATCATCTGGCGGGTCGCAAGCTGGCGCAACTGGCGGATTATGAAGTTATTCAACTTAACGATACTCACCCGACAATTGCGATCCCGGAACTGCTGCGCGTGCTGATCGACGAGCATCAGCTGAGCTGGGACGACGCGTGGGCGATCACCAGCAAAACTTTCGCCTATACCAACCACACCCTGATGCCGGAAGCGCTGGAGTGCTGGGATGAGAAGCTGGTGAAAGCGCTGCTGCCGCGTCACATGCAGATTATCAAAGAGATTAACGACCGCTTTAAAAAGCTGGTGGATAAAACCTGGCCGGGCGACAAGCAGGTTTGGGCGAAGCTGGCGGTAGTGCATGACAAACAGGTTCGTATGGCGAACATGTGCGTGGTGAGCGGCTTTGCAGTCAACGGCGTTGCTGCGCTGCACTCCGACCTGGTGGTGAAAGATCTGTTCCCGGAATATCACCAGCTGTGGCCGAATAAATTCCATAACGTCACCAACGGTATTACTCCGCGCCGCTGGATCAAACAGTGCAACCCGGCTCTGGCCGCGCTGCTGGATAAGACGCTGAAGAAAGAGTGGGCCAACGACCTCGACCAGCTGATTAACCTCGAAAAATACGCTGACGATGCGAATTTCCGTCAGACGTACCGCGACATTAAGCTGGCCAACAAGGTTCGCCTGGCGGAGTTTGTGAAGCGGCGTACCGGTATCGAGATTAACCCGCAGGCGATTTTCGATATCCAGATTAAGCGTCTGCACGAGTACAAACGTCAGCACCTCAACCTGCTGAATATCCTCGCGCAGTACAAAGATATTCGTGAAAATCCGCAGGCAGACCGCGTACCACGTGTGTTCCTGTTCGGCGCGAAGGCGGCTCCGGGCTACTACCTGGCGAAGAATATTATCTGGGCGATCAATAAAGTTGCTGAAGCGATCAATAACGATCCGCTGGTTGGCGATAAGCTGAAGGTCGTGTTCCTGCCGGACTATTGCGTGTCGGCGGCAGAAATGCTGATCCCGGCGGCGGATGTCTCTGAGCAGATTTCTACTGCGGGCAAAGAGGCCTCCGGTACCGGCAACATGAAGCTGGCGCTGAACGGCGCGCTGACTGTCGGAACCCTGGACGGCGCGAACGTTGAAATCGCTGAGCAGGTAGGGGAAGAAAACATCTTTATCTTCGGCCATACCGTGGAAGAAGTGAAAGCCCTGAAGGCCAAAGGTTACGATCCGCTGAAATGGCGTAAGAAAGACAAACTGCTGGATGCGGTGCTCAAGGAGCTGGAAAGCGGTAAATATAGCGATGGCGATAAGCATGCTTTCGACCAGATGCTGCATAGCCTGCTGAAAGGGGGTGACCCGTACCTGGTGCTGGCAGATTTCGAAGCCTACGTGGCGGCGCAGAAGCAGGTTGATGAGCTGTATCGTGACCAGGAGGCCTGGACTCGCGCGACGATTCTGAATACTGCGCGCTGCGGCATGTTCAGCTCTGACCGCTCCATTCGCGATTATCAGCAACGTATCTGGCAGGCAAAACGCTAAGGACAGGCCTATGGAGACTAAACGCCTTGATAACGCTGCCCTGGCGGCGGGAATCAGCCCAAGCTATATCAACGCCCATGGTAAGCCGCAGTCGATCGCGGCAACCACCAAGCAGCGCCTGCTTGATGCGATGCATCGTACAACAATCGCCACGAAGGTGGCGGTTAATCCACTTCCTGTGGTGCAGGTGTTTACCCACGGCAAAAAGATGTCTTTGCCGGTGGCAGGTCAGGGTGAGTTCCACTGGATCCTCACTACTGAAGATGGCAAACAGTATCAAGGCCAGGTACGCGGCGGTGAAACGCTGCCGCTGCCAGCAAGGCTGCCGGAAGGGTATCACACGCTGACGCTGACTCAGGACGGCGATCGCTGGCACTGCCGGGCTATCGTCGCACCCGTGCGCTGCTACGAGCCGCAGGCGCTGAAGGATGGCAAGAAGCTGTGGGGTACCTGCGTGCAGCTTTATACGCTGCGCTCGGAGAAAAACTGGGGAATTGGTGATTTCGGTGATTTACGCGTTATGTTACCGGAAATCGCCCGTCGCGGCGGTTCGTTTATCGGCCTCAACCCGATTCACGCGCTCTATCCGGCTAACCCGGAAAGCGCCAGCCCGTACAGCCCCTCTTCACGCCGCTGGCTCAATGTTATCTATATTGATGTTAATGCGGTAGACGATTTCCGTCAGAGCAAAGAGGCGCAGAAATGGTGGCAATCACCGGCCACGCAGCAGGCCTTACAGGCCGCGCGCCAGACCGATGACGTTGACTATAGCGCCGTGACCGCGTTGAAAATCACCGCGCTGCGCATGGCGTGGAAAGGTTTTTCCGCGCGCAATGATGAAGCAACAGCTGAGTTTCGTCAGTTTGTGACGCGTGAGGGCGAAAGTCTGTACTGGCAGGCGGCGTTTGACGCGCTGCACGCCTGGCAGGTTAAGCAGGATCCGATGCGCTGGGGCTGGCCTGCCTGGCCGAAGGCTTATCAGGATACCCATAGCCCGGAAGTGAAAGCGTTTTGCGCTGAGCATGCCGATGAGGTGAATTTTTACCTTTGGCTGCAGTGGCTGGCTTACACCCAGTTTGCCGAATGCTGGCATACCAGTCAAAACGATGCCATGCCAATTGGCCTGTATCGTGACCTGGCGGTTGGCGTTGCGGAAGGCGGGGCAGAAACCTGGTGTGACCGCGAGCTCTACTGCCTGAAAGCTTCCGTCGGCGCGCCGCCGGATATTTTGGGCCCGCTGGGGCAAAACTGGGGCCTGCCGCCGATGGATCCGCATATCATCGTGTCGCGCGCCTATGAGCCGTTTATCGAACTGCTGCGCGCTAATATGCAAAATTGCGGCGCGTTGCGCATCGATCACGTGATGTCGGTGCTGCGTCTGTGGTGGATCCCCTACGGTGAAACGGCTGACCACGGCGCCTACGTGCAATATCCGGTGGATGACCTGCTGTCGATTCTGGCGCTGGAGAGTAAGCGTCATCGCTGTATGGTGATCGGTGAAGATCTGGGTACCGTGCCGGTTGAGATCGTCGGTAAGCTGCGCAAAAGCGGCGTCTACTCCTACAAAGTGCTCTATTTCGAAAATGACCACGAGAAAACTTTCCGTGCGCCGAAGGCGTATCCGGAGCAATCAATGGCTGTGGCAACGACGCATGACCTGCCAACGCTGCGCGGCTACTGGGAAAGCGGCGACCTGACCTTGGGTAAATCGTTGGGACTGTATCCGGATGAGGTGGTGTTACGCGGACTGTACCAGGATCGCGAGCTGGCAAAACAGGGGCTGCTGGATGCACTGCATCGCTACGGTTGCCTGCCAAAGCGTACCGGGCATAAAGCGTCGCTGATGGCGATGACGTCGACCCTCAATCGCGGGATGCAGCGCTATATTGCCGACAGCAACAGCGCGCTGTTGGGCCTGCAGCCGGAGGATTGGCTGGAGATGGCCGAGCCGGTCAATATTCCGGGCACCAGTACGGAATATCCAAACTGGCGTCGTAAGCTCTCTACCACGCTGGAGGCAATGTTTGCTGATGAGCAGGTGAATAAGCTGATTAAGGATCTGGATAAGCGGCGTAAGGCGGCAAGTAAGAAAAAGCCAGCCTGATAGCTATTCTAAGTGCATTAAAAAGCCGGGAAGTGATTCCCGGCTTTTCATTTCTGACGCAACGATTAGCGTTTCGGCCCTGCGGCCACCAGCGCAGCGCCTGCTGGCGTATCGGTATACTTCTCAAAGTTCTCAACGAACAGCTTCGCTAACTGCTCGGCCTTCTCCTGCCACTGCTCTGGCGAACCGTAGGTATTGCGTGGGTCAAGGATATGAGTATCCACGCCCGGCAGCTCGGTTGGGATTTGCAGCTCAAACATCGGCAGAGTGAAGGTTTCGGCATCATCGAGCGAACCGTCGAGGATGGCGTCGATAATGGCGCGGGTATCTTTAATCGAGATACGTTTGCCGGTGCCGTTCCAGCCAGTGTTGACCAGATAGGCCTGCGCGCCAGAAGCCTGCATGCGCTTGACCAGCACTTCTGCATATTGCGTCGGGTGTAGCGACAGGAAAGCCGCGCCGAAGCAGGCGGAGAAGGTTGGCGTCGGCTCCGTCACACCACGCTCGGTACCGGCCAGTTTAGCGGTAAAGCCAGACAGGAAGTGGTACTGGGTTTGGTCGGCGGTCAAGCGAGAAACCGGCGGCAGTACACCGAACGCATCAGCGGTCAGGAAGATAACCTTGGTGGCATGGCCCGCTTTAGAGATCGGCTTAACAATGTTCTCGATATGGTTGATCGGATAAGAGACGCGGGTGTTTTCGGTCTTCGAACCGTCATTAAAATCGATCGTGCCGTCGGCCAGCACTACGACGTTCTCCAGCAGCGCATCACGGCGAATTGCATGGTAGATATCAGGCTCTGCGGCTTCGGAAAGCTTAATCGTCTTCGCGTAGCAGCCGCCTTCGAAGTTAAATACCCCGTCGTCATCCCAACCGTGTTCGTCATCGCCAATCAGGCGGCGTTTTGGGTCGGTAGAGAGAGTGGTTTTGCCGGTACCGGAAAGGCCGAAGAAGATGGCGACATCCTCTTTTTCCCCAACGTTGGCGGAGCAGTGCATGGAAGCGATGCCCTGTAACGGCAGCAGGTAGTTCATGATGGAGAACATCCCTTTTTTCATTTCGCCGCCGTACCAGGTCCCGCCAATCAGCTGAATGCGTTCGGTCAGATTGAAGGCGACGAAGTTTTCGGAGTTGAGTCCCTGCTCTTTCCACCGCGGGTTAGTGCATTTTGCACCGTTCATCACAATGAAATCGGGCTCGAAGGTCGCCAGTTCCTCATCGCTTGGGCGAATAAACATATTCTTCACGAAATGCGCCTGCCAGGCGACCTCGGTAATAAAGCGGACGCTCAGGCGAGTGTCAGCATTAGCGCCGCAGAAAGCGTCAACGATAAACAGACGCTTGTTGGAGAGCTGGCGGGTAACCAGTCCCTTCAGGTGCTGCCACGTTTCCTCAGAGAGCGGTTTGTTGTCGTTCTTGCCCTTGCCTTTGTCAGACCACCACACGGTATCGCGGGTGGTATCGTCACGAACGATATACTTATCTTTTGGAGAACGGCCAGTGAAAATACCGGTATCGACGGCGATAGCACCAAGATTGGTTAATACGCCTCGTTCATAACCTTCCAGATTGGGGGCTAGCTCTTCCTGATACAAAGTATCGTAGCTGGGGTTGTGGACGATATCCTGGACGTCATTGATACCATAAGCCTTGAGATCCTGCGGGGTTAAACCATTATTAACGCGCATGTCACTGCTCCTTAGCCAATATGTACTGCTTTAAATTGTAGGGGTTATTACGGGGTATAGACCGCGACCAGGCTCATAGATTTACGTATCTCGACAAACGGCATACTTACGAAAAACGTTGTGACTCCTGTCACGAAGCGTGGGGGATTATCTCAGGAAATAGGGCTTTGGTGGGGGTAGATGTTTCTTAATGGTTAAAAAGTAATTAAAAAAACTATTGAAATGTGAATGTAATCGCTTACCTGAAATAAAATTACGTAATACTTTCAGGGGGAATCGATTCATCTCGCAGATAAAAAAACTTGACGCCAGGAGCGGCGGAGGAAAACCTCGACCAAACCCCTGGCGAGATGAACGATTAGTGGATCTGCGGATCGGCCGGTGAGGCGTTATTGCGGATCTCGGCAATATCCATCGCATTGAAGACATAATGACTACCGCAATAATCGCAGTGCATGTCGATTTCTCCTTCATCGGCCAGAATACTGTCGATCTCTTCATCTGGCAGCGTTTTCAGCGCACCAGCGCAGCGTTCGTAGGAGCAGGTGCACTTGAACTCCACGCTCTGCGGCTCGTAAACGGTCACTTCTTCTTCGTGGTACAGACGCCATAGCACATCGTTCGCAGGTAGGGTGAACAACTCTTCAGCTTTGATGGTTTCGGTTAGCGTGCTCAGGTGTTCGAAATCAGCCGCCTGCGCGTCTTGTGCGGGCAGAACCTGCAGCAGCATGCCGCCAGCCATCGGTTTGCCTTCGTGTTCGCCGCTACGAATGATCAGTCGAGTTGGCAATTGCTCAGAGCGCTGGAAGTAATCTTCCAGGCAAGCCGCCAGCGTATCGCCTTCCAGACCGACAACGCCCTGATAGCGCTCGCCTTCGTCTGGAGAGATAGTAATGACCAGATATCCGTTACCCACCATCGTCTTCAGGTCGGCCCCTTCCGGGATCTCGCCCTGCATGCGAGCCACGCCGCGCATCTGCTGTTGGTTGTTGCCGTTAATTACTGCCAGCGATAGTGGACCATCGCCCTGCAGTTGAACGGTAATATCACCGGCAAACTTCAGCGTTGCGGTCAGCAGGCTGGTGGCGACCAGCAGTTCTGCCAGCACGGTTTTAACCGGCTGCGGGTAGCTATGGTTTGTCAGAATCTGTTCTAAAGTTTCTGAAACTGTTACCAGCTCACCGCGCACGGCATAGTTTTCAAACAGATAGCGATGTAATTGATCGTGTTGAGTCATAATAATCTCTCTTGCTGGCCACAGTTATTCACTATCGCCGTGTTTAAATCTCATCAGGTCGCGGCGTTCTTTCTTATCCGGACGTCTGTCGGGATGCGGCATGGTTAGCGCGTTCATTTTTCGCGCCAGCGCCATTTTCTCGCGTTTCTCGATGCTCTCTGCCGTCTCGTCGTAGAGCGCGACGGCCTCACTGGCAGGCCTGCGCTGTTCGGTAATGCCTTTTACCACGATGGTACGCTCATCATTGCCCTGGCGGAGCATCAGGGTGGCGTTCAACTCGACAATTTTCCCCGGCTTGCTGCGCTGGCCGTTGTAGTGCACCTTGCCGCCTTCGATCATCTCGCGCGCCAAGGCGCGGGTTTTATAAATGCGGGCTGCCCAAAGCCATTTGTCCAGCCTGACGGCTTCGACGGGTTTTTCTTTCATGGCCTCTCCTGCGGGGTCAGTGAGGGAATCAGATGTCGGTAGTCATTTAGCCCTGGATGGCGAGCGTAGCTTTTTTCAGCCAGCCCGGAATCGGGGTTGGTTATGCCCAGGCAATAACGAATGCCAAACTCTTCGGCCGCATCCAGAATCGCCTCGTTGTCGTCAACAAAGAGCGTTTTGCGCGCGTTGAAGCCGGTTTCCTCAGCAACGGCACGCCACAACCGCTGATCTTCTTTCGGATAACCAAATGTGTGGGTGGAAAGTAATAAATCAAGGTGCGCATCCAGCCCGGTGTGCTTCAGCTTTACCGCCAGATTATGTGGATGGGCGTTAGTCAGCAAAATACGGCGTTTGCCGCTGGCTTTAAGCGCATCAAGGAACGGAACGGTATCATCACGCAGTGCGGCTCGTGGCCCCTGCTCGCTGGTCATCGCACAAATATCCAAACCCAGGCGCTCGCTCCAGTAGTCCAGGCAGTACCAGTTTAGCGTATGTTGCACAGCGTGATATTCCTGGTACATCGCCTCTCTGGCTTCCTGCAGGTTGAGGCCTTGCGTCGCCCCCCAGGTTTCCGGAACCAGTTTTTGCCAGAAATAGTTGTCGAAGGCGAGGTCGAGCAGCGTGCCGTCCATATCCAGCAGAACGGTATCAACCTCCTGCCAGGCGATATCAAAGTGCATGGTAAGTCTCCAACGAGGGGGGAATTGCGCGACAGGGTATCACACCGCGTCGCGCAGAGAATTAATCTTGCGGGTCTGGAGAGGAAAGTAGAACCGGATTCAGGCAGCTTTCGTAATACTTCTGGATCTCTTCCTGACGCTGACGGTGACGCTGGTAGCGACGAATTGCCTGGATACCGTGATACCCCATACAGCCCAGCATCACCAGCAGCAGTAAAGTTGTTCCCAGATAACGCCACAGACCGGTGCGGTCGGGAATACGGTGCAGGTTGATATGCTGCGTGCCGTTGGCATCGGTATAAAGATTTGTGACGATTCCTTCCGCATGAAACGATGTATGCATCAGCATTCCCGCCAGTCGCTGCAGTTCGTTCCACTGTTGGTGAGCGGGGTAATCGTATAGTCCGGTCGTCGGCCATGGCTGATTCACCAGGTCGCTGCCTTCATCGCTGGCAATTAAAAAACCACCAGGGGCCGGACTGTTTAGCGCTTGGGCCGCACGTGACGTTTCACGGCTGACAAACGGCGCGGTGGAGGTGGTGACCAGATTCTCCAGTGATTCTGCGCTTACCGGGCGTAGCAGCACGTTGACGCCATCCAGCTTGCCCGTATTGGCGCGTTTGGTCAGAGTTTCCCAGTTGCGCGTGTTGCCAAGGTTAACCAGCGCATTTTTCAGGCGAACGCAGTCGTCTTTCGCTGAACACAGGTCACTTGTTTTTATGACGATATCGCCAAAGTCGTCGAGCAGTACCATCCCGGATTTCTGAATAGCGGAACGCAGCGCCGGGCTAACGCGAGATTCATCATTCGACTCGGGATGGAGCTGGCGTTGAACGGTTTGCATCAGTGCGCTGGCCTTACTGACGATGTCGGATTCCGGCAGCGGCAGGGGAGGCGCATCATTCCAGATGATTTGCGAACAGTCGAAGGGCATAAACGGCGAGTTCTCTTTTGCCGTCCAGGTTCCTGGCGTGTGGATATTACACATGCCGGTTCCTTTCAGGCGCAGCGTATCGCCGATGCGGACCTGCGACTTATCCAGTTGGGCAACCGTTGTGGCTTCGATAGTTTGCGCACCTTTCAGCCACGACAGGGTGAACTTAAAGGGCATATTCAGCGGCACGCTTGCCCACAGCATCACTACCACCAGCAGCGCTCCTGCGGCAATAATCGCACTACGTAGCCAGTACTGAAGCGGGAAGTTTTTAACTTCATCATGCAGCGACAGGAAACGCCCCTGGCGAACGACGTGACGGCTGAGGTAGATGTCTACATCCGTTTGTTGGCCGAGATCCTGCGTAATCCACGGTTGCCAGTGGCGCGGATAGATCAGGTCGATAATACCGAGGGAGATATTGTTGATATGTTCCTGGTTATTTTCGCCAAATAATCCCCAGCGCTTGGGCATGCCGCGCAGGCAGTGAATTTCTCGTAGCGACATTTTGCGCGGCGGAGCGTAGATACCCCAGACACCAGCGAGTAGCAACAGTAAACCACCGCCTAATAGCCACGGGGAAAACACATCGGGGCTTATCAGGCTGCAATAAAACAGCAGGAAAGCAGCAACGATCAGAACGGCTTCACGAAGGCCGTCGGGGCGGCTGAGCGCATGTTCTTCCGATGTTTCCGGACGAATGCTTAGCAGTTCAATCTGCTCGCTCTCTTCCCCACGAATCGATGCCTGGGTTGCGGAGGTGCGTTCGAGAGCAAACCCGAGAGATTCTTGCGGATAGTCGCTTAGCGTTTGGCCATTAAGGGCAATGACCAGGGGCAGGCTATCGGTTGGAATTAATTCAACGCTGTTTTCATCATTGATATGTTGTTCCCAGAACGGAGGAAGATGAATTTCCACTGAATCAAGGAAGTAGCGCCATTTATTCAGGTCGTCAGTGTTGATGCCATAGCGAGTAATTGCGCGAGTAACGGTAAAAACGGTGTCACTCTGTTCGTTCAACGCGATATTTACCGGTGCAATACTGGCACCTGAGGCTGGCAATTGCTGATTGCGGCTGAGGCCTTCGAGGTATTTTTCTACGGCGCTACGCTCTTCATCAGAAAGCTTGCGCGTCGCGGCGTCACTGAAGGCATGCAACAGAGGAAGGCGGCGGCGTCTGGCATGCGATCGATACCACCAGCCTATAAGCAACGCGCAGATTAGCAGAGCTGTCAAAAAAATCAGAAAGGTGCCCATGCCCATCCCATCATAGTTATTCTTTTCTTACTGGTATCGTTGGTTGCCATTCACACTTAAGTAAACCAGGTGTACGCAATCGGCATCTGTCATGTAAAAACGGGAAAAATCATTGTGTAGCACAGCAGCATACAACCTTATCAAAAACGTTAAAATCCAGGAATCGGTAAATTCTCAAATACCATTCAACCTATTGACTTTTTGGTCTTTGTATCAATTACATCTAAAACTATAAAGTTGCAACTATGTAAATTAGTGGCGAATTGAATTGCCGAAACCGTGCTGCGTGTCGCACAATGACCTCTGTAATCACAGCATAGACCGATGACAATGAGCAAATCATTACAAAAACCCACCATTCTCAATGTTGAAACGGTAGCGCGTTCGCGACTTTTTAACGTTGAAAGCGTGGACCTTGAGTTCAGCAACGGCGTTCGCCGGGTGTATGAACGGATGCGGCCCTCTACTCGTGAAGCCGTGATGATTGTGCCGATTGTCGATGACCATATTATATTGATTCGCGAGTACGCTGTTGGGACCGAGTCCTATGAATTAGGCTTTTCGAAAGGCCTGATTGACCCGGGTGAAAGCGTGCTCGAGGCTGCCAACCGTGAGCTGAAAGAAGAGGTCGGTTTTGGCGCGCAAAAGCTGACGTTTTTGAAAAAGTTGAGCATGGCCCCATCTTATTTCTCCAGCAAGATGAATATTCTGGTGGCGGAAGACCTTTATCCGGAATCACTACCGGGTGATGAGCCAGAGCCGCTACCGCAGGTTCGCTGGCCGCTATCGCAGCTAATGGCGCTGCTTGATGAAGAGGACTTTCATGAGGCTCGTAACGTCAGTGCGCTGTTCCTGTTGCGCGAATGGTTGCAGGAGCAGGGCCGACTGTAGCCAGTCGCGAAATAAAGTATTAAGCAAAGAAAAAGCGCCCGCAGGCGCTTTTTTTGTCAGAACAGTTCGTGGGTTTCGCCGCCGCCATCGGTGATGGTGGTGCCGACTTCATGAACCGCCTGCTGGGTGGGCTGGGTGCCTTCGATAAAGTACTCAGCGCGGCTGTTACCTCCGCTGGCCAACTGGCCGGTGCTGCGGTCGATATTCACCGTGATGATGCCCGGCGGCGGCGTTAACGGCTCCTCCGGTACGCCTTCCAGAACCTTTTTCATAAAATCATCCCAGGCCGGCTGGGCGCTTTTGGCTCCACCCTCGTAGCCAGAAATCTGATCTTTGATTGCGCCTGAGGCGGTTGTACGACCCAGATCGCGGCGGTGGTCATCAAAGCCAATCCATACCGACGTCACCACGCCAGGGCCATAGCCGGAGAACCACGCATCTTTCGAGCTGTTGGTGGTCCCTGTCTTACCGCCGATATCGTGACGTTGCAGGTCGCGACCCGCACGCCAGCCGGTACCCATCCAGCCGGGTTCGCCGAAAATATTGGTGTTAAGGGCGCTCTTGATCAGGAAGGCCAACGGCGTATTGATCACGTGCGGCGCATACTCAGGAGCGCCACTCTGCGCGACCAGTGACTGGTTGGCCTGCTCAAGCTGTGGCTGCGGCGGAACGCTGGCGTTTTGCGGTTCCTGGGAGGTGGCAACGTCCTCGACGTCTTTATTTTCCAGCACGTCTGATTTTGGCGTATCACCGTAAATCACTGGCGAATTGCACTGCGGGCAGGCAATTTTCGGTCGTTCTTCGAAAATGACGCCGCCCTGATCGTTCTCAATTTTACTGATGAAATACGGGCTAACCAGGAAACCTCCGTTCGCCATCACCGAATAACCGCGAGCGACCTGTAACGGTGTGAAAGACGCTGAACCCAGCGCCAGTGATTCGGTTCGCACGATGTTCTGTGCCGGGAAGCCGAAGCGCTGGAGGTACTCTGAGGCGTAGTCCACGCCCATGGCACGCATGGCGCGAACCATGACGACGTTCTTCGATTGACCCAGCCCCTGGCGTAAACGGATAGGACCAGCATATTGCGGAGGTGAGTTTTTCGGCCGCCAGTCAGAGCCAGAACCCGCATCCCAACGGGAAATAGGCACATCATTAAGCATGCTCGCCAGCGTTAAGCCTTTATCCATCGCTGCAGTATAGAGGAACGGCTTAATGTTAGAACCGACCTGGCGTAAGGCCTGAGTCGCACGGTTGAACTTACTTTGGTTGAAATCAAAACCACCGACCAGCGCAATAATCGCGCCGTTTTGCGGGTTGATGGATACCAGCGCCGAGTTCACATCCGGTACCTGAGACAGCCACCAGTCGCTGCCGACCTGGCGGACCCAAATTTGTTGCCCGGTTTGCAGGACATCGGTCACTTTGCGCGGTGTAGCGCCTTGCTGAGTATCAGAAACAAACCGACGCGCCCAGCGAACCCCTGACATATTCAGCGATACCGACGTTCCGTTGCTCAACAGAGCAACGGCCTCCTGCGGATTTGCCGAAGTGATTACCGCCGGGGAGAGAGGGCCAGAGCCCGGTATCTTTTTCAGCGCAGCAATGATTTTCTGGTTATCCCATGGCGTTTCACCCACTTTCCACAATACGCTGGCCGGGCCGCGATAGCCGTGGCGCATATCGTAATCCAGAACGTTGTTACGTACCGCCTGTTGGGCAGACTGCTGGTTTTTCCGGGTGATGGTGGTGTAGACACGATAACCATCTTCATAAGCCAGTTCGCCATAGCGATTGACCATTTCCTGACGCACCATTTCGCTGAGGTAGGGGGCTGAGAAGGCGATTTCCGGCGCATGATAGCGTGCGTCGATAGCCTGGCTGCGCGCCTGATCGTACTGCGACTGCGTGATGTAGCCTTCACTCAGCATACGCGACAGAACGACGTTACGGCGGGCGGTGGCGCGGTCCATGGAGTAGAGCGGGTTAAAGGTTGAAGGAGCTTTCGGCAAGCCCGCAATCACTGCCATCTCGCTCAGAGTGAGCTGATCGACGGATTTACCAAAATAAACCTGCGCGGCTGCGCCGACGCCATAGGCGCGGTAGCCGAGATAGATTTTATTCAGGTACAGCTCAAGAATTTCGTCTTTATTGAGCAACTGTTCGATGCGGATTGCGAGAAAGACCTCTTTGACCTTACGTATCAGCGTCTTTTCTGGACTCAGGAAGAAGTTACGCGCCAGCTGCTGAGTGATGGTGCTGGCACCCTGTGAGGCGTGACCGGAGAACATGGCGACGCTGGCGGCGCGGAAAATACCGACCGGATCAACGCCATGATGCTCATAAAATCGGCTGTCTTCAGTGGCGATAAACGCTTTTATTAGCTCAGGTGGTATTTGCTGCAAGGTGACAGGGATACGGCGTTTCTCGCCATATTGCGCAATCAGCTCGCCATCCGCACTGTAAACCTGCATCGGGATTTGCAGACGCACATCCTTCAGGGTCGCGACGTCAGGAAGCTGCGGCTCTATATATTTATAGAGACCAAAAATCGAGCCTGCTCCCAGCAGTACGCAACAGACTGCAAGGATGAAAAGATACTTTACGAACTTCACCGGAGATTTCTCATTTAGTTTTACTTGGGCAGTTTATAAACAAACGCGCAGTAGTATAAAGGCAAGCCTGGTGCATTGATATAGCGAACCATATTGGCGGATAAGGAGATCGTAGGCATGGCTTTTAGAAACTGGCGCATAGGAATGCATATTCAGCAGGACCGTATTGCCATCGTAGCGCTGTTGTTTGAACGCTCCCGCTGGGCACTGCGGCGCTGGTGGATTATTCCCCTGACGCCCGGCACCGTGCGTCAGGGAGTGGTTGTCGACGTTGAGGCGCTGGCCCGACAGTTGCAAAGCTGGCGGCGCGAGCTGCCAATGCAGCATCAGGTTTGTATTGCGCTCCCGGCGGCGCGCACGTTGCAAAAGCGTTTGCCGCGTCCTCAGGTCTCGTTAAGAGAAAGCGAACAGGCAACATGGATCAGCAGCGCGATGGCGCAGCAGTTGGAAATGCCAGCTTCCTCATTATGTGTTGATTATTCGGCTACCGGAACGGGTGATGGCTGGCAGGTAACGGCGGCGCAGCGCTTAGACGTTGACGCGCTGCGTCGCCTTGCGGAGCGACTCAAGTTAAGCGTCGCCGGAATTGTTCCGGATGCCAGCGTACTCAGCGCCTTTTTTCCCTGGCTACCGGCTGAAACTCATGGACTGGCATGGCGAGATGAATCGACCTGGCTGTGGGCTACCGCAGATAACTGGGGATGGAATTTATGCAGCGAAACCCCTTCTTTTCTCCGGCTGGTTTCACAGGTTAACGCCGGTGAGTTTCGCCTCTGTACTTCCGAATCGTTCGACGGGCAAAGCTTTGATGCCTGGAGCGTAATACATCGTCTGCAGCCTCCGCTTCCGCCCTGTGGCGATAGCTTTACGGTTGCGCTGGGCCTTGCGTTGGGTGCGCGTTAACGATGAGCCAGATTGTTAACTTTCTTCCCTGGCGTGAAACCCGTCGACGGCAGCGTCTGCGTTCGGGAGGATTATTACTCGTCGGGTTCCTGCTTGTTCTGCTTATGGCGTGGTTCGCATCACGAATGAACAGCCGGGTCAGTCACTCGCTTGAGGCGGAGAGAGCGAGTGCCGAAAGCCAGCTTTATAACGCGTTCCAGCAGCGTGAGCGTGTTATGCGTCAACGATTACAGCAGTACAAACGGCTCCGTCAGCGCCAGCAGCGCCGAGAGATAACCGCAGCATGGCAGCCAAGATTGCTGGAGGTCGCTGCCCGCTTACCGGAGCAGGCCTGGCTCACCCGTCTGGAATATCGACAAAATGCGCTCACGCTTGGCGGGCTGACGTTAAACCTGAAAGCATTAACAACCCTGGAAAAAGCGCTGGAAGGCATTAGCGGCTTTCATCCGGCCAAAGCGGGTGAAACCCATCGAGATAGCGAAGGGCGCTGGTTGTTTAGCTTTTCTATGGCGGGAGAGCGCACAGATGCGGGTGAACACTGAGAGCTGGCTAACGGACGGCAAAATTCTGTTCGTGCTGTCCATCGTTTTAGCTCTCATCGTAGGGGCTTTTATGTGGCTACAAACCTCGCCGCCAAAAATACACTCTGGCGGCTCGCTGCGAATACAAGAACAATGGCGAAAACTGTTGCCGCTACAGGCTGCGCTGAACAGTACCAGAACGGACGAAGCGAAAACCGAAACCTTTACGCCGCTTGATCTGCCAGTCGTCGGAGCGGTACTTGTATCCTGGCGGCCAGTTGGGCGGGGTGGTGAGATGCTGCTGGAGGTTAACTGGCAATCGGTACCCGCGCTGTTTTCCTGGCTGGCACGTTGCGGGATGCAGGCTACGGCATTTTCACTGCACCCGGAAAAGCAGACCCTGCAGCTGACCCTGCAGCTGGAGGCGCAAGATGCAGAGTAAGTGGTGGAGTTTACTTTTGCTGCCGCTCCCGCTGATGGCTGGAGGACGCGATCCATTCCAGCCTGCGGTTGATGGCTGTCGAACGGCACAATTGAGCCAATGGCGCTACGGTGGAGCTATCAGCGATCCGCAATTGCATATTGGCATTTTGCAGGACAGCGCCGGGAAGTGGCGTCGAGTAAGAGTGGATGAAACGTTGCCGACAAACTGGCGAATCACGCTCCTGACGGCGCAGAGAATTGAAATAACTACGGGACCAGGATGTGAACCCGCCCAGTGGGCCTGGCAGCGTGAAGGAATAAAAAATGATGCGATGGATAAGCCTGCTGTTTCTGCTGTTGCCACTGATGGTAATGGCGGCAAAAAAAGATCAACCCGTGTCGCTGGTCGTCGATGACGCACCGGTAGCTCAAGTATTACAAACTCTGGCGGAACTTAAACAGAAAAACCTGGTAGTGGCACCGGGCGTCAGCGGTACGGTATCGCTACATCTAAAAAATGTCCCCTGGCAACAAGCGCTGCGTTCCGTAATCGATAGTGCCGGGCTGACGTTAACCCAACAAGGTACGGTGCTGTATGTTCACACCCTTGCCTGGCAAAATGCGCGACAGGTGCAGCTTGAAGCGGAAAGAGATAAACGTTTACAGAATCTCCCTCTACAGGATCACAGTGTGGCCTTGCGTTATGCTGATGCGGGGGATCTCGCTAAAGCCGGAGAGAAATTGCTGAGCGCTCGCGGACATCTCACCGTCGATACACGAACCAATCGTCTGCTAATTCGTGATGATGTCCAGCATATCCCTGTCTTGAAAGCATGGGCGCTGGAGATGGACTTGCCTGTCGGTCAGGTAGAGCTGGCGGCGCATATTGTCTCAATGAGCGAAACCAGCCTGCGCGAGCTGGGGGTGAAGTGGAACCTGGCCGAAGCCAGCAGTCCGCCAGGATCGGGTAAATTCACCACCTTAAGCAGCAACCTGGCGGTCGGCGATGCCAGTACGCGAGTGGGATTCAATATCGGGCGTATTAACGGGCGGCTATTAGAACTGGAGCTTTCCGCTCTTGAGAAAAAGCAGCAGGTACAAATTATCGCCAGTCCACGACTGCTGGCTTCACATATGCAGCCCGCTAGCATCAAACAGGGGAGTGAGATTCCTTATCAGGTTTCTAGTGGTGAAAGCGGTGCAACTTCCGTTGAGTTTAAAGAGGCAGTGTTGGGGATGGAGGTTACGCCGACGGTGCTACAGCAAAATCGGGTGCGTTTAAAACTCAGAATTAGCGAAAACACGCCAGGACAAATTCTTAAACAGGAAAATGGCGAAGCGCTGGCTATCGATAAACAGGAAATTGAAACACAGGTCGAAGTGAAAAGCGGTGAGACCCTGGCCTTGGGAGGAATTTTTTCGCAAAAAAATAAATCTTCTCGCGATGGTATTCCCCTACTTAGCGACATCCCATGGCTTGGGCAATTATTTCGCCGTGACGGCAAAGATAACGAACGACGTGAACTGGTTGTCTTCATTACTCCACGTATACTGGCAGTGAATTAAGCGGTTTTTTCATGCTAAACACATTTCAGGTGTTTGACGTGAGGACGGATTTAGCATACAAGGGGTACCGATTTGAGAGTCGGGTACGACATCAATCCTCCCTTATATTGTCCGGTGATTTATTCTGTTGCCAAACCAGCCGGAGTATTGAGATAATTTTCAGTCTGACTCTCGCTCTATTGCATATGAGGTTTCAGTTCATGTCCTGCTGCGTTGGATCTTTGCGAAGCGGGTTTATCATTAACGAATAGTCTTAGTAGTACCAAAAAAATGGCAGAGAAACGCAATATCTTTCTGGTTGGGCCTATGGGTGCCGGCAAAAGCACTATTGGGCGCCAGTTAGCCCAACAGCTCAACATGGAATTTTACGATTCTGATCAAGAAATTGAGAAACGCACTGGCGCTGATGTGGGTTGGGTCTTTGATGTAGAAGGCGAAGACGGCTTCCGCGATCGTGAAGAAAAAATCATCAATGAGTTGACGGAAAAACAGGGAATTGTGCTGGCGACTGGCGGCGGCTCTGTAAAATCCCGTGAAACGCGTAACCGTCTCTCCGCCCGCGGCGTGGTGGTCTACCTGGAAACAACTATCGAAAAGCAGCTTGCCCGTACACAGCGCGATAAAAAGCGTCCTTTATTACAAGTTGATGCGCCGCCTCGCGAAGTTCTTGAAGCGTTGGCAGATGAACGCAATCCGCTGTATGAAGAGATTGCTGATGTCACTATCCGCACCGACGATCAAAGCGCAAAAGTGGTAGCAAACCAGATTATTCATATGCTGGAAAGCAACTGATTCTGGCTTAATAAAGTGCGTCAGAGTAAAAGCAACTGAGGTGGACGTCGCGTTATGGAGAGGCTTACTGTAACCCTCGGGGAACGTAGTTACCCGATTACCATCGCGGCTGGTTTGTTTAACGATCCAGCTTCCTTCCAGCCACTGCAATCAGGCGACCAGGTTATGCTGGTCACCAATGAAACGCTGGCGCCGCTTTATCTGGATACCGTTCGTTCCGTACTGGAGCAAGCGGGAGTAAAAGTCGACAGCGTGATTCTTCCCGACGGTGAGCAGTATAAAAGCCTGGCGGTGATGGATACTGTTTTTACCGCTCTGTTGCAAAAACCACACGGCCGCGACACGACGTTAGTGGCGCTCGGCGGTGGGGTGATCGGTGATTTAACTGGATTTGCCGCGGCCAGCTATCAGCGTGGCGTGCGATTTATCCAGGTCCCTACTACGCTGTTGTCGCAGGTTGATTCCTCCGTTGGCGGCAAAACGGCTGTAAACCATCCTCTCGGTAAAAATATGATTGGCGCCTTCTGGCAGCCAGTTTCTGTCGTTGTCGATCTCAACTGTCTCAAGACACTACCGACGCGCGAACTGTCCTCCGGTCTGGCTGAAGTCATAAAGTACGGCATTATCCTCGATGGCGAATTCTTCGATTGGCTGGAAAACAACATTGATGCGCTGATGGCGCTGGATGAAAAAGCGATGGCGTACTGTATCCGTCGTTGTTGTGAGCTGAAAGCTGAAGTAGTCGCGGCCGACGAGCGCGAAACCGGGTTACGTGCTTTACTCAATCTTGGACATACTTTTGGTCATGCGATCGAAGCTGAAATGGGCTACGGTAACTGGCTGCATGGTGAAGCTGTGGCTGCCGGTATGGTGATGGCGGCGCATGTGTCCGAGCGTTTAGGGCAGTTCAGTGCACAGGATACGCAGCGAGTTATTCGTTTGTTGCAGCGTGCTGGTTTACCGGTGCATGGGCCGCTGGAGATGGCGGCAGACGCCTATTTGCCTCACATGATGCGTGATAAAAAGGTACTGGCTGGCGAGATGCGGCTGGTGCTACCGCTCGCAATAGGGAAAAGCGAGATACGTGGCGGAGTGCCGCATGATGTTGTTCTTGACGCAATTGCTGATACCCAGCAGGCGCAACAATAAGAAGGTCTGGCCGCGTTCGCGCGGCGTTATCATTTCAGGTGACATGCAATAGTCGTGAGCATAAGCCTTTTAGTGGGGTGTTAAATGGATGAATTAAAACCAGAAGACGATATGAAAGCCGATCGCAACGATCGTCGTGCTGGTCGTTCCCGTCAGTCTTCTGAGCGCGATGCCGATCCGCAAATCAATTTTGATGATGTCGATCTTGATGATGCTGACGATGGTCGCCCGACGCGCGGTAGCAAAGCACGCCGTGAGCGCGATGAAGAACAATATGAAGAACAATATGAAGATGACGTAGAGTCTGACGAAGACGATGCCGAAGAGCGTCAGGTTGAACGTCGTCCGCGTAAACGTAAGAAGGCGCCGGCCAAACCTGCTTCCCGTCAGTACATCATGATGGGTGTAGGGATCCTCGTCCTTCTCCTGCTGATTGTTGGCGTCGGATCTGCGCTGAAATCACCTTCCTCTTCATCTGGTGAGCAAACGGCTTCCGGTGAGAAGAGCGTTAGCTTATCCGGCGATCAGGATAATAATGCCCAGCCGACAGCTCAGGATTCATCAGCGACGAATAATTCACAGCCGCAGGATGTCTCTTTGCCGCCAATTGCCTCTAACCCGACTCAGGGTCAAGCAACTGCTGAGCCGCAGGGACAGCAACGTGTTGAAGTTCAGGGTGACCTGAACAATGCGCTGACTCAGCAGCAGGGCCAGATTGATAGTGCCGTGGCGAATTCCACTCTGCCAACTGAACCAGCTACCGTTGCTCCGCTTCGTAATGGTGCTGCCCCGCGCCAGGCGACAACGGAACGTCAGACGGCGGCGACACCGACACCGCGTCCAGCTGAGCGTAAGCATACGGTTATCGAACCAAAACCGCAGGCCACCGCGAAAACGACTGCCGAGCCTAAACCGACTCCAGTCCAGCCGAAGCGTGTAGAAAGCGTTGCGACTACGGCTCCGGCGAAAGCGACACCAGCTCAGCCGACGAAACCTGTTGCAACTGCACAGACTAAACCTGCGCAGCCAACGGCTACTACTACCACGCCTGCCGCGACTGCTACGGCAACCGCAGCTCCGGCAGCGACTGCTGCTGCGAGTAAAAGCACTGGTGATGTTGGCTCTATGAAGTCCGCGCCATCTGGGCACTACACGTTGCAGCTCAGCAGCTCCTCTAACTACAACAACCTCAACAGTTGGGCGAAGAAAGAGAAGTTGGAAAAATATGTTGTCTATGAGACTACGCGTAACGGCCAACCCTGGTATGTTCTGGTGAGCGGTATTTATGCTTCGAAAGATGAAGCTAAACGCGCTGTTGCGACTCTGCCGGCAGATGTACAGGCGAAAAACCCGTGGGCAAAACCGCTGCATCAGGTCCAGTCTGACCTGAAATAATGCTGCTGTGTAGTCTGAAGCGCTGGATGCTGTCGGAGCTTTCTCCACAGCCGGAGAATGTGTAATTAGTTAGGCAGCATGAAAAAGAATCGCGCTTTTCTGAAATGGGCAGGGGGGAAATACCCCCTGCTTGATGATATTAAAAAGCATTTGCCGCAGGGCGATTGCTTGATTGAGCCCTTTGTGGGCGCCGGGTCGGTATTTCTTAATACCGACTTTTCTCGTTATATCCTTGCTGATATCAATAGTGATTTGATTAGTCTGTATAACATAGTCAAACTGCAAACCGATGAGTACGTTACGGCGGCGCGTGAGATGTTCACGCCAGAAAATAACGCCGCTGAACGTTACTACCAGTTCCGTGATGAGTTCAACCAAAGCCAGGAACCGCTGCGTCGCGCGGTGCTGTTCCTTTATCTGAACCGTCATGGCTACAATGGTCTGTGTCGTTACAACCTGCGCGGTGAGTTTAATGTGCCGTTTGGCCGCTATAAAAAGCCCTACTTTCCAGAGGCCGAGTTGCACCACTTCGCTGAGAAAGCACAGCATGCAGAGTTTCATTGTGAATCTTATGAAGACTGTATGAAGCGAGCTGATAACAGCTCTGTTGTTTATTGCGATCCACCCTATGCGCCGCTGTCGTCAACGGCGAATTTTACGGCCTATCATACGAATAGCTTTAGCCAGGAACAGCAGGAGTTGCTGGCAAAAAAGGCGGAATCGCTGGTGAAAAAGCGTATTCCTGTGCTTATCTCAAACCATCGCACGCCGCTCACTCAGGAGTGGTATAAAAATGCCGCTGAGATGCATATTGTGAAGGTTCGACGCAGCATCAGCAGTAACGGTGGTACACGTAAGAAGGTGGACGAGCTTCTGGCTCTGTACCGTCCGCCCAAGACCAAATAAATTTCAAGGAGATGCGGATGAAGCAGTATTTGATTGCCCCTTCGATTCTGTCGGCTGATTTTGCCCGTTTGGGTGAAGATACCGCCAACGTGTTGGCCGCAGGTGCAGATGTTGTGCACTTTGACGTAATGGACAACCACTATGTGCCGAATCTGACCATCGGTCCAATGGTACTGAAATCGCTGCGAAATTACGGTATCACCGCGCCGATTGATGTGCATTTGATGGTCAAGCCTGTTGACCGCATCATCCCTGATTTTGCTGCTGCGGGCGCTAGCATCATTACTTTCCACCCGGAAGCTTCTGAGCACGTCGATCGTACTTTACAACTCATTAAAGAGAATGGCTGTAAAGCCGGACTGGTGTTTAACCCAGCCACGTCCCTGAGCTATCTCGATTACGTAATGGATAAACTGGACGTCATTCTGCTGATGTCGGTGAACCCAGGCTTTGGCGGCCAGTCTTTTATACCGCACACCCTTGATAAACTGCGTGAAGTCCGTCGTCGCATTGATGAATCTGGCTACGATATTCGTCTGGAAGTTGATGGCGGCGTGAAAGTGAACAATATTGCTGAGATTGCCGCGGCCGGTGCGGATATGTTTGTTGCCGGGTCGGCGATTTTCGATCAGCCGGACTATAAAAAAGTGGTTGATCAAATGCGCAGCGAATTAGCGAAGGTTAGCCATGGATAAGTTGCAAACCATTCGCGGCGTAGCGTTTGACCTTGACGGCACGCTGGTGGACAGCGCGCCGGGTCTGACTGCTGCCGTCGATAACGCACTTTATGCCCTGGAGCTGCCGATGGCCGGGGAAGCACGTGTCATCACCTGGATTGGCAACGGAGCTGATGTTCTGATGGAGCGTGCTCTGACCTGGGCTCGCCAGGAACGCGCAACGCTGCGCGCCTCGCAGGGCAAACCTTCTGTTGATCATGACGATATCCCCCAGGCTGAGCAGTTGACGGTTTTGCGTAAGCTGTTCGATCGCTACTATGCAGAAGTGGCCGAAGAGGGGAGCTTTTTGTTCCCGGCGGTTGCCGATACGCTCGGCGCGCTGCACACAAAGGGCCTGCCGTTAGCGCTGGTAACCAACAAGCCAACGCCGTTTGTCGCGCCTATTCTGGATGCGCTGGACATCGGCAAATATTTTACCGTCGTGATTGGCGGTGATGATGTAAAAAACAAGAAACCACACCCGGATCCGCTGCTTCTGGTCGCGAAAAAACTGGGGCTGACGCCTGCTGAGCTGCTGTTCGTTGGTGACTCACGCAATGATATCCAGGCTGCGAAAGCCGCAGGCTGCTACTCAATCGGTCTGACATATGGCTACAACTATGGCGAGTCCATTTCGCTGAGTGAGCCGGATTATATCTTTGACCAATTTAATGAACTCTTGCCCGCTTTCGGGCTACCGTACAGTGAAACTCAGGAATAGAAAATGACTAAGCCCATCGTTTTTAGTGGCGCACAGCCCTCAGGTGAATTGACCATTGGCAACTACATGGGTGCGCTGCGTCAATGGGTAAACATGCAGGACGATTACCACTGCATTTACTGCATCGTTGACCAGCATGCGATTACCGTCCGCCAGGATCCACAACAGCTGCGTAAGGCGACGCTGGATACGCTCGCGCTATACCTGGCCTGTGGTATTGACCCGAAGAAAAGCACCATTTTTGTTCAGTCCCACGTGCCAGAGCATGCGCAACTGGGCTGGGCGCTGAACTGCTACACCTATTTCGGCGAACTGAGCCGTATGACTCAGTTCAAAGACAAGTCATCACGCTACGCCGAAAACATTAACGCCGGCCTGTTTGACTACCCGGTGTTGATGGCTGCCGACATCCTGCTGTATCAGACCAATCAGGTTCCGGTCGGTGAAGACCAGAAACAGCATCTGGAACTGAGCCGCGATATTGCCCAGCGCTTCAACGCTATTTATGGCGATGTGTTTAAAGTCCCTAAGCCGTTTATTCCGAAATCTGGCGCACGCGTGATGTCGCTGCTGGAGCCGACCAAAAAGATGTCCAAGTCAGACGATAACCGTAACAACGTGATCGGCCTGCTGGAAGACCCGAAATCGGTAGTGAAGAAGATCAAACGTGCGGTGACTGATTCCGACGAGCCACCAGTTGTGCGCTACGACATCCAGGACAAAGCGGGTGTTTCCAACCTGCTGGATATCCTCTCTGGCGTGACGGGGCAGAGCATCCCTGAGCTGGAGCAGCACTTTGAAGGCAAAATGTACGGCCACCTGAAAGGCGAAGTCGCCGATGCGGTATCCGGTATGCTGACCGAACTGCAGGAACGCTATAACCGTTTTCGCGGCGATGAAGCTTTCCTGAATCAGGTGATGAAAGAGGGGGCGGAGAAAGCCAGCGCTCGCGCTTCTGTTACCCTGAAAGCGGTCTACGAAGCGATTGGTTTCGTCGCTAAGCCTTAATCTATCTGATGGTTGCCGTCATATTCAAAGCCGGGTGCAATGCATCCGGCTTTTTAATTTGTGATAGCTGTCGTGATTTGATTATTTGCTCCTTGTTAATTATCTTCAGTTTAGTGAAGATATAAATATTCAATTTAGTGAAGATTATAGATGCGTCGGACATTCATTAAAAAAGAGGGCATGGCACTAACGACCCTGGCTCGTTATTTGCTGGGCGAGCAGTGCGGTAATCGCCTGAAAACGATTGATGAGTTAGCGGGTGAATGCGGCTCTTCCGTTGGGCTGACTCAGGCGGCGCTAAAAACGCTGGAGTCTTCCGGGGCCATTCGTATTGAACGCCGCGGGCGCAACGGAAGTTACTTGGTTGAGATGGATAACAAGGCCCTATTGGCGCATATCGATATCACCAACGTCGTTTGCGCAATGCCTCTGCCCTATACGCGATTGTATGAGGGGCTGGCGAGTGGACTGAAAGCGCAGTTTGAAGGTATTCCTTTTTACTATGCGCATATGCGTGGCGCGGACATTCGTGTGGAGTGCTTACTTAACGGCGTTTACGACATGGCGGTGGTTTCGCGCCTCGCGGCAGAAAGTTATTTAACGCAGAGCGGGCTGCGGATGGTAATGGCCCTTGGGCCGCACACCTATGTCGGTGAGCACCAGCTGATTTGCCGGAAAGGTGAAATTGCCAGCGTTCGGCGGATTGGTCTGGATAACCGCTCGCCGGACCAGAAAATCATGACCGAAATTTATTTTGCCGATCGCGATGTGGAACGCGTTTATCTCTCTTACCACGAGAGCCTGAGCCGTATTGCAAAGGGTGAGATTGATGCCGTTATCTGGAACGTCGCGGCTGGTGATGAGCTGACGATGCTGGGGTTGGAAGCCCTGCCGCTAAGGGGCGATCCGCGTTTTTTGCTGGCGACGGAGGCTGTGGTGCTGGCGAGGAGCGATGACTACCCGATTCAGCATCTGCTGCGTGCGGTTGTAGATAAACAGGCGCTATTAGCTCATCAACAACGGGTGGTGAGTGGAGAGCAAGAGCCAAGCTATTAACATTAAGGCAGTGACTATGGAAAACAGGCTCAACTTGCTGTGTGAGGCAGGGATTATCGACCAGGATATTTGTCGCGGAATGATGCAGGTCGTCCACCAACTGGACGAGAAGTGGCATCTTCCCGTCTTTAGCGAGCAGGGGGAAATCGCAATTACTCATATGGCAAATGCGCTGATGCGCAGCCGCCGCGGTGAGGTTATTGAGCCGTTGGATGAGGAGTTTATGGCGGAGATAACCAGTTCGGCGCATTGGGATGAGATTCATCAATTGCATCAGGCGCTGTTACAGGAATTTGACGTCACTCTACATGCTAATGAAACAGGCTATTTGCTGGCTAACTGGTATGGGTTGTGGGGAGCGGCGCAGCAGGCCGTGTGAAGAATATTGGGAATTGGCGCTATGCGACTTAAATATTCAAAAAAATGAATATTTAAAAAAGGAATAAAAGCAGAGGCAACTAAATGTTTATTAAAGCATTACAACGGCAGAACCCGGCGCTGATTGCGGCGGCGCTTCGCTTCTGGCAGCAAGGGCGTATCGCCCCGGATAGCTGGGTTATTGATGTCGATCAGGTGCTGGAAAATGGCAAGCTGCTGCTGAAGACCGCGCAGCAATATGGAATCAGCCTGTACTTGATGACCAAGCAGATTGGTCGAAATCCGTGGCTGGCAGAAAAGCTGTTGGCGCTGGGGTATCAGGGCATTGTTGTTGTGGATTACAAAGAGAGTCGGGTGATGCGCCGTGCCGGTTTGCCTGTTTCCCATCAGGGCCATCTGGTGCAGATTCCTTCCGCGCAGGTGGCGGGAGCGGTGGAGCAGGGCACCGAAGTGATCACCCTGTTCTCTCTGGAGAAAGCGCGTGAAGTCTCGGCGGCAGCGGAAGCAAGCGGTCGGACGCAGGCGGTCATGCTTAAGGTTTATGGCGAGAGCGATTTCCTCTATCCGGGACAGGAGAGCGGATTCGCGTTGGCTGAACTGGACAACGTGGTGGCTCATCTTCAAAGCCTGCCGGGCATTGAACTGACCGGGCTCACCCACTTCCCTTGCCTGCTGTGGGATGACGAACAGGAAAAAATTCTGCCCACGCCGAATTTGCGCTCTCTGCTCGCCGCGAGAGACAAGCTCGAAAGTCTCGGCGTGACGGTTCAGCAACTGAATGCGCCTTCGGCAACCAGTTGCAGTTCTCTGCCGCTACTGGCGGAGTTTGGCGTCACCCACGCTGAGCCGGGGCATGCGCTGACCGGTACCATCCCCGCCAACCAGCAGGGAGATCAACCGGAGCGTGTTGCCATGCTGTGGCTGAGTGAAATTTCCCACCATTTTGCTGGGCAAAGCTATTGCTACGGCGGCGGCTATTATCGGCGTGGTCATGCTAAGCATGCGCTGGTATTCACTCCGGCCAGCGAAAACGCCCAACTGACGCAGCTTAACGCGGTAGATGACAGCAGCATTGATTACTACCTGCCGCTGGAAGGTGAGTTCCCGATCGGCAGCGCAGCAATCTTCTGTTTCCGCACACAGATTTTCGTTACCCGTAGCGACGTGGTGTTGGTTGCGGGTATGCAAAGCGGTAACCCTGAAATCGTTGCTCGCTACGACAGCCTTGGCAACGTACTGGAGGACTAATGGCGCGATTTGTGGTGTTGGTGATAGACAGCTTTGGCGTCGGCGCAATGGCCGATGTTCCCGAAGTGAGGCCGCAGGATATCGGTGCGAATACCTGTGGACATATCTTGCAGCGTTTTCCCGCGCTGCGTCTGCCGACGCTGGAAAAACTGGGCCTGATAAACGCCCTCGGTTTTGCCCCAGGTGTGATGCAGCCTTCTGAAGATGCCGTATGGGGAACCGCAGAACTTGAGCATGAGGGTGGCGATACCTTTATGGGACATCAGGAGATTTTAGGGACTAAACCCCGGACTCCACTACGGATGCCGTTTAATGATGTCATCGATAAAGTTGAAGCCGCGCTGCTTGCCGCCGGACATCAAACAGAGCGCCACGGCAAAGGTCCGTTTTGGCTATTGGTGGACGGTGCGGTGGCGGTTGGCGATAACCTCGAAGCCGATTTGGGGCAGGTTTACAACATTACCGGCAACCTGAGTGAAAAAAGCTTTGCTGAGGTGAAGGCCATCGGCCGGACGGTACGTGAACAGGCCTCAGTGGGACGCGTTATTGCCTTTGGCGGTATCACCAGTACGCAGAACATCTTTGATGCTGTGGAAGAAAAAGAGGGCGGCTATATCGGCATCAACGCGCCGCGCTCGGGAGCCTATAAGCAGGGATTTCAGGTTGTGCATATGGGCTACGGCGTCGATGAACAGGTGCAGGTTCCTGCCCAGCTGTTTGCGGTTGACGTACCGACGGTACTCGTTGGCAAGGTCGCTGATATCGTTAGCAATCCCCATGGCATCAGCTGGGAAAATCTGGTCGATAGCCAGCAGATTATGGAGATCACCCGGGCGGAGTTTAACCGCCGGGAGACGGCATTTATCTGCACCAATATCCAGGAAACCGATCTGGCGGGTCATGCTGAAGATGTGAAGCGCTATGTCGACAGGCTGGAACTGGTCGATGAGCAGCTAGCCCTGCTGATGGCGGATATGCGCCCGGATGATTGCCTGGTGGTGATGGCCGACCACGGTAACGATCCGACGATAGGCCATAGCAAACATACGCGTGAGAAGGTACCTCTGCTGGTGTGGTCACCAGGACAATCCTCTGCGCAGCTCGGGACCCGGCGCACCTTGTCGGATGTCGGGGCCACCGTTTGCGACTTTTTCGGTGCACATGCCCCGGAGAATGGACACTCTTTCCTTTCGCTTTTACTGCCCGCAAGGAATACACAATGATGATTGATAGCTCTGGTTATACCTATGCACATGAGCATTTGCACATCGATTTGTCCGGCTTTAAAGGCAACATCGATTGCCGCTTGGATCAATACGAACTGATTCGTAACGAGATGCGCGATTTAATGCACCTCGGCGTGCGCAATATTGTTGAGATGACCAATCGCTACATGGGGCGCAACCCGTCCTTTATGTTGGATCTGATGCGCGATACCGGCATCAACGTGATTGCCTGCACCGGCTATTATCAGCACGCTTTCTTTCCTGAGCACGTTGCTACCCGTTCAGCACAGGAACTGGCGCAGGAGATGATCGATGAGATCGAAATTGGTATTGACGGTACGCTGCTCAAAGCCGGGATTATTGCCGAAATCGGCTCCAGTGAAGGGGTCATTACCGATCTGGAGGCCAAAGTGTTTAGCGCCGCGGCGCTGGCGCATAACGCGACCGGACGACCTATCTCAACGCACACCTCGTTCAGCACCATGGGGCTGGAACAGCTTGCACTGCTGAAACAGCACGGCGTCGATCTCTCCCGCGTGGTTATTGGCCATTGCGACCTGAAAGATAACCTTGATGATATTTTGCGCATGATCGATCTCGGTGCTTACGTTCAGTTCGACACAATTGGCAAAAACAATTATTACCCCGACGCAAAACGCATCGCTATGCTGCTCGCCCTGCGTGAAAGGGGGCGTTTGGATCACGTCATGCTGTCGATGGATATCACCCGC
This sequence comes from Klebsiella sp., assembly GCF_027492335.1. NCBI lineage: Bacteria > Pseudomonadati > Pseudomonadota > Gammaproteobacteria > Enterobacterales > Enterobacteriaceae > Klebsiella > Klebsiella sp. The sequence continues at coordinate 35,890 of NZ_JAPUEW010000079.1, read as the reverse complement.
CGTTCCCACTTAAAGGCCAATGGTGGCAACGGTTACGACTATCTGTTGACTACCTTTGTCCCTCAGCTTTACCAGGCCGGTTTCAGCCAGGCCGATGTGGATCTGATGTTACGTACTAACCCTACTCAATTTTTCCTGTAAGGACATAGAGATGAAAAAGATTGGTGTTGCTGGCTTACAGCGCGAGCTGATTAAAAAAACGATTGAAAATACGGCGCCGGGGTGTTTCGAGGTGTTCATCTACAACGACATGGAAGCGGCTATGAAGGTGAAAAACGGCCAGCTGGATTACTACATTGGCGCGTGTAACACCGGTGCTGGCGCGGCACTTTCCATTGCGATCGCCATTATCGGGTTCAACAAAAGTTGCACTATTGCTAAGCCGGGCATTAAGGCGAAAGAGGATCAGATTGCAAAAATGGTGGCGGAAGGAAGAGTCGCGTTTGGCCTTTCTGTTGAACATATTGAGCATGCGATCCCGTTACTGATCAACCATTTAAAATAAAAAGGCACTGTTATGGCGCTTTATATTCAACTCATTGTGGTGGCTTGTCTGACGGGGATGACGTCGTTACTGGCGCACCGGTCAGCTGCGGTTTTTCATGATGGTATTCGCCCGATCCTTCCGCAGTTGATTGAAGGCAACATGCATCGTCGGGAAGCGGGAAGTATCGCATTTGGTTTAAGTATTGGCTTTGTCGCCTCGGTTGGGATCTCGTTCACGTTGAAAACCGGGCTGCTGAATGCCTGGCTGCTGTTTCTGCCTACGGACATCCTTGGTGTACTGGCAGCGAATAGTCTTTTGGCTTTCGGCCTGGGGGCGGTTTGGGGGATTCTGATCCTTACCTGCCTGCTGCCGGTTAATCATCTGCTGACGGCGCTACCGGTTGATGTATTGGGGTCGCTGGGCGAATTGAGTTCGCCGGTAGTATCCGCTTTTGCACTGTTCCCATTGGTGGCCATTTTCTACCAGTTCGGTTGGAAAAGCAGCCTGCTGGCGGCTGTTGTTGTTCTGATTACGCGCGTACTGATCGTCCGCTACTTCCCGCATCTCAACCCTGAGTCGATTGAGATTTTCGTTGGTATGGTGATGCTGTTGGGGATTGCGATTACTCAGGATCTGCGTAATCGCGGCAGCGAGGATCACGACGCCAGCGGGATGTCGGTGTTTGAAGAGCGCACGTCGCGGATTATCAAAAACCTGCCGTATATCGCTATTGTGGGCGCACTGATCGCGGCGGTCGCCAGCATGAAAATTTTTGCCGGTAGCGAAGTGTCCATCTTTACTCTGGAAAAAGCGTATTCGGCGGGCGTGACGCCGGAGCAGTCGCAAACGCTGATTCATCAGGCGGCGCTGGCAGAGTTTATGCGTGGTTTGGGCTTCGTACCGATGATCGCCACCACCGCGCTGGCTACCGGGGTTTATGCGGTAGCCGGTTTTACCTTCGTCTATGCGGTAGGCTATCTGGCGCCGAATCCGTGGATTGCTGCGCTGCTGGGAGCGATTGTGATTTCAGCTGAAGTTCTGCTGCTGCGTTCCATTGGTAAATGGCTGGGTCGTTTCCCCTCCGTGCGCAATGCGTCAGATAACATCCGTAATGCGATGAATATGCTGATGGAGATGGCGCTGCTGGTCGGTTCTATTTTTGCCGCTATCAAAATGGCGGGCTATACCGGCTTCACCATCACCGCTGCGCTCTATTTCCTCAATGAATCGCTGGGTCGTCCGGTGCAGAAGATGGCCGCGCCGGTTGTGGCGGTGATGATTACCGGTATTGTGCTCAATATTCTGTTCTGGCTCGGATTATTTATTCCGGCATAACGCGGGGAGTGAGTGAATGAAGACCTTTCCGCTGGAAAGTCTGTCGCTGGTTGAAGCCCAACATAAGCAGTTCGCGCTAGTGGATGCTATCTGTTGCCATTTTCCTGGGGCCGATTTCCTGCGCGGCGGTGACTTTGGTCTGGCGTCGGGGCTGAATCAGCCCCGCGTCACGCAGCGCGTCGAAGCAGTGCTGGCTGATGCGTTCCATGCCGAGGCCGCCGTGTTGGTGCAGGGAGCAGGGACCGGGGCGATTCGTGCGGCGATAGCGGCATTAGTGAAGCCCGGCGGTACGCTGTTAATCCATGATGCGCCGGTCTATCCGACGACCTCGGTGATTATTGAGCAGATGGGACTAAAGCCAATTCGCGTGGACTTTAACGATCTGGCGGCGCTCTCAGAGACGGTGGCTCAGCATCGACCCGATGCGGCGCTGGTGCAGCATACGCGCCAGCGCCCTGAAGATAGCTATCAGTTGGCAGAGGTGCTCTCTGTGCTTAATGAGCAGCATGTTCCGACGCTGACCGACGATAACTACGCGGTGATGAAGGTGGCGAATATCGGCTGCGAATGCGGTGCGACGCTGGCGACATTTTCCTGCTTTAAGCTGTTTGGTCCGGAAGGCGTTGGTGCGGTAGTGGGTCGTGCTGACGCCGTTGCCCGCATTCGCGCCAGCATGTATTCCGGCGGCAGCCAGATTCAGGGGGCGCAGGCGCTGGAAGTACTGCGAGGGCTGGTGTTCGCTCCAGTGATGCACGCAGTGCAGGCGGGGGTGACGGAGCGGCTTCTGCTGCAGTTGAATCAGGGTGCGATTCCGCAGGTTAAACAGGCGATTATCGCCAACGCGCAGTCCCGGGTCCTGCTGGTTGAGTTTCATCAGCCGATTGCGGAGCAGGTATTGGCTAATGCGCAGCGGCTTGGCGCGCTGCCGTATCCGGTCGGTGCGGAATCAAAATATGAGATCCCGCCGCTTTTTTACCGCCTTTCAGGCACGTTTCGCGAGGCGAACCCCGGCATCGAGCGCTATGCAATTCGTATTAACCCGAATCGCAGCGGAGAAGAAACGGTGTTGAGGATATTGCAGGAAAGCTGTGAGGGCGTGAAGTAACTCGCATCCCGGCGAAATGACTCGCCGGGATCGAAGTCATTAATGGTTGGAGAACCAGTTTAGCTTATCGCGCAGACCGACTACGCGACCCACAATAATCAGTGCCGGGCTGGCCATCTGCTGAGCCAGCAAATCCAATTGCTCTAACGTGCCGGTAACGACCTTCTGGGTTACCGCCGTGCCGTTCTCAACGATAGCCGCAGGCATATCCGCCGCCATACCGTGAGCAATCAATTTTTCCCTGATGGCAGGAGCCTGATTCAGGCCCATATAAAACACCAGGGTTTGTTTTTCTACCGCCAGATTTTCCCAGTCCAGTTCGCCGCCGGTCTTAAGGTGACCGGTGACCAGACGCACGCCCTGGGCAAAATCGCGATGGGTTAGCGGGATACCGGAATAGGCGGAACAGCCAGAGGCTGCGGTGATACCTGGGACGACTGAGAAAGGAATGCCGGCGCTGCACAAAGTTTCCAGTTCTTCACCGCCGCGGCCAAAGATAAACGGATCGCCGCCTTTCAGGCGAACGACGCGTTTTCCGCCCTGGGCTTCGCGCAATAGAATCTGATTAATCTCTTCCTGCGGTACGCAATGGTAGCCCGAGCGTTTGCCGACGAAGACCCGATCGGCGTCGCGGCGCACCAGGTTCATTATATCGTCGGAAACCAGACGATCATAAACTACTACATCGGCCTGCTGGATCTGCTGTAATCCTTTGAGGGTTAGCAGCCCCGCATCGCCAGGGCCCGCGCCAACCAGCACTACTTCACCGCGATGATCCAGCGGCTCGGTCAGTAGCTGTTCCGTGGTATCTGCAACCGCCTGACGGTCTTCATTCGCCAGCGATTGCGCCAGCCTGTCGCTAACGAACAGCTTCTCCCAGAAACGGCGACGCTCGCTCACGGTCGCAAACTGTTTCTTCACTCGTGAACGTAATTGCCCGGCGTACTGAGCCAACTGACCTAAATGAAGCGGCAGAACTGACTCCAGTTTTTCACGTAGCAGACGCGCCAGCACCGGTGAGGTGCCGCCTGAAGAGACGGCAACCATCAATGGTGAGCGGTCGATAATCGACGGCATAATAAAGCTGGCCTGCTGAGGTGCGTCGACCACGTTGCAAAATATTCGCCTTGCTTCTGATGATTCACTGACCTGCTGATTCACCTGTTCGTTGTCAGTAGCAGCAATCGCCAACCAACAGTTATCCAGCAGAGCAGGGTTAAACTCGCCTTTTACCAGGGTGAGCATGTTCGAATCGGCCCACACCTGGAACTGGGGCACAAAATCCAGCGCGTTGACCGTTAATCTGGCTCCCGCGTCGAGTAACAGGCGAGCTTTACGTTCGGCAACATCACCGCCGCCGACTAACAAACAGTCGCGATCGCGTAATTGGCAAAATATAGGCAAATGGTCCACGACATTACCTCTTAATTATTGGCAGCAGCCTCTGATTGTTTAATTTTTTCCGGAGCGGGGCGCTCCGATTTCGGCGTAGCATACCAATAACCCAATCCCATAAATACGACACCGGACAAAGTATTGCCGAGTGTTACCCATAACAGATTGTGGCCAATTCCCGCAAGGGTATAGGCATCGCTGTGATGGCCGAACCATGAGAGGGCGAATAGCGTCATGTTGGCGATGGAGTGCTCATAGCCGGAAGCGATAAACGCCAGCAGACACCACCAGATGGCGATAAATTTTGCTGAGCCTTCAGTACGGATCGCCATCCAGATTGCCAGGCACACCAGCCAGTTACATAGCGCGCCTTTGAAAAACAGCGCCATCGCAGATTGGCTGGTTTTGGCCAGCGCGACGGTATGGACGAGGCTGGTATCGACCGGTAGCAGACTACCGCTACCCCAGCTATACAGCAGCGCCACGAAAATAGAACCGAGCAGGTTGCCCATCCAGGTTTGCGGCAAAATCGCCCACATCTGCCCCTGGCTGATGGTGCCCGCTTTAACACCCAAAGTCAGGAACATAGTGTGGCCGGTAAACAGTTCAGAACCGGCGATAATCACCAGGGTTAAGGCGATACCAAAAGTGGCGCCCATCACCAGAGGGCGAACGGAAGGGTCGAGCAGATTGCCGAGAGTGAAAATAAGAATAATGCCAAGGCCGACATAAGCGCCTGCCATCATGGAGCTGACCCAGAAGCTCAGCGGATTGTTTGCCGAGAGGCGTGCGATGCGCGCAGCGTTAGCCGCGCACTTGTTTATTGTGTCCGTAAACATAGGTTTCCTTGAGATATAAAGATAAAAAAATTCAAAAAAAGGGAGGCGTTGCGCCTCCCGTTAATCTATTAACCGCGTAGCTGCACGACGCCGTCTTTCACTCGGGCTTCATAGTGCGCCACCGAATGGCTTTCATCTTCCAGACACAGGCCATCACGCAGGCGGAAACGCTGCTTTTTCAGCGGGCTGGCAACCCACAGCTCGCCCTGATGCTCGGCAATCAGTCCACGGGACAGGACACTGGACTCAAAGAACGGGTCGATGTTGCTGATCGCAAAAACCTGGTCACCGTGATAAGGGCGGAAAATTGCCACTTGTTTATCACCTAACAGCGCGCAGACGCCGGTTTCCGGCACAATGTCATCGAGTTTGCAGATATTTTTCCACTGGCTCATGCGTTTTCCTCCACCAGAGTTACCGGGATGCGTTCGTACGGCGTAGCCGGGCGATGCTGTTCACGTTCAGGAACCACCTGGACGTTCGGATCGCGCTTGTCGCTGTTGATGAAGTGCTTGAAGCGAACCTGGGCGGCTGGTGTGTTGACGGTTTCCGTCCACTCGCATATCACCGCTTCACGCAGGCGGGCCATCTCTTCTTCCAAATGCTCGTTCAGGCCCAGCTTGTCGTCGATGATGACCGATTTCAGGTATTCAATGCCGCCTTCCATGTTATCTAACCACGGCGCGGTACGGGTCAGTTTATCGGCCGTACGGATGTAGAACATCATGAAGCGGTCGAGGTATTTCATCAGCGTTTCACGGTCCAGATCCGCTGCCAGCAGATCTGCATGGCGCGGTTTCATCCCGCCATTACCGCAGACGTACAGGTTCCAGCCTTTTTCTGTCGCGATGATGCCGACGTCTTTACCCTGGGCTTCCGCACATTCACGGGTACATCCGGAAACGCCAAACTTCATTTTGTGCGGGGTGCGGATGCCTTTATAGAGGTTTTCCAGCTCGACGCCGAAGCCGACGCTATCGCCCACGCCGTAGCGGCACCAGGTGCTGCCCACGCAGGTTTTCGCCATACGCAGCGCTTTGGCATACGCGTGACCCGTTTCGAAGCCTGCGTCGATCAGTTGACGCCAGATCTCTGGTAGATCGTCTTTTTGCGCGCCGAACAGGCCAATACGTTGAGAACCGGTGATCTTGGTGTACAGATTAAATTCACGGGCGATACGACCGACGGCCACCAGGCCTTCCGGCGTGATTTCGCCACCGGCAGAGCGAGGGATAACAGAGTAGGTACCGTCTTTCTGGATATTAGCCAGGAAGTTGTCGTTGGTATCCTGCAGCGGGGTATGCTGCGGTTTGAGAATATATTCGTTCCAGCAGGAGGCCAGCAGGGAGCCAACGGTTGGCTTACACACTTCGCAGCCGTAGCCTTTGCCGTGTTTCGCCAACAGCTCTTCAAAAGTTTTGATGCCTTCCACGCGGATGAGGTGGAACAGTTCCTGGCGAGAGTACGCGAAGTGCTCGCACAGGTTGTTGTTCACTTCGATGCCTTGTTTCGCCAGCTCGGCGTTGAGCACCTGGGTTACCAGCGGAATACAGCCGCCGCAGCCGGTACCGGCTTTGGTTTCCGCTTTCAGCGCCGCCACAGTGTGGCAGCCTTTGTTGATGGCAGCGACCAGCATGCCTTTAGTGACGTCGAAGCAGGAGCAGATCTGCGCGCTGTCCGGCAGTTTATCCACGCCGATGGACGGCTTACCGCTGCCCGCGTGGGCTGGCAGGATCAGTGAGTCCGGGTTTTCCGGCAGCTCGATGGCGTTCAGCACCAGCTGAAGCAGATTGCCGTAGTCGCTGGTATCGCCCACCAGTACCGCACCGAGCAGCGTTTTGTTATCTGGGCTGACGATCAGACGTTTGTAGACTTCTTTGCTTTCGTCAAGATAAACGTAGCTACGTGCACCCGGCGTGCGACCATGGGCATCGCCGATACCACCAACGTCAACGCCCAGCAGCTTCAGCTTGGCGCTCAGGTCCGCACCTTCAAAGGCGTTTTCCGTTTCGAGGATATGATCAGCGGTCACCTGTGCCATTTTATAGCCTGGAGCAACCAGACCATAAACGCGATTGTTCCAGCTGGCACATTCGCCGATAGCGTAGATATCCGGATCGGACGTCTGGCAACGGTCGTTAATTACGATACCGCCGCGCTGGGCGACTTCCAGACCGCATTGGGTGGCTAGCTTGTCGCGCGGGCGAATACCGGTTGAGAAAACGATAAAATCGACTTCCAGTTCGCTACCGTCAGCAAAACGCATGGTTTTACGCGCTTCGGTGCCTTTCTGGACGATCTCTTTGGTGTTTTTGCTGGTGTGCACGCGCACGCCCATGCTTTCAATTTTGCGGCGTAACTGCTCGCCGCCCATCTGATCGAGCTGTTCAGCCATCAGCATCGGGGCAAATTCAATCACGTGGGTTTCAACGCCGAGGTTTTTCAACGCACCCGCAGCTTCCAAACCCAACAGGCCGCCGCCGACTACCGCGCCGCGTTTGCTACGACGGGCACAGGACTCAATGGCGTTGAGATCTTCAATAGTGCGATAGACAAAACAGTCCTGGGTTTCGGAACCTTTAATCGGTGGGATCCACGGATAGGAGCCGGTCGCCATGATCAGCTTGTCATAGAATACGGTACGGCCCGCGCTGGAGTGGATAACCTTCTCCTGGCGGTTGATGGTGATGGCGCGTTCGCCAATCAGCACCTTAACGCCGTGCTTCTCGTAAAAACCTTCTCGTACCAAAGAGAGCTCTTCAGCGGTATGGTGGGAGAAGTAGGAGGAGAGGTGTACGCGGTCGTAGGCGATACGGGGTTCTTCACAGAAGACGGTAATATCAAAATTGGCAGCGTCGGATTTATCAAGAAGATCCTCAATAAAGCGATGGCCGACCATACCATTACCAATAATAGCGAGTCTGACTTTGCTCATATTTGCCTCGATTTCTTTTATATTACCGCCTACCTTAACGATTCAGCCAAGACACTTATTGATGCAAATCAATTACACCTTTACCTACTACTTAAGTGGTATATTTTTGATTTGTCAGCATTTTTATAAGTATTGGAAAACACTAACTTTTCCTTTTTGCTTTTTTTGTGTACAAAATCAGCAGAAGAAATCGGCACAAGGTTGAGTGAATCTTTAGCAATGTTTAACGAGGGTCATTGGTATGACAGCAGCGTCGCTTTGGTTGATTGAGAACGTTCGCCTGCCCGATCGCGAAGGTCTTTGGCAGATAGCGATAGACAAGGGGCGCTTCGGGGATATAACCCCAATGGGCGAGGCGCGCAATGAGAGTTATGAGGTGCTGAATGCGCGCGGCGGATTGGCTATTCCCCCTTTTATTGAACCGCATATCCACCTCGATACCACCCAAACCGCCGGGGAGCCTAACTGGAATCAGTCCGGGACTCTGTTTGAAGGCATTGAGCGCTGGGCGGAGCGTAAGGCTTTACTGAGCCATGAAGATGTTAAAGCTCGCGCATGGAAGACGCTGAAATGGCAAATTGCTAACGGCATCCAGTTTGTGCGTACCCACGTCGATGTTTCTGACCCCACGCTCACCGCACTTAAAGCGATGCTGGAGGTGAAAAAGGAGGTTGCGCCATGGGTAGATTTGCAGATTGTTGCCTTCCCACAAGAGGGGATTCTCTCCTACCCCAATGGAGAGGCTCTGCTGGAAGAGGCGCTGCGTCTGGGGGCTGATGTCGTGGGCGCGATTCCTCATTTTGAATTCACGCGTGAATATGGTGTGGAATCTCTGCATATCGCTTTCCGCCTGGCGAAAAAATACCAACGCCCCCTGGATATCCACTGCGATGAAATCGACGATGAACAGTCAAGATTCGTTGAAACCGTGGCGGCCCTGGCGTTAAAAGAGGGGATTGGGCCGCAGGTGACCGCCAGCCATACCACCGCTATGCACTCCTACAACGGCGCTTACACATCACGACTTTTCCGTTTACTCAAGCTGTCCGGCATTAACTTCGTCGCTAATCCGTTGGTTAATATCCACCTCCAGGGACGTTTTGATGACTATCCGAAGCGCCGTGGTATTACCCGCGTGAAGGAGTTGATGGCGGCGGGAATTAACGTCTGTTTTGGTCATGATGATGTGTTTGACCCGTGGTATCCGCTGGGTACCGGCAACATGCTGCAGGTGCTGCATATGGGGCTGCACGTTTGCCAGATGATGGGATATCAGCAAATTAACGATGGGCTGAAACTGGTGACGGAAAACAGCGCACGCACGTTTGGCCTGAGCGATTACGGTATTGTGCCCGGAAATCCGGCGAATCTGGTGATTCTGCCTGCGGAGAATGGTTTTGAAGCCGTGCGCTGCCAGGTGCCAGTTCGTTGGTCAATTCGTCAGGGGAGAGTCATCGCCACGACGCAATTAGCGCAGACCTGGGTGCAGACGGACAAGGGAGGGGAAGAGCTATTCTTTACCAAAAACAGCCCCTTTGTCGGAACAAAGGGGTCTGAGGCTTAGTGAGATTACGCTGCTGCGTTGTTCTGGCGGTGGCGGGAAACAAAGCCGAGGATCACGCACATCACAAATACTATGGCATAGAGGCCGTTAGCAGTATGCAACGCTGCCAGCGGGCCGCTGGCGGCAACGATTGGACCGGTAACCACAAAGGTCAACATGGTGCCGACGGTACCGCAGGTGAGAATGAAGTTCACCAGCTTTGGCGATGATACTCTGGTCTGCTGCGAGCCTAGCGTAATAATGGAGGTGTAGATTGCGCTTGAGAAGAAGCCGAGGGTCAGGATAAACCACGGCATATGCTCCGGCGAACCGTTAATAAACAGATACATCAGGACCGTCGCCGCGCCTGCCAGCACGGTAAGAATACGTTGCAGGTCAAAGAAGCGCAGGATAAAGCTGAATGACCACATGCCAATCATGTACGACATCCAGAAATCACTCACCAGTTTGCCCCCATCACCCAGGCTCATGCCCAGACTTTTGGCGTATTCCGGCACCCAGGAGATAAAGCCCAACTGGCCGAGGATGTAACAGAGTGCGGCAATGGAGAGAAACAGCACGCCGATACCCCATTTCTCTTTTGCTACCGGCTGGCTGTCCAGCGGCGCTTTTTTACCTAGTACCGGGAATTCACAGCCGAAAGTCAGTACGAAAATAGCCACATAAACCAGACCGATGCAGGCGTACACCCAGTACCACTCGATGCTTCGTGCCAGCAGGTATGCGGCAAGCATCGGGAAAATCATTCCCGCCATGCTGAAGAAGGAGTCGGTAAAAAGCAGGCGCGCGCCGCGCTGACGACCTTCATACATATGGGTGATCAGGAAGGTACCAATCGACATGGTGATCCCGCTGACCAGCCCAAGTACGAACATTGAGGCAGAGAACAGCGCCAGGCTGTGGCTAAACATCAAACCGGCGACGGCCAGCACCATCAAGATAAAGCCAAAGCGCAGTTGGGTTTTCAGCGGAACGATTTCCATCAGCCAGGCATTCAGGAAGATAGAAATCAGGATACCGGCGTTGAGGAAAGTAAAGGTGTTGCTCATACTGGAAACGGGCAGATGGAAATAATCTGCGATGTTTCCCATCACCATCCCGGTGACAATCACCAACGCGCCGGTCAGGGCGTAGGAGAAAAAGCTGATCCATGTGAGCTTGATGCGGTTGCTGTTAGTCATGACTGGCCTGTGAATAGAAATGTATAGCGCGTTGAATCTGCGCCGGGCGGACAGATTTTATTCGTTTGCGTGATGTAATTAAATGTTTATTCTGAAATGTATATCTTTTTGCATGAATAAATGTGATTGAAATCACATTTAATTATTCAGTGGATTAATGATTGCATCGTAACAAGTGTTTCAGCTAAGTAAAATTAGGTAAAAGGCTGGCCCAAGATGCAAAGGCTCTTTAGAATCAAGGCACTCGCTTTTTATTCTGCTCCGTTAAGGAATTTCCATGCTCAAATCAACTCTCGTGGCGGTGGCTGCCGTTTTCGCCTTTTCAGCATTTTCCCCAGCCATGGCGGCGAAGGGCGACCCTCATGTGTTGCTGACCACCTCTGCGGGCAATATTGAGCTTGAGCTGAATAGCCAGAAGGCACCCATTTCGGTGGATAACTTCCTGAAGTACGTCAACAGTGGTTTCTATAACAACACCACCTTTCACCGCGTGATCCCGGGCTTTATGGTGCAGGGCGGCGGCTTTAACGAGCAGATGCAGCAAAAGCAGCCTAACCCGCCGATTAAAAACGAAGCCGACAACGGTCTGCGTAATACCCGTGGAACCATCGCCATGGCGCGCACTGCCGATCAGGACAGCGCGACCAGCCAGTTCTTTATCAACATTGCGGATAACGCCTTCCTCGACCACGGCCAGCGCGATTTTGGCTATGCGGTCTTCGGCAAGGTCGTGAAAGGTATGGACGTTGCGGATAAGATTTCTCAGGTACAGACCCATAACGTTGGGCCTTATCAAAATGTTCCGTCTAAACCGATTGTTATTCTGTCGGCGAAAGTGCTGCCGTAAAATATATATCCCGCGCGGGCACCAAGCCCGCGCTGCTTTCTCCCGCCAGATAAAGTAATAAGCGAAACCCGAGAATCTGCGTAGAATACCCCGGTTTGTAACTTCCGGAGCCGCCATGATCCTGCTTATCGACAACTATGATTCTTTCACCTGGAATTTGTATCAGTACTTCTGCGAGCTGGGAGCGGAAGTCCTTGTCAGGCGTAATGATGAGTTGACGTTGGAGGAGATTATCGCGCTGGCGCCGGAGAAAATCGTTATTTCGCCGGGCCCCTGTACCCCTGATGAATCAGGGATTTCGCTGGCGGTGATTCGCCACTTTTCCGGCAAGACTCCGCTCCTGGGCGTTTGCCTCGGCCATCAGGCTATCGCGCAGGTTTTCGGCGCGACCATCGTGCGGGCTGCCAAAGTGATGCATGGCAAAACGTCCCCTGTCATTCACAATGGACAAGGGGTGTTTGCTGGGTTGAATAATCCACTCATCGTTACTCGCTACCACTCCTTATTAATCGATCCCCCAACGCTAGGGGAATGCTTTGAGATCACCGCCCGCAGCGAAGAGGGCGAGATCATGGGGATTCGCCATCGCGAGTTTGATCTCGAAGGCGTGCAGTTTCACCCGGAGAGCATTCTTAGCGAGCAGGGGCATCAACTGCTGGCAAATTTCCTCCACCGTTGATTTGTAGTTGCCATTGATTGATTTTTTATGCATATTTTGTGATTAGATTATCATAATCATTGCTGCATAACGAAGAAGGATGGGCATGACATGGCAACTGAACAACCGGCAATCACCCGCGCCACATTCGATGAGGTCATTTTGCCGATTTATGCACCGGCAGAATTTATTCCGGTGAAGGGTAAGGGTAGCCGCGTATGGGATCAGCAGGGCAAAGAGTACGTTGATTTCGCAGGCGGTATTGCCGTGACCGCGCTCGGTCATTGCCATCCGGCGCTGGTGGCGGCACTGCATGAGCAGGGCGAAACCCTGTGGCATACCAGTAATGTTTTTACCAACGAACCGGCCCTGCGCCTGGGGCGTAAGCTGGTCGATGCGACTTTTGCCGATCGGGTGGTGTTTATGAACTCCGGGACAGAAGCTAACGAAACCGCGTTCAAGCTGGCACGTCATTACACCGTGACTCGCCATAGCCCGTATAAAACCAAAATCATCGCCTTCCACAATGCGTTCCATGGTCGTTCGCTGTTCACCGTCTCCGTAGGCGGTCAGCCGAAATACTCTGATGGCTTTGGCCCGAAACCGGCTGATATCGTTCACGTGCCGTTTAACGATTTGCACGCGGTGAAAGCCGTCATGGACGATCATACCTGCGCGGTAGTGGTAGAGCCGATTCAGGGCGAGGGGGGCGTGACTGCGGCGACGCCTGAATTCCTGCAAGGGTTGCGTGAACTGTGCGATCAGCACCAGGCACTGTTAGTGTTTGATGAAGTGCAGTGCGGTATGGGGCGTACGGGCTCGCTGTTCGCTTATATGCACTACGGCGTGAGGCCGGATATTCTGACCAGCGCTAAGGCGCTTGGCGGTGGCTTCCCGATTAGCGCGATGCTAACCACTCATGAAATTGCCAGCGCTTTCCACGCGGGTTCTCACGGCTCAACCTATGGAGGTAATCCGCTGGCCTGCGCGGTGGGCGGGGCGGCGTTTGATCTGATTAACACGCCAGAAGTATTGGATGGTGTGAGTGCGAAGCGTGAGCTGTTTGTTAAACATCTCCAGCAGATTGACGCGCAGTTCGATTTGTTTAGCGATATCCGCGGAATGGGGTTGCTAATCGGTGCTGAGCTTAAGCCGCAGCATCAGGGCCGGGCGCGCGACTTCCTTTATGCTGCCGCAGACGCTGGCGTGATGGTGCTCAACGCCGGGCCTGACGTCATGCGCTTTGTGCCGTCGCTGGTGATTGACGATAGCGATATTGCCGAAGGAATGGCGCGCTTTGCCCAGGCCGTTGAGCGTGTGCTTAGCGCTTAGTGGTGCGTAGCCAGATGCCATGATGCGGACGCTGACGCCATGCCACCGACGAAATGGTGTGCATGGTGTTCAGGTGACCCAGAATGCGCTGCAGATGCTGTTCCATGGTGCTGAGCGGGCCGCGAGGGACTTCCGCATCCTGGGCCTCCATAATATTCACATCCCCAGCGCTCCCCGGACCATCTGAATCCAGCCGTTGCTGACAGCGCTGTAGCGCAATCTCACAGGACTCCAGATAACGCTGAGCCAGATCCGGCGTCAGCATATTGTGCTCGCGCGCCAGGGTGGTCATCGCATTGATGTGTTCAACAATGAACTGGCTATGGGTTACCCACAGCTTCATATCCTCCAGATAGTGCGAATTAAAGCCCGGTTCCTGCATCGCCTGATTGAGTGAGTTAAACAGCGCATTGTGCGCCTGATTAACGCGCATTCGCTGATAGGCCAGCGCCGGAGCCTGATGGTCGTCGCTAAGAATGAGCCGGATCGCTTCCTGATCGGCTTCCAGCGCGTCGTGGGCATTTTTGCGTAGCAGACCGCTTTGCCACTGCGGCCATAGCCAAACCATCCCACCAAAAGCGATCAGACAGCCAATAAGCGTGTCGATTAATCTGGCGATGATAAACTGCTCACCGTTTAGCGTGAGTAATTGAAGGGTATAAACCGCCGTGACGGTAAAACCAACCATTGCCCAGCCGTAGTTCTTACGAATAATCAGGTAGCTTAGCAGCGTGATGAAGAGCATGGCGGTCAGCGTATAGCCTTCAGGCACGTGGAAGTGTAGCGTCAGCCCGGCGATAACCAGTCCGGCAATCGTTCCAGCCGCCCGGTGAACAATGCGCACTCGCGTCGCGCCGTAGCCGTTTTGCGTCACGAAAAGCACCGTCATCAGGATCCAGTAGGGTTTCGGCAGATGCAATGCGCTGCCCATCAGGCTGGCGGCGCTCAGCATTACGCTGATGCGCGCGGCGTTGCGTAACGCCGGAGATTTAAACGACAGGTAGCTTCTCAGCGCTGGCAGCAGGGGTAAACGTCGGGTTTTATCCGCCATCAAGTTACGCGTGTACAGAGGACGCTGGGTACGCAGAACCCGGGCTATACGGCTGAAGTGCCAGGCGCAGAACTGGCCGACCGGGTTATCCGGATGTTGCCAGGCAATTTTTTCCAGCGCGCCGATCTGTTTATCCATCTGAAAGCGCTGTGGGTAACGATGGTAGAGAAGATCGTCCGCCAACTCACGCAGGCGGGCGGCAACGGTTTGCGCATTCCAGCGAATCACTGCTTCTGCGTGACTGCGTTCCACCAGTTTCTGCACTTCTTCCGGCTGATGCAGGCTAACGGAGATATGCTCCTGTAAATCCAACCCCACCTGAAAAGCGCGCAACAGACGTTTGTGGTCGTTGCGTTGATTGGCCGCCAGCATATGCATCTGCTGGTAACACTGGGTAATCAGATCAACCACTTTCTGCTGGCGGTTAAGTAGCGGCGGCAGCGAGGTGGCCGGGTCCGTATGCTGGGTCAGCAGGCTGTATTTGGCCTCGCAATAGTTAGCCAGTTCGCGGTAGAGCAGGCTCAGCGACTCGCGCAGCGGTTGTTCGCGCCATAGCCAAAACCAGAACCAGTTAAAGACGCCATACCATAATGTGCCGAGCGCGTAGATTAGCAGTGGTTCCCAGATTGGCATGTTGCCCGCGAGACTTAGTGTAAAAATCGCTGCGATAAGCGAGGCGGGGAGGAGTCTTGCGTGCAGTGAACTGATTTCGGCAGTAACGCCGAGGATGAGCGCCAGGCCAGTGAGAATAAGCGGTAGAGGGATCTCGCGTTGCAGCAGGAGCTGGACAATCAGGCTACAGCCAGCAAACAGGCAGCCGCCAATAATCAGGCGTTTAAAGAAGCGCTTATGTGGTGTGTCCAGACCGGCAATGTTGCAACAGGCTGGTACCAGGGAAAAAAGTAAGCCCTGCTGTAAATGTCCGAGAATAAGTCCAACTGCGACCGGCAGACACAACACCAGCGTTTGCCGCAGTGCGTAGTTGACTTCCGGGTGGTAAATCAGCCTGCGCCACATGAGGGGGAAACAAAAACGGCGTATTGCCATGCAATACGCCGTTTTGCCGACTTAACGGGTACCGTAGACGACGATAGTTTTGCCGTGCGCGGAGATCAGGTTTTGATCTTCCAGCATTTTCAGGATACGGCCAACGGTTTCGCGGGAGCATCCAACGATCTGACCGATTTCCTGACGGGTAATTTTAATTTGCATGCCGTCCGGGTGGGTCATCGCATCAGGCTGTTTTGCCAGGTTCAGCAGCGTCTGAGCGATACGGCCGGTAACGTCAAGGAAGGCGAGGTTACCGACTTTCTCTGACGTAACCTGCAGGCGACGTGCCATTTGCGAAGAGAGACGCATCAGGATGTCCGGGTTAACCTGGATTAGCTGACGGAATTTTTTGTAGGAGATTTCGGCCACTTCACATGCGGTTTTCGCACGTACCCATGCACTACGTTCCTGACCTTCTTCAAACAGGCCTAATTCACCGATGAAATCGCCCTGGTTGAGGTAAGAGAGGATCATCTCTTTACCTTCTTCATCCTTGATGAGTACAGCCACGGAGCCTTTAACGATGTAGTACAACGTTTCTGCTTTCTCACCCTGGTGGATCAGCGTGCTTTTTGAGGGGTACTTATGAATGTGGCAATGAGACAAGAACCATTCAAGGGTAGGGTCTGTTTGCGGTTTGCCAAGCACCATGCGCGGTTATCCTCTGTTATAAGCTATCTCCGGGCGCCGACACTACACGGCATCCGGGCATGCAATCGTATTAAATCCCTATACCTGGGAATCTGGCTGAAAATTTTCTGCAGCCTGTAATGTGAACTCCTCTGCATACATGCAGTACATCAATGTATTACTGTAGCATCCCGATTGTTTTAGCATAGCTTTCGCCGCGTGTCTCCTGGTGTCTCGCTTCAGCATGACCTAGGTCGCCTTCCGTTGCGAGAATTGTTATGTGCGCGTAATCTGTCAGGAAAATTACAGCCCTGGAGTTAAATTTATGCAAGCGCGAGTGAAATGGGTTGAAGGGTTAACCTTCATTGGTGAGTCGGCTTCTGGTCACCAGATTCTGATGGACGGTAATTCCGGGGATAAAGCGCCAAGCCCGATGGAAATGGTACTGATGGCGGCGGGCGGATGCAGTGCAATTGACGTGGTTTCTATCCTGCAGAAGGGGCGCCATAACGTCACTAACTGCGAAGTTAAGCTGACTTCTGAGCGTCGCGAGGAAGCACCGCGTCTGTTTACCCATATTAATCTGCATTTTATCGTGACTGGTAAGGAGCTGAAAGATGCTGCCGTTTCTCGCGCAGTTGACCTATCGGCGGAAAAATATTGCTCGGTGGCGCTGATGCTGGAGAAAGCAGTAAACATAACTCACTCTTATGAAGTGATCGAGGGATAAGCCGAACTGCGCGAACTCGTCGCCCCGGCATGCGCTGCGCTACCGGGGTTTTTTGTTAGTTGATTTTCCTGCCTTCCATTAGCCGCTCGACCAATGGTGCCATGATAAGCTCCATGGCCAGCCCCATTTTCCCTCCCGGTACCACTAGCGTGTTCATATGCGAGATAAACGAGCCCTGAAGCATCGCCAGTAGCCAGGGGAAATCGATATTCTGTAAGTTGCGAAAATGGATAACGACAAAGCTTTCATCCAGCGATGGGATTGCTTTGGCTGCAAATGGATTGGACGTATCCACCGTAGGTACGCGCTGGAAGTTGAGGTGAGTGCGTGAAAACTGCGGGGTGATGAAGTTGATGTAATCTTCCATCGAGCGAACGACGGAATCCATCACCGCTTCACGAGAGTGGCCGCGTTCGCTGGTATCGCGGATAAGCTTCTGGATCCACTCCAGGTTAACGATCGGCACAACCCCGACCAGCAGGTCAACATGGTCAGCGACGTTGTGCTGGGGCGTGACAACTCCGCCGTGCAGGCCTTCATAAAACAGCACGTCAGTGGGTTCGGGCAGAGACTGCCAGGGAGTGAAGGTGCCAGGAACCTGATTCCACGGCACGGCTTCATCATAGGTGTGTAAATACTTGCGTGACTGACCTGTACCGTTCAGCCCGTATTCTCTGAAAGTCTGCTCCAGCAGGCCGAAATCGTTAGCCTCGGGACCGAAGTAGCTGATGTGTTTGCCCTGATCTCGCGCTTTGCGGATCGCCATGTCCATTTCCGGGCGGGTGTAGCGGTGAAAGCTATCGCCTTCCACTTCGGCGGCGTGGAGATTTAGCTGGGCGAAGATTTTGCGAAAGGCGAGGCTGGTGGTCGTGGTTCCCGCGCCGCTAGAGCCCGTGACGGCAATCACCGGATGTTTGGCAGACATAACAACTCCCAGGGTAAACGATAGTGTGATGCCGCCTTAGCCGTGAAACTGCTTGCGGGGCATAATATTGACCGTCTCGTGCAGCTCTGACCACACCAGCGCGGCTTCTCCGCTTTTCAGCTGTTGTTTGACATCGGCGACTTTATCCGCCAGAGAACGTTCATGTTCACCATAATCGGTGCCTTCGCGTAATACAAAACTTTCAATCAGGTTATCCAGCGTTTCGGGATCGAGATCCTGCCAGGGAATAATCATATTTGCCCTCCTAACCAGCGAGTTAGCCAATCCGGGATTCGCTGTTCTAACCACATTTCCGGCTTACGCAGCGTACCACCGACAAAACCAACATGGCCGCCATGTTCTGTAAGTTGATACTCGACATTTGCTGGTAGCTGTTCTTGTGGCGGGATGGAGTGGTGATCCATAAAAGGATCGTCCTTCGCATGAATAATCAGCGTTGGTTTAGTGATGTCGCTTAAGCGCGGCATCGCACTACACTGGCGATAGTAGTCTAGCGCATCGGCAAAACCGTGGATCCTGGCGGTGATGCTATCGTCAAATTCGCGGATGCGGCGCATACCTTTTAGCTGGCGTAAATCAACCGGCAAAGAGCCCGGATAAGCTTTCAGCTTACGCGCGGCATTCGCCTTCAGCAGATTGAGCAGATAACGCTGATAAACGCGGGAAAACCCCTTATCCATATGAGAACTACAGGCTTCCAGCATAAACGGCGCTGAGACGATAACGGCAGCATCGACAGGAACATCGTCACCTTCTTTCGCCAACAGGCAGCCCAGCATATTGCCCCCGAGCGAGTAACCCACCGCTGCAGTTGGCACGTCGCCGTATTCGCGCTGAAGCCAACGTAAAAACCAGGAGCCGTCTTCCGTTTCGCCTGAATGGTAGATACGGTTATTTCGGTTGGGTTCGCCGCTACAGCCGCGAAAATGCATCACCACACCCAGCCAGCCGCGCTGCATGGCCGCGTGGACGAGTCCGTGAGCATAAGGGCTGTGCAGACTGCCCTCAAGACCATGAAACACCACCAATCGCGGTTTATGACGAGCCTGAGATGGTTCTTCGCTCCACGCCAGATCGACAAAGTCGCCATCCGGTAATTCAAGGCGCTGCCAGTGTGGAGTGAAACGTAGTTTGCGACGGATTAGCCGCGGCAACATGGTTTGCAAATGACGATTGCCAACGCCGCGCATCGGGTGAAACTGCTGCGAGTCGTCTTCGGGGGGCGTCATTTCTGTGGGAGTGATATCAACCATAGCACCAGAGCAATTAATAATCTTTATACATACTATACCGCGCATGAAGTGTGCAGGTTAGCCAATATGTGGTCTTGTGGCTAATCGGTAAGCAGATTGCGTGAGAAAAGATGAATATCCACCCCAGGTTTTCGCCGCCACAGGCGGGCCTTTCTTGTGCCTGTCGCCATGCTTTCACCTGTCTCTTCAAACATCCCTGACGCTTCAAAACGGCGAATCAGGCTTTTACGTTGTATGGACTGACCGAGGATTACCTCCGTCGCTTCCTGTAGTTGGCCATGGGTGAAGGTCTCCGGCAAGCAGTATACGGGCAGTAAAGAATACATGGTTTTTTGCCTTAAGCGATGCAAGGCGGCGGTGATGATTTTCTGGTGATCGAACGCCAGGGAATAGTCGACAAGCCTGGCAATTGGCACCCAACGGGCATCGCTGACGCTGGCGATATGTGGTTCGCAGTCTGCCCAGGCAATCAGGGCAAACCAGGTGACCGTCAGGCTCCAGCCGCGCGGGTCGCGATCGGGCCCGGAAAAAGTGTCCAGCTGTTCCAACCATGAAGGGGAAACCCCGGTTTTCTCAGTGAGCTTACGCATCGCGGTGGCGCGGGTGGAGTCATCGCGCGCCATATCAATAAAGCCGCCGGGCAATCCCCAATACCCTTTCTGCGGGTGGTTTGCCCGCTCTACCAGCAGGACGCACAGCTCTTGTTGATGGAGCGTGAATAACACGCTATCCACCGTCACCAGAGGGGAGGGAAAGCGGCTGGCATCATATTGATTCAGATAGTCGGCTTCGGTGTTCATAGGCTACTCGCGATGATTTGGAACGCCATCAGTGTACCAGCCCGACACTGAGCAGCAAGGCTGCGTTTTTTATTATTATTTATCAGTAAATTACCTTTTCATGGAAATAATGCATTTTTATGCTTGCTTAATATGTGTCTTAGGGACATTATTAATTGTGTCGACGGGACATAATTGAGGGGGAGAGTGATGAGTATGAAATTGACGTTAACCCTGGATAACCAGACTTACATTATCGCCAACGGTGTTTTTCCTGATGGCGCTGTCTGGCTGAAGGTGACTAATCCGTTGCCATCCTCTGCCAGCCTGATGTGCATTCGCGCTGTGGCGATGCAGGATATGAACGACTTTATGTTGCTTGCGCAACTGGTGGACGCGGTCCGTCACCAGACCGATGTGCTGGTCAGCCATCTCGAATTACCCTGGCTACCGTGGGCGCGTCAGGACCGACATATGGTTGCTGGTGACAGTTTTGCGCTGAGAGTCTTCGCTACTCAACTCAACACGCTGAAGTTCGATAAGGTGAAAGTGCTTGATCCGCACAGCGACGCTGCGGCGGCGGCAATAGATAACTTTGTGGCGATTCCACAGGAGAGGTGCCTGTTGCAGAGTACGACTCTATGCCATCGGTTTCAGCAAAAGACGCTAATGCTGGTGGCGCCAGATGCGGGGGCGCTGAAGAAAATTGATGCCGTAGCCAGAGCAACAGGCGTCTCGGAGTACGCCATTCTGAGCAAAAAGCGTGATGTGGCAAGCGGCAACCTGACAGGCTTTGCACTGGTTGCGGGTGATGTCAGGGGCAGGGATCTGCTGATTGTTGACGATTTATGCGACGCTGGCGGCACCTTTATCGGTTCGGCGCAGGTGTTGCGCGATGCTGGTGCCCGCAGCGTCAGCTTGTATGTGACGCACGGCATTTTTTCAAAAGGCGTTGAACATCTGCTGAACAACGGCGTTGATGCCATCTATACCACCACTTCTTTGGCTGCTCCAACGCTGGCACATCCGCAGCTCGAACTTATCGACATTGACGCGATCTACTGCGTTTAAGGGAGAAATTATCATGAAAATTAACCCTATTCTGGCTATTGATGGCTACAAAGTTTCTCACCGTGCGCAATATCCTCAGGGTACAACGCGGGTCTATTCTAACTTCACTCCGCGCAGCGATCGTTTTTTCCAGTCGCCGTTGGCAGATGGCAAGCTAGTGTTTTTCGGTCTGCAGGGTTTTTTGCAGTGGTTCCTTGTTGATCAGTTCAACGAGGCATTTTTTGCTCGTCCGGAAGATGAAGTGGTGAACGAATATAAGCAGGTCATGGATGGTTATCTTGGTCGCGATACGGTCCCGGTGGATCATATTCGCGACCTACATCGTCTGGGCTATCTGCCGCTGCACATTAAATCGCTGGATGAAGGCACAAAAGTGCCGATGAAGGTGCCGGTATTGACCATTATTAATACGAAAGCAGAATTCTTCTGGTTGGTGAATTACCTGGAAACGGTGCTTTCGGCAGAGCTTTGGAAGGCATCCACCAATGCCACTATTGCCCATCACTATCGCAAAATCTGCGAACGCTGGGCGGAAAAGACCTGTAGCGATCTGACCCATCTCGATTTTCAGTGTCACGATTTTTCATTTCGCGGTATGGCCGGATTGCAGGATGCCGCCCAGGCGGGGTGTGGGCATTTGTTAAGCTTCAAGGGGACAGATAGCATTCCGGCACTGCTCTATGCCCGCGATTACTATACCGAAAGTGAAGGCTATTTTATCGGCGCCAGCATACCAGCGACTGAGCATAGTGTGATGTGTATGGGGGAGCGTGAGCATGAGATAGAAACCTTCCGTCGTCTGATTGCCGATATTTATCCGCAGGGATTTGTTTCTATCGTCTCCGATACCTGGGACTACTGGCGTGTATTGAGCGAATTTACCCGTGAACTCAAGGGGATCATTATGCAACGTCAGGGACGTGTTGTGTTCCGCCCGGATAGTGGTGATCCGGTTGAGATCCTGTGCGGTACTGCTGCTAGCGATGATGTACGTACTGAACGAAGTGTAGAAGAGAAAGGCTCTGTCGAGGTGCTGTGGGAGATTTTTGGCGGCACAATAAATGATAAAGGCTACAAGGTATTGGATCCCCATGTGGGCCTGATTTACGGTGATTCCATTACTCTCGCCAGAGCCGATGAGATCATGCGTCGCCTGGAAGCGAAAGGTTTCGCCAGTTCTAATGTGGTGTTCGGTGTGGGCTCCTTTACCTACCAGTACAATACGCGCGATACCTTTGGTTTTGCGATGAAAGCGACCTGGGGGGAAGTCAGTGGCGAAGGGCGCATGATTTTCAAAGAGCCAAAAACGGACAATGGCCTGAAACGTTCGGCACGTGGTCTTTTACGGGTTGAGCGCGATGCTCTGGGAGCGCTGCAACTGCATGATGAACAAACCCTGGAACAGGAACTGCAGGGAGAGCTAAAAACTCGCTTCCTCGATGGCAAAGTGTTCCGCCGCGAACATCTTGAACAGATACGTTCCCGGTTGGCGGCGCAGCGTTAAACCTCGGTGAGAGGTATTAAAAAAGGCGGGTTATCCCGCCTTTTGTGCCGTTAGCTATCAGACATTAGCCTTCCTGCAGCATTTGCTCCAGCTGTTCTTGGGCATCCAGCCAGGCCATTTCACACTCTTCAAGCCCGGACTTTGCATTGGCTTGTTGCTGTAAACACTCGGTAAGCTCTGCTTTGCGGCTTTGGTCGTATAAGCCGCTGTCGCCCAGCTTCTCTTCCGCCTGCGTTAGCCTGGCGTTCAGTTTCTCCATCTCCTTTTCCAGGCGAGCAATCTCTTTACGCAGCGGCTGAGTTTGCGTGCGCAGCTCGGCTTCCTTGCGTTTTTGATCTTTACGCGCCTGAGCGCTATTGGCACTCTCTTTTGATTCTTCTGACGCCTGACTTTCCTGCTTTTGCGAGTCGCTTAGCCATTGCTGGTAATCTTCCAGATCGCCGTCAAAAGGTTCGACTTTACTATCGTGTACCAGATAGAGGTCATCAGTGGTGGAGCGAATCAGATGGCGGTCGTGCGAGACCACCACCAGTGCGCCTTCAAAATCAATCAGCGCTTCGGTTAAGGCCTGGCGCATATCGAGATCGAGGTGGTTAGTCGGTTCATCAAGCAGCAGCAGGTTTGGCCGCTGCCAGACGATTAACGCCAGCACCAGGCGCGCCTTTTCACCGCCGGAGAAACGCTGTGTCTCTTCATTGACCTTGTCGCTTTGAAAACCAAAGCCGCCGAGATAGTCGCGCAGTTTCTGTTCCAGCACCTGAGGAGCCAGACGGGCCAGATGCTGCAGCGGGGATTCGTCAGCGCGCAGGAACTCAAGCTGATGCTGAGCGAAGTAGCCAAGTTTGATTCCCTTCGCCAGACCAATCTCACCGCGTAGCGGCTGTAATTCACCGGCCAGCAGTTTTATCAACGTCGATTTACCGGCACCGTTGCGCCCCAGCAGACCGATGCGTGAACCCGGAACCAGGTTCAGCTTGATTGAGTCGAGAATCACTCGCTCGCCATAACCGGCACTGACCTTTTCCATCTTCAGTAGCGGGTTGGGCAGGCTTTCCGGTGCACGGAAGCTAAAATGGAACGGGTTATCGACGTGGGCCGGTGCGATAAGCTCCATGCGCTCAAGCATCTTGATACGACTCTGCGCCTGCTTAGCTTTGGTAGCCTGCGCACGGAAGCGATCGATATAGCTTTGTAAATGAGCGACGCGCAATTGCTGGCTTTCGTATGTTGCTTGTTGCTGTGACAAGCGGGTGGCGCGCTGTATCTCAAATGAGCTGTAGTTGCCCGTATACTCGAACATTGACTGCTGCTCGATATGAATAATCTTGTCGATGATGGGGTCAAGGAAATCGCGATCGTGAGAGATCAAAATCAGGGTGCCAGCATAGCCTTTGAGCCACTTTTCCAGCCAGATGACCGCATCAAGGTCAAGGTGGTTGGTTGGTTCATCAAGTAACAGCAGGTCAGAGCGACAAATTAGCGCCTGTGCCAGATTCAGGCGCATACGCCAGCCGCCGGAAAAGTCGCTTACCGGCTGCTCCAGCTGTTCATTACTGAAACCCAGACCATGCAACAGACTGGCCGCGCGCGAACGTATGGTCCAGGCGTCGACAGCGTCGAGTTTACCGTGCACCGTCGCGATGGCGTGACCGTCATTGCGTTCATTGGCCTGGTTTAAATCGGCCTCAAGTTGGCGAAATTCGCGGTCGCCATCAATGACATAATCAATGGCTGGTTGCGGTAACGCTGGGGTTTCCTGGTTAACCCACGCCAGCTGCCAGTTGCCAGGAAAAGTCATAGTGCCACCATCGGCGCTAATCTCGTTTTTCAAAAGCGAAAGCAGGGTGGATTTACCGCAGCCGTTTTTGCCCACCAGACCGACTTTTTGCCCAGGGTTGATGGTGGCGGTTGCGTTATCCAGCAGGACGCGTACGCCGCGACGAATTTGTAACGAGGAGAAAACAATCATAAGGCGCCGTATGTTCTGATTATGTTAATTTGTCATTATGATAATGTAGTGTGGAGCGAATCGCTCAACCGGGCCGCAATGGTAGCCCAAAATGAAGACGATACACAAAGTCATTCTGGTTGCGTCGGGACGCAGCCGCTGCACAGGCCGCCAGAAGACGTTCGGGAGGGGAAAGATGTCTCAGACAGCGAAGGTTTTGCTGCTGTATGCCCACCCAGAATCTCAGGATTCCGTGGCCAACCGGGTTTTGCTTGAACCGGCCTTACAGTTGTCGAATGTCACCGTGCACGATCTCTACGCGCACTATCCAGATTTTTTTATCGATATTGCCTGGGAGCAGGAGTTACTGCGTCAGCATGAGGTGATTGTTTTCCAGCATCCGCTATATACCTGGAGTTGCCCGGCATTGCTGAAAGAGTGGCTGGACAGGGTATTAAGCCGCGGCTTTGCCAGCGGAACCGGGGGAAACCAACTGGCGGGAAAGTACTGGCGAAGTGTGATTACCACTGGTGAGCCGGAGAGCGCCTATCGGCGGGATGCCCATCGCTATCCGATGAACGACATCCTGCGTCCTTTTGAACTGACCGCTGGTATGTGCAGAATGCACTGGATGAGCCCTATTATCGTCTACTGGGCGCGGCGGCAATCCCCCAACGACTTGAAAAGCCACGCGCGCGCCTATCGCGACTGGTTGGCTAATCCTATAACAGCAGGAGGTTCAAATGGCGGGAGCTGATCTGCTGCTGGCGGGGGTGTTGTTTCTGTTTGCCGCCGTGGTTGCGGTACCGTTGGCGGCGAGGCTGGGGATTGGTGCCGTGCTGGGGTATCTGCTGGCCGGTATTGCCATTGGCCCGTGGGGTTTAGGCTTCATTAGCGATGTCGATGAAATCCTTCACTTCTCAGAATTAGGCGTCGTTTTCCTGATGTTTATCATCGGGCTGGAGCTGAATCCGGCCAAGCTCTGGCGGTTAAGAAGCTCAATTTTCGGTGTAGGCGCCGCGCAGGTCGCCCTGAGTGCGCTCATTCTTGGCGGTTTGCTCATGCTTAGCGACTTCTCATGGCAGGCCGCAGTGGTTGGTGGAATTGGATTGGCGATGTCTTCAACCGCCATGGCGCTACAGCTCATGCGTGAGAAAGGGATGAGCCGCAGCGAATCCGGACAGTTAGGTTTCTCCGTATTGCTGTTCCAGGATCTGGCAGTTATTCCTGCCCTTGCGCTGGTTCCTCTACTTGCTGGCTCGGGTGATGACCATTTTGATTGGGCCACTGTGGGGATAAAGGTCCTGGCCTTCGGTGGGATGCTGGTCGGTGGGCGCTACCTGTTGCGACCGGTTTTCCGTTTTATCGCCGGTTCCGGTGTGCGAGAGGTTTTTACCGCTGCGACCCTGCTGTTGGTACTCGGATCGGCGCTATTTATGGATGCGCTCGGCTTATCGATGGCTCTGGGGACGTTTATTGCGGGCGTACTGCTGGCAGAGAGCGAGTATCGTCATGAGCTGGAAATCGCCATTGAGCCGTTTAAAGGTTTGCTGCTCGGATTGTTCTTTATCTCCGTTGGCATGGCGCTGAATCTTGGGGTGCTGTACACCCATTTGCTATGGGTTATTGCCAGCGTCGCAATACTGGTCGCGGTGAAAGGAGGTGTCCTGTATCTGCTGGCGCGAGTTTACGGCTTACGTAGCTCGGAGCGCATGCAGTTTGCCGGTGTGCTGAGTCAGGGAGGGGAATTCGCCTTTGTGCTGTTCTCAATGCCCGCTTCGCTTCGTCTGTTTCAAAACGATCAGATGGCGCTGCTGTTGGTCACGGTGACATTGTCGATGATGACCACGCCGCTGCTGATGACGCTAATCGATAAAGTGCTTTCGCGGCGGTTTAATCAGCCTGAAGAAGAGGATGAGGCTCCGTGGGTCGAGGATGATAAACCGCAGGTTATTATCGTCGGCTTTGGGCGCTTCGGGCAGGTGATCGGCCGCCTGCTGATGGCGAATAAAATGCGCATTACGGTGCTGGAGCGCGATATCAGTGCGGTAAACCTGATGCGTAAATACGGCTATAAAGTTTATTTTGGCGATGCGACGCAGCTCGAACTTCTGCGTGCAGCGGGGGCTGAGGACGCACAATCGATAGTGATCACCTGCAACGAGCCGGAAGATACCATGAAGCTGGTAGAGATGTGTCAACAACACTTTCCACATCTTCATATTCTGGCGCGAGCTCGGGGACGCGTTGAGGCGCATGAGCTTTTGCAGGCTGGAGTGGCGCAATTTTCGCGCGAGACGTTCTCCAGTGCGCTGGAGTTGGGACGTAAAGCGCTTATCTCGATAGGTATGCATCCACACCAGGCACAGCGTGCGCAACTGCACTTCCGTCGTCTCGATATGCGAATGCTGCGTGAGTTAATGCCGGTGCATACTGATACCCTGCAGATATCCCGCGTGCGTGAAGCCAGGCGCGAGCTGGAAGAGATCTTTCAGCGAGAGATGCAAAAAGAGAGCAGGCAGTTAGACGGCTGGGACGAGTTTGAATAAAAGGTAAATAATATGGCGGTGCGTAAACGTTTTATTGCCGGTGCGAAATGTCCGGCGTGCCAGGCTCTGGATTCGCTGGCAATGTGGCGTGAAAATAATGTCGATATTGTTGAATGCGTTAAGTGCGGCCACCAGATGCGTGAGGCTGATAAGGAAGTTCGCGATCATGTTCGCAAAGAGGAGCAAGTGATAGGCATTTTTCATCCGGACTAGCGTTATCTATCGGCTTTTTTTAAGCTAGAGGGTACACGGCTGCAGAATTCCGCTACAATCTGCGCCACTATTCTTCCCTTGCTCAGGAGATATCATGAAAGTAGCAAAAGACCTGGTGGTCAGCCTGGCCTATCAGGTACGTACAGAAGACGGTGTATTGGTTGATGAGTCTCCGGCAAGCGCGCCGCTGGACTACCTGCATGGTCACGGCTCTCTGATTTCCGGCCTGGAAAATGCGCTGGATGGTCATGTAGTGGGCGACAAGTTTGATGTAGAAGTCGGCGCTAACGACGCGTACGGACAGTACGATGAAAACCTGGTTCAGCGCGTTCCTAAAGACGTTTTCATGGGTGTTGATGAACTGCAGGTAGGCATGCGCTTCCTGGCAGAAACCGACCAGGGCCCGGTACCGGTTGAAATCACTGAAGTAGGTGATGAACACGTTGTTGTTGACGGTAACCACATGTTGGCTGGCCAGAATCTGAAGTTCAATGTTGAAGTTATCGCGATTCGCGAAGCAACGGCTGAAGAGCTGGAGCACGGTCATGTCCATGGCGCGAATGGACACGATCATGACCATGACCACGATCATGACGGTTGCTGCGGCGGCCACGGTCACGGCCATGACCACGAACATGGTAAAGGTGGTTGCGGCGGTAATGGCGGTTGTGGTTGCCACTAATTCCATCGCATTAGCGTTCTGGAATAAAAAAAGCGGGGAAGCCCGCTTTTTTTACGTCATTAGTAATGAGGCGGAGGCGTTTCTTCCGCCTGTGAGGCGATATGCGATGGTTGAGTTGCTTTTAGCTTTTCTACCATTAAGCGTAAATGTTCACGCATCCTGGCCATTTCGATCTCGTGAGCGGTGACGGTCTTGTTGAGGTCTTCAATAGTGATTTCCTGGAACGCTAACCTGCTCTCCAGTTCCGCAAGGCGAGTCTCTAAAGTGCGATCGTGCATGAGTAACCTCTTCTGTCCTATTCTGCGGTCGGATTCTACTGAAGTTTCAGCATCCGCGCAGCATCGTTGCGTGTGGCAGGAAACTAATTAATACAAAAATAGTCCTAAATGAGTCGATATTCAGGAACGTCTGTATGTAGATTTGTTCTGCAACGTTCTATAGTACGTTTTTTGCTTTTTACGATAACCCTGGGGTGAGATGCCCCGGCCCTGGAGAAATGGATGAAATCACTGTTTAAAGTAACGCTGCTGGCGACCACAATGGCCGTCGCCCTGAATGCACCGCTGACCTTTGCTGCTGATACCGCAGCGAAAGCGGCACCTGCAACGGAAAGCAAATCGGCATTCAAAAATGACGATCAGAAATCTGCTTATGCGCTGGGTGCATCACTGGGACGTTACATGGAAAACTCCCTGAAAGAACAAGAAAAACTGGGCATCAAATTGGATAAAGACCAGCTGATCGCCGGTGTTCAGGATGCTTTTGCCAATAAGAGCAAACTGTCCGATCAGGAGATCGAACAGACTCTGCAGACGTTTGAAACCCGCGTAAAAACTGCCGCTCAGCAGAAAATGGAAAAAGACGCATCTGAGAACGATGCTAAAGGTAAAGCTTACCGCGACACCTTTGCTAAAGAGAAAGGTGTGAAAACCTCTAAATCCGGCCTGCTGTATAAAGTTGAGAAAGCCGGTACTGGCGATGCGCCTAAAGATAGCGATACTGTCGTCGTAAACTACAAAGGTACGCTGATCGATGGTAAAGAGTTTGATAACTCCTACACCCGTGGCGAGCCGCTCTCTTTCCGTCTGGACGGCGTTATCCCAGGCTGGACAGAAGGTCTGAAAAATATTAAGAAAGGCGGAAAAATTCAACTGGTTATCCCGCCGGACCTGGCTTACGGAAAAACGGGCGTTCCGGGAATTCCGGCGAACTCCACGCTGGTCTTTGATGTAGAGTTGCTGGATATCAAACCGGCACCAAAGGCTGATGCCAAACCTGAAGCTGCGGCAGAAGCACCGGCCGCTGACGCCAAGAAGTAATCTGGTTTAAGCCGCCGCCTTCACAGGCGGCGGTTTTTTATTGAGGGCAAATATAATTAAAACTGGCAAGAACCTCAGACGCTGTATTACTTTAGATAGATTAATAATGATGATGAGCCTGCCCTGACAATAACGACAGGCTCCTGAAAAGGAGTGCTTTTTTTCATGTCCAGGTCGCTTTTAACCAACGAGACCAGCGAGCTTGATTTGCTGGATCAACGTCCTTTTGACCAGACCGACTTTGATATCCTCAAATCCTATGAAGCGGTGGTGGACGGGTTAGCGATGCTCATCGGTTCCCACTGTGAAATCGTACTGCATTCGTTGCAGGACTTAAAATGTTCCGCTATCCGTATCGCCAACGGTGAACATACTGGCCGTCAAATCGGCTCGCCAATCACTGACCTTGCGCTGCGTATGCTGCACGATATGACCGGGGCCGATAGCAGCGTTTCCAAATGCTATTTTACTCGCGCCAAAAGCGGCGTGCTGATGAAGTCGGTCACGATTGCAATTCGCAACCGTGAACATAGGGTCATTGGCCTGCTGTGCATCAACATGAACCTCGATGTGCCGTTCTCGCAAATAATGAGCACCTTTATTCCGCCTGAAACGACGGAAGTGAACTCGCAGGTCAACTTTGCCTCATCGGTAGACGATCTGGTTGCGCAGACGCTTGAGTTCACTATCGAAGAGGTGAATGCCGATCGTAACGTTTCTAACAATGCCAAAAACCGCCAGATAGTCCTGAATCTTTATGAAAAAGGCATCTTTGACATCAAAGATGCCATCAACCAGGTTGCCGATAGGTTGAATATCTCTAAACACACGGTGTATCTCTACATTCGTCAGTTTAAAAGCGGAGATTTCCAAGGGCTGGATAAGTAATGCGCTTTGCGATTACGGTGACGGGGCCTGCTTACGGTACGCAGTTGGCCAGCAGCGCATTGCAGTTTGCCCTGGCTGTTTTGCAGGAAGGCCATGAACTGGTCAGCATCTTTTTCTATCGTGAAGGTGTTTATAACGCAAACCAGCTATCAGCACCGGCTAGCGATGAGTTTGATCTGGTTCGTGCATGGCAATCGTTACATGACGATCACGCTGTTTCCTTGCATATCTGCGTGGCCGCGGCTTTGCGTCGAGGAGTTGTGGATCAACAGGAAGCACAACAGCTGGGATTACCAGCCTGTAATTTACAGCCTGGATTTACGCTGAGCGGATTAGGTGCGCTGGCGGAAGCCGCGTTAACCTGCGACCGGATGGTACAGTTCTGATGAAACGCGTAGCTTTTGTTTTTTCCTCTACCCCTCACGGCTCAGCATCCGGCAGAGAAGGGTTGGATGCACTGCTTGCAACATCCGCTCTGACGGAGGAAATCGGTGTATTCTTCATCGGAGATGGCGTGTTCCAGTTACTTCCAGGGCAGCGGCCCGCAGCGGTGTTGGCACGCGACTATATCTCTACCTTCAAACTTTTATCGCTCTACGATATTGAGCAATGCTGGGTCTGTGCGGCCTCTGCACGTGAACGCGGCCTGAACTCTTCGACGCCATGGATCGTAGATGCCGAGTGGCTGGAGCCAGAGGCTTTACGAACCCAGCTTGACGATTTTAACGTGATACTGCGTTTTTGAGGTTCGCATGCTCCACACATTAAGCACATCACCCTGGCATGCTGATACTGCGACAATGCTTCGTTTGACAAAAGAAGGAGACGATCTCCTGCTGATGTCTGATGGCGTAGTCGCAGCAGTTGCCGGAAGTCGCTTCCTTGAAATTCTGCAATCTGCCCCCATAACCATTCATGTTCTGCAAGAAGATATCGAAGCCCGTGGGCTGGGTGGTCAAATTGCGGACGGTGTCGTCAGGCTTAGCTATACTGATTTCGTCAGACTTACAGTCAAACACCCTGGGCAATTAGCCTGGTAATGGCGGGATCGTTGTATATTTCTTGACACCTTTTCAGCACCGCCCTAGAATTCTGCGTCCTCATATTATATGAGGCGATTTATTACATGTTTACGAAGCAAAAGCTAAAACCAGGAGCTATTTAATGGCAACAATTAACCAGCTGGTACGCAAACCACGCGCACGCAAAGTTGCAAAGAGCAACGTGCCTGCGCTGGAAGCCTGCCCGCAGAAACGTGGCGTATGTACTCGTGTATATACTACCACTCCTAAAAAACCGAACTCCGCACTGCGTAAAGTATGTCGTGTTCGTTTGACTAACGGTTTTGAAGTTTCTTCATATATCGGTGGTGAAGGCCACAACCTGCAGGAGCACTCCGTGATCCTGATCCGTGGCGGTCGTGTTAAAGACCTTCCGGGTGTTCGTTACCACACCGTTCGTGGTGCGCTTGACTGCTCCGGCGTTAAAGACCGTAAGCAAGCTCGCTCCAAGTATGGCGTGAAGCGTCCTAAGGCTTAATGGTTCTCCGTTAAGTAAGGCCAAACGTTTTATATTAATGTCAAACTAAACTCTTAGAGTTTTGGACAATCCTGAATTAACAACGGAGTATTTCCATGCCACGTCGTCGCGTCATTGGTCAGCGTAAAATCCTGCCGGATCCTAAGTTCGGATCAGAACTGCTGGCTAAATTTGTCAATATCCTGATGGTAGATGGTAAAAAATCTACTGCAGAAGCAATCGTATACAGCGCGCTGGAGACCCTGGCTCAGCGCTCTGGTAAAAATGAACTGGAAGCTTTCGAAGTCGCTCTCGACAACGTGCGCCCGACTGTAGAAGTTAAGTCTCGCCGCGTTGGTGGTTCTACTTATCAGGTTCCAGTTGAAGTCCGTCCGGTTCGTCGTAATGCTCTGGCAATGCGTTGGATCGTTGAAGCTGCTCGTAAACGTGGTGATAAATCCATGGCTCTGCGTCTGGCGAACGAACTTTCTGATGCTGCAGACAACAAAGGTACTGCAGTTAAGAAACGTGAAGACGTTCACCGTATGGCAGAAGCCAACAAGGCGTTCGCACACTACCGTTGGTAATCCCTTCGGAGTCTTAGTCACCAGGCGGGCGCTTCAGGTAAGTCGCCCGTTTTGGATAACTTAACTGAACGCCTAAAGAAATAAACGAGGAATCAAATGGCTCGTACAACACCCATCGCACGCTACCGTAACATCGGTATCAGTGCGCACATCGACGCCGGTAAAACTACTACTACCGAACGTATTCTGTTCTACACCGGTGTAAACCACAAAATCGGTGAAGTTCATGACGGCGCTGCCACCATGGACTGGATGGAACAGGAGCAGGAGCGTGGTATTACTATCACCTCCGCAGCGACTACTGCATTCTGGTCAGGTATGGCTAAGCAGTATGAACCGCATCGCGTAAACATCATCGACACCCCGGGGCACGTTGACTTCACCATCGAAGTAGAACGTTCCATGCGTGTGCTTGATGGTGCAGTAATGGTTTACTGCGCAGTTGGTGGTGTTCAGCCTCAGTCTGAAACCGTATGGCGTCAGGCAAACAAATATAAAGTTCCGCGCATTGCGTTCGTTAACAAAATGGACCGTATGGGTGCGAACTTCCTGAAAGTTGTTGGTCAGATCAAAACCCGTCTGGGCGCGAACCCTGTTCCGCTGCAGCTGGCGATTGGCGCTGAAGAAGCGTTCACCGGTGTTGTTGACCTGGTGAAAATGAAAGCCATCAACTGGAACGAAGAAGACGCAGGTGTAACCTTCACTTACGAAGATATTCCAGCTGACATGCAGGACCTGGCCGAAGAATGGCACCAGAACCTGATCGAGTCCGCTGCTGAAGCTTCTGAAGAGCTGATGGAGAAATACCTGGGTGGTGAAGAACTGACTGAAGAAGAGATTAAAACTGCTCTCCGTCAGCGCGTTCTGAACAACGAAATCATCCTGGTAACCTGTGGTTCTGCGTTCAAGAACAAAGGTGTTCAGGCGATGCTGGATGCGGTAATTGACTACCTGCCATCCCCGGTTGACGTACCTGCGATCAACGGTATCCTGGACGATGGTAAAGATACTCCGGCTGAGCGTCACGCTAGCGATGATGAGCCGTTTGCTGCTCTGGCATTCAAAATCGCTACCGACCCGTTCGTGGGTAACCTGACCTTCTTCCGCGTGTACTCTGGTGTGGTTAACTCTGGTGATACCATCCTGAACTCCGTGAAAGCTGCACGTGAGCGTTTCGGTCGTATCGTACAGATGCACGCTAACAAACGTGAAGAGATC
Source organism: Klebsiella sp. (assembly GCF_027492335.1). Lineage (NCBI taxonomy): Bacteria > Pseudomonadati > Pseudomonadota > Gammaproteobacteria > Enterobacterales > Enterobacteriaceae > Klebsiella > Klebsiella sp. The sequence continues at coordinate 2,276 of NZ_JAPUEW010000079.1, read as the reverse complement.
AAAGAAGTTCGCGCGGGCGATATCGCTGCTGCTATCGGTCTGAAAGACGTAACTACGGGTGACACTCTGTGCGATCCTAATGCGCCGATCATTCTGGAGCGTATGGAATTCCCTGAGCCGGTAATCTCTATCGCTGTTGAACCGAAAACCAAAGCTGACCAGGAAAAAATGGGTCTGGCTCTGGGCCGTCTGGCTAAAGAAGACCCGTCTTTCCGCGTATGGACTGACGAAGAATCTAACCAGACCATCATCGCCGGTATGGGTGAGCTGCACCTCGACATCATCGTTGACCGTATGAAGCGTGAATTCAACGTTGAAGCGAACGTCGGTAAACCTCAGGTTGCTTACCGCGAAGCGATTCGCGCTAAAGTTACCGATATCGAAGGTAAACACGCTAAACAGTCTGGTGGTCGCGGTCAGTACGGTCACGTCGTTATCGACATGTACCCACTGGAGCCGGGCTCTAACCCGAAAGGTTATGAGTTCATCAACGACATCAAAGGTGGTGTAATTCCTGGTGAATACATCCCGGCCGTTGATAAAGGCATCCAGGAGCAGCTGAAAGCAGGTCCTCTGGCTGGTTACCCGGTAGTTGACCTGGGCGTGCGTCTGCACTTCGGTTCTTACCACGACGTTGACTCCTCCGAACTGGCGTTTAAACTGGCCGCTTCTATTGCCTTTAAAGATGGCTTTAAGAAAGCGAAACCAGTTCTGCTTGAGCCGATCATGAAGGTTGAAGTAGAAACTCCGGAAGAGAATACTGGTGACGTTATCGGTGACCTTAGCCGTCGTCGCGGTATGCTGCGCGGTCAGGAATCCAACGTGACTGGCGTTGTGATCCACGCTGAAGTTCCGCTGTCTGAAATGTTCGGATATGCAACTCAGCTGCGTTCTCTGACCAAAGGTCGTGCTTCTTACTCTATGGAGTTCCTGAAGTATGATGATGCGCCGAACAACGTTGCTCAGGCCGTAATCGAAGCCCGTGGTAAATAAGCCGCAGGGTTAAAACCAAAGTCCCGTGCTCTCTCCAGAAGGGGAGAGCACTATAGTAAGGAATATAGCCGTGTCTAAAGAAAAATTTGAACGTACAAAACCGCACGTCAACGTCGGTACTATCGGCCACGTTGACCATGGTAAAACTACTCTGACCGCTGCAATCACTACCGTTCTGGCTAAAACCTACGGCGGTTCTGCTCGCGCATTCGACCAGATCGATAACGCGCCGGAAGAAAAAGCTCGTGGTATCACCATCAACACTTCTCACGTTGAATATGACACCCCGACTCGCCACTACGCGCACGTAGACTGCCCGGGCCACGCCGACTATGTTAAAAACATGATCACCGGTGCTGCGCAGATGGACGGCGCGATCCTGGTTGTTGCTGCGACTGACGGCCCGATGCCGCAGACCCGTGAGCACATCCTGCTGGGTCGTCAGGTAGGCGTTCCGTACATCATCGTGTTCCTGAACAAATGCGACATGGTTGATGACGAAGAGCTGCTGGAACTGGTTGAAATGGAAGTTCGTGAACTTCTGTCTCAGTACGATTTCCCGGGCGACGACACTCCGATCGTTCGTGGTTCTGCTCTGAAAGCGCTGGAAGGTGACGCAGACTGGGAAGCGAAAATCATCGAACTGGCTGGCTACCTGGATTCCTACATCCCGGAACCAGAGCGTGCGATTGACAAGCCGTTCCTGCTGCCGATCGAAGACGTATTCTCCATCTCCGGTCGTGGTACCGTTGTTACCGGTCGTGTAGAGCGCGGTATCATCAAAGTTGGCGAAGAAGTTGAAATCGTTGGTATCAAAGAGACTGCGAAGTCTACCTGTACCGGCGTTGAAATGTTCCGCAAACTGCTGGACGAAGGCCGTGCTGGTGAGAACGTAGGTGTTCTGCTGCGTGGTATCAAACGTGAAGAAATCGAACGTGGTCAGGTACTGGCTAAGCCGGGTTCAATCAAGCCGCACACCAAGTTCGAATCTGAAGTGTACATTCTGTCCAAAGACGAAGGCGGCCGTCATACTCCGTTCTTCAAAGGCTACCGTCCGCAGTTCTACTTCCGTACAACTGACGTGACTGGCACCATCGAACTGCCGGAAGGCGTAGAGATGGTAATGCCGGGCGACAACATCAAAATGGTTGTTACCCTGATCCACCCGATCGCAATGGACGACGGTCTGCGTTTCGCAATCCGTGAAGGCGGCCGTACTGTTGGCGCTGGCGTTGTTGCTAAAGTTCTGGGCTAATTATTAGTTCTGAATTAGAAAAGGGCGC
>NZ_JAPUEW010000078.1:0-46726 GCF_027492335.1 Klebsiella sp. | reverse complement strand
TGAAGTTATCGCAGCACGATACCGATAACGCTTGAGCTGGTGCGATCGCCAAATGCACGTGAAAAAAACATTTCACAGTACGACATGGGATCCTCCTTTTCTATTCAGTTAGTTGATGGGTGACGGCAGTGTAGAGGGATAAAGGGTTTTTGGCTAGCGATGAACGACCCTGGACCTGATTTTCAGGCCTTGGGTCGTTCCTTCGTTTTATCAGCAGCGTTTTCGCTTAAATCGAAGTCCGGCGATAATTCCGGTATTCCGGTTGCCAGAAGTTATCGGCAATCGCCTGCAACAGCGCTTCTGCCGACGTTTTCACCGCCACGCCCTGTTCCTGGGCAACTTTCCCCACAGCAAAAGCAATCGCACGCGAAACGGTTTGAATATCCTTCAGTTCCGGCAGAACCGGGCCCTCACCGTTATTCACCAACGGTGAGTGTTTCGCGAGAGTCTCGCTGGCGGCCATCAGCATCTCGTCGGTGACGCGGGATGCGCCGGAAGCAATAACGCCAAGCCCAATTCCCGGGAAGATGTAGGAGTTATTGCACTGGGCGATAACGTACTGCTTGCCTTTGAGCGTCACCGGCGCGAACGGGCTGCCGGTGGCGACCAGCGCTTCGCCGTCGGTCCAGCTAAGGATATTCTGCGGCGTTGCTTCCACGCGGGAAGTTGGGTTCGACAGCGGCATCACAATCGGCCGCGGGCAGTGCTTATGCATCTCGCGGATTATCTCTTCGGTGAACAGCCCCGGCTGGCCGGAAACGCCGATTAAAATATCCGGTTTGACGTTGCGTACCACGTCAAGCAACGACAGCACATCGTTAGTGGTATCCCACCCTTGCAGAGACTCGCGCTTTTGCACCAGTTTGCTCTGGAACGACAGCAAGTTCGGCATGGCGTCGGTCAGCAGACCAAAACGGTCAACCATAAATACGCGTTTGCGAGCCTCTTCTTCGCTTAAACCTTCACGTTGAATCTGCGCCACGATCTGCTCGGCGATACCGCAGCCCGCGGAACCGGCACCAAGGAAAACAATTTTCTGCTCGCTCAACTGGCTGCCCGCGCCTCGGCTGGCGGCAATTAGCGTGCCGACGGTCACTGAAGCGGTACCCTGAATATCGTCGTTAAACGAGCAGACTTCATTGCGGTAACGGTTAAGCAGCGGCATGGCGTTTTTCTGCGCGAAGTCTTCGAACTGCAGCAGCACATCCGGCCAGCGGGCTTTAATCGCCTGAATAACGTCATCGACGAACTGGTAATACTCGTCGTCGGTGATACGCGGGTGACGCCAGCCCATATACAGTGGGTCATCGAGTAATTGCTGATTGTTGGTACCAACATCCAGCACTATCGGCAGGGTGTAAGCCGGGCTGATGCCGCCGCAGGTGGTGTAGAGCGAGAGCTTACCGATAGGAATACCCATCCCGCCAATACCCTGGTCGCCGAGACCGAGAATACGCTCGCCATCAGTCACGACGATCACTTTGACGTTATGGTTCGGCACGTTTTGCAGGATGTCGTCGAGGTTATTACGGTTCTGATAAGAGATAAAAACGCCACGGGCGCGACGATAGATCTCAGAGAAACGTTCGCAGGCAGCACCTACTGTCGGAGTGTAAATAACCGGCATCATCTCGTCGAGATGGTTGCCAACCAGGCGGTAGAACAGCGTTTCGTTGGTATCCTGGATGTTGCGCAGATAAATATGCTTGTCGATCTCGGTCTTAAATCCCTGATACTGGATCCACGCGCGTTCGGCTTGTTCTTCGATGGTTTCGACCACTTCTGGCAGCAGTCCCAGCAGGTTAAAACTGCTACGCTCTTCCATACTGAAGGCGCTACCTTTGTTGAGTAACGGAAACTCAAGGAGAACGGGGCCTGCGTAAGGGATGTAAAGAGAACGGTTTTTCTTATGAGTGAATTGCATCGCACTAACTCCTTGGTGAACGCTTCAGCCCAGGCGCGGCGACAGGCGAGGGGCTGGCAGGGAATTGCAGCGGGCAGAGTATAGAGCAGATGGCATCAAAGAAGGGTAAACATGCAGTCGATAGTCTTAAAAAAACACCATCCTGCATGCAGGACGGTGTTTCTATCATCACTCAGCTGAAAAATTAGCCACCGCGGCGTTTGCGACCGGTAGCATGGATGTGGTTTAGCGTGGTTTCCGCATCGCCTTCCAGCAGCACTTTTTTCTGCTGGGAAAGTTTGTAGTTCAGACCAAGAAGATGACGTGCCTGATGGTTCGATTTCATTCTTACTCCTTTATCCTGTTCTGGTTTCAAGGACAAGCCCGATATATATCGGACGAAATTTAACCCTAAGTTCGCCGCCCATTTTTGGTGCGGCGATAATCAGCGTGGTTCACATTCCCACCAATAGCAAGGTTACAACGGCTGATTAAGAACAATCTCTGATAACGACCGGTAAGACGCGAGCCATCGTCCGGCGCAAATACCCGTAATAGCCAGAATTACCACTTCATCTCGCCGGTATTCACTTTGGCGCTCAGCTCCAGCGAGCTCTCTTCTGCGAGCCCGGGCCAACGTTGTTTCATAGCCTTAATCACGCCAGCCGAATCTTTATGCTCGTTAAGCGCCTGCTCAAACTGCGTCAGGTAATCGCGGGTGAAGACAATCGCGCGGTCGCCTGCTGGCGGCGTGCCAAGATAGTGGCCGGGGATCACCTGCTGCGGATGCAGTGAAGCCATTTCGTTGAGCGTATTAATCCACTGCTGGCGGCTTTCGACGCTCTGGGTATCCGCCGTCCAGACGTGCATTCCCCATGCCACGCCGGTTCCGCCGAGAATCGCCTTATTTGCCGGGATCCACACGAAAGCGGCGTAGTTCTGCGGCTGGCGGATTTCGACTTTTTCGCCGTCGATAGTGAAGGTATTCGCTGCCATCACCTGCGGGACGTAAAGCTCTTTCGGCACACCGTCTTTCATTTGCGGGCCCCAGTACGCCAGTTTGGCTTCTTTGGTAGCATTAATATGTTTGACCACTTCAGCGGTAGCGACAATTTTGGCTTGCGGGAACGCTTTGACCAGCGGTTCCAGGCCAAAATAGAAATCCGGATCGCCGGAGGTGATCACGATACGAGTCAGTTTCTTACCGCTTTTTTGGACCATCTCGACCAGCTTCTCACCATCCTTCACGCTGAACTGGGCATCGAACAGTACCGCTTCATGCGGGCCGGTGGCGAGGGTGGAGTTGACGGCAAAAATGCCATTCTCCTGTGGGTTGTAGGTTTGCAGCGTCAAAGGCGCAGCCAGTACGGTGGTGCTGAACAGGGTGGTAGCGATGGCAAGGACAGATGATTTCATGCGCGTTTTCTCTTTATCAGGTGAATGAATGCTATTTTACGCATTTCATGATTTGCGAATATTCCTGAAAAAAGAGATGCTGAGTTTCATAAATCGTGCAGATGGAATCGAATGATGGATCGGGTGATCGCCGCTCAGGTGTATATACGTATTTGTGAACTGGGGAGTTTGAGCGCTGCCGCGCGAGCGTTGGGGATGTCGCGCCCGATGGTTAGCCGCTATCTCGAGCAGATGGAGCAGTGGGCCGGAAGCCGGTTGGTACACCGTTCAACCCGTAAGCTGACGCTAACCTCCGCCGGGGAAAAGGTACTGCAAAAAACGCGCACGCTCACGCAGCTGTCGGATGAAATCGCCGGACAAACCGAGCGTGCGGTCCCCAGCGGGACGCTGCGCGTTGCCTGCGCTCATTTCACTGCGATGCAGCTTATTTCGCCTATGTTGCCTGATTTTCTCGCCCGCTATCCGCAGCTGCGCCTTGAGCTGGATATTAATAATCACCCGGTGAGCCTGATTGGCGAACGGATAGACGTGGCGATCCGCATCACCGATAACCCGGAGCCGGGAGCTATCGCTCGTCGTCTTGGTGTTTGTCGTTCAGTGCTGTGCGCCTCGCCACGCTGGCTACAGCAGAATGGACCACTGCACACGCCGGATGATTTATCTCGCCACAATTGCCTGCATTACAGCCATTTCGCCAGCCAGACCTGGCAGTTTACTGATCCACAAGGCGATAGCGTGGCGGTGGCGGTTTCCGGTAATCTTAGCGCCGGGATCTCCTCTCTCTTGCTGGAGGCGGCGGTGGCCGGTTGTGGCATCGCGATGCTCCCGGAGCTGGAGGCGCAGCGGGCGCTTAACGGCGGGGCGCTAAAGCAGGTTTTACCAGCTTATCAGCCAAAAGCGCTAAGCGTGTATGGGATTTATCTCTCACGCGATTATCAGCCCAGCGCGCTGCCGCTGTTTCTGGAAGAGGTTCAGCAACGACTGGCGCAACCCACGGATCTTAAAGGAGTGAATGGATGATTTTGTTTCGACCCATGTGCGAGGATGAGTACCCGGCTTACCTCGATTATTTTATCCCCGATTACGCGGCGGAAATTGCGGCAAACTACGGGCTTTCGCCGTCGGCGGCTTTATCTCAGGCACAGCAGGAAATAGCCGATGATTTACCCGATGGCGTTAACACTGGCGGCCAGGTTCTGCTCTGTTTACTCAATCATGTTGAGGGCGTGGAAACCCGAATTGGCTATCTCTGGTATAAGCCGGATGTGAAAACGCGCTCTGCGTTTATCTGCGATTTCTATATTTCCCCCATTTTTCAAGGGCAGGGATTGGGCAAGCAGGCGATGACCGCTTTTGAACGTGAACTTGCAAGCAAAGGGTTTGTGCAAATTAAACTGCGCGTCGCCGGGGATAATCAACGCGCTCGCCATGTCTACGAAGCCACCGGATTTCGCGTTACCGGCGTTAATATGAGCAAAAATATCCCATTGGATTCGTCTGATTAAAGGATAGTGCGCTGCCTGAAAGGGAAATGGCTTCTATACTTTATTTCTTTAATGTCAAAAAGGAGCGATATCATGGCAATCCATAAGAAAGGTCAGGCGCATTGGGAAGGGGATCTGAAAAGCGGTAAAGGAACCGTCTCCACCGAGAGCGGCGCGCTGAACCAGCAACCTTATGGCTTTAACACCCGCTTCGAAGGCGTGAAGGGAACCAACCCGGAAGAGCTGATCGGCGCGGCCCATGCGGCCTGTTTTTCGATGGCGCTGTCGTTGATGCTCAGCGAAGAGAGCTATACCGCAACCTCAATTGATACCGTGGCGGTGGTGACGCTGGACAAATCCGGCGGCGGTTTTGCGATTACCAAAATCGCGCTGCAGAGCAAAATTGTGCTGCCTGGCATCGAGGCCGATGTGTTTGACGGCATCATTCAAAAAGCGAAAGCCGGTTGCCCGGTCTCGCAGGTGCTTAATGCTGAGATCACCCTCGACTATCAGCTTAATCCATAATTCCCCGCTGCCCGCATCAGGCGGGCACTCCCTCCTTTAACGCCACGGCTGGCAAATGTCACCCGCGTAGATTAATGCTATCTTTGCCGCTTACGCAAAGGAGCAGGTAACGCAATGAGCAGCATACGCGGAATGATTGAAGCTCAGGTTTTGGGCTTAACCGGCATGGCACTCAAAGAGATCGATTTTGAACACCCCAAGGGTGAGCCGGGGCTGTTTGGCCCGCAGTCGGCCATCTGGCAGGTTCATGGAGATTTTACTTCTATGCTGTGCGGCGGGGTCAGCGCGTTGCTATTGCAGATGCTGCATCCGTTAGCGTTGGCTGGCGTCTGGGATCACTCGAACTTTCGCGAAGATATTTTTGGTCGCCTGCGCCGCACCAGCCAGTTTATTTCCGCCACTACCTTTGGTACCACTGTCGACGCTGAACGGCTGATTGCCAAAGTGCAGGAAATTCATCTGCGCGTGGGCGGTCAGGATAAAGACGGTACGCCGTATCAGGCCAGCGATCCGGCGCTACTCACCTGGGTACACGTTGCCGAATGCAGCAGCTTTATGGCTTCCCATTTGCGTTACAAACGGACCGTGATCAGCGCTGCCCGCCAGGAACAGTACTATCAGGAAGCTGCCGAAATTGCCCGCCGTCTGGGGGCACGCGACATCCCGGTCACGCCGCGGCAGGTTGCCGACTATTTGCAGGATATGCGACCTGTGCTGCGCTGCGACGAACGCACGCAGGAAGTGGCTAACGTGCTGTTATCTACGCGGCTGCCGGGCCGCCTGATTCAGCCGGTCGGGCGGATGATGATGCGCGCCGGTATCGACCTGCTGCCATCCTGGGCGCAGGAGATGCTTAATTTGCCAATGAGCGCTATGCAGCGACATAGCGCGCGAATGGCGGTGCACGGTGTGGCTCGCGTATTGCGCGCTTCGGTACGCAATGGCGCTTATCATTGCGCGATGCGACGGATGAATGAATATTAATTATTCGGGAGTGCAAAGCGTTGCATAAATATAGCTAAGGCTATTATTGTTGAGGCTATATTTTATAAAAAGAAATTATTCGCATTTAAATATTGACGGTATTATAAAAATTTAAATATTGGCTTAACGGCAGCATGTTGTTCAGGAAAAATTAAACAAAATCGTGTACGTTGTCTCTCTTTCAATAGAGGTGTTCAATGACGATGAAAACTCAGGCTGATGATAAATATCATCAGCGTTCCACGGTCGCACGTAAAAGTACGCTAATCAGCGTGGTGGTAAATCTTTTTTTATCCAGCTTTCAAGTGCTGGCAGGGATATTTTCCGGCTCACAGGGTTTGATAGCCGATGGGATTCACTCCTTTTCCGATCTGATCGCTGATTTTGTGGTTCTGCTAGCCAATAAAAAAAGCCGCAAGCCTTCGGATAGCGATCACCATTATGGTCACTGGCGTTATGAGAACGGTGCTTCAATGGTGATTGGCGCACTGTTGTTGCTCGTTGGGTTGGGTATGCTGTGGTCTGCTGGCAACAAACTGCTGCACCCCGAATCCATTCAGGATGTTCATATCATCGCCCTGTGGGTCGCTCTTGCCGCGCTGGTCGCCAAAGAAGTTTTATTTCGCTATATGCTGGCGGTGGCGAAGCGAATTCAGTCCTCAATGCTGATTGCCAATGCCTGGCACGCCCGTTCCGACGCTGCATCGTCGGTGGTGGTGGCGGTTGGTATTATCGGTAATCTCGCCGGGGTCGTATGGCTTGACCCGGTTGCCGCACTGGTTGTCGGCGTGCTGGTCACCCGCATGGGTTACTCGTTTGCCATTGATGCACTGCATGACTTAATGGATCGCGCTGTGGATAGCGATACCGAACAGCAGATAAAAACGACTATTCTGGCGACGCCCGGCGTCATCGCACTGCATGATCTGAAAACCCGCCGCGCCGGAGATTTGATCCTGGTGGATGTACACGTTGAGGTGGCGGGGAATTTGTCAGTTGTTGAAGGACATGATATTGCGCTATCGGCCCGCGCGCGGGTATTAAAAAATCATAACGTTCTTAATATGATGATTCATATCGACCCCTGCCAGTCGGCAACTAAGTCTGTTCTAACTTAGCTGAGGGTATGGTTTTATTTCCATGCTGCACTCATGGTTATATATTTTTAGCATGAGATTGCCAGCGAAATAAAAAGGGTCCATAATTCAGCCGCTATTTTACATCGCGGATTAATAGCAGGTCTGACGCATTGTCGTGTTTTTAAACAATATAAAAATACAATCGGTTAATAGATAAATGATTATTCGGCCAGAACAACACTGGTTTCTTCGTCTGTTTGACTGGCACGGCTCGGTGCTGTCAAAAATCGTCTTTCGCCTGCTGCTTAACGTGGTGATGTCGGTTATCGCCATCATCAGCTACCAGTGGTATGAACAGTTGGGTATCCATCTGACCGTTGCGCCATTTAGCCTGCTGGGGATCGCTATCGCTATTTTCCTCGGCTTTCGTAATAGCGCCGGATATAGCCGTTTTGTCGAAGCGCGAAATCTGTGGGGAACAGTGCTGATTGCTGAAAGAACGCTGGTTCGTCAGTTGAAAAATATCCTTCCGGCGGAAAGCGAATCTCATCAACGTCTGGTTAGCTACCTGGTCGCTTTTAGCTGGAGCCTTAAGCATCAGCTGCGCAAAACGGACCCGGGCGCGGATTTAGCGCGGCTACTGCCGCCACAGACGGTTACCGAGATTCTTGCCAGCTCGATGCCGACCAATCGCATCCTGCTGCTGGCGGGCGATGAGCTGGGGCGGCTTCGCGCAGAAGGGAAGATGAGCGATATCACCTTCGGTCTGATGGATAATAAGCTCGATGAGCTGGGTCATGCCCTTGGCGGCTGCGAGCGTTTGGCCAGCACACCGGTGCCTTTTGCCTATACGCTGATTTTGCAGCGTACGGTTTATCTTTTCTGTACGCTGCTGCCTTTTGCGTTGGTTGGCGACCTGCATTACATGACGCCGTTCGTGTCGGTTTTTATCTCCTACACCTTTCTGTCGTGGGATTCTCTGGCGGAGGAGCTGGAAGATCCGTTCGGTACTGCGGCCAATGATTTACCGTTGAATGCGATGTGCAACACTATCGAACGTAATCTGCTGGATATGACCGGCCAGCATCCTTTGCCGGATAAACTTGAGCCGGATCGCTACTACAATTTGACCTGATGTCGTTGGCTTTCTGTATGTTTATTATTCGTTAAATAAGTTAAATCTAACGCGTGATAGATAACATTGATTATACAGCTACCGCCCTGATTGTTATGCTTTCGTTAATAAAACGCCCGTTATACTTACTGGTTGCGGGCGATAAGAAATAATGCGGCGCTTCACCTGCAATCCGCCGCCGAAAGCGTATCAGGAGTCAACATGAGTAATAAAAGACGCGTCGTCCCTGGCGTCCATCCCTATGATGGCCCGGCGGGCGGTTGGGGAGCATTAAAAGCCACCGCCATCGCCGTTCGCACGCAAATGGATGCGCTTGATGCCCCCGCCACGCTACTGCGTACCAACCAGCCGGATGGTTTTGATTGCCCCGGCTGTGCCTGGCCGGACAAAGAGCATAAATCGACGTTTCAATTCTGCGAAAACGGTGCGAAAGCGGTCACCTGGGAAGCCACCAGCAAACGCGTCACTGCGGAGTTTTTGGCAGCTAACACCGTCACTTCGCTGCTGGCGAAGAGCGATTTTGAGCTGGAAGGCTACGGGCGCTTAACCCAGCCTTTGGCTTACGACAAGCAGAGCGATACCCTACGTCCGGTTTCATGGGAGGATGCCTTCAGTCGTATTGGCGAAATCCTTCGCACCATGCAGCCCAACGAAGTGGAATTCTACACCTCCGGGCGTGCCTCCAATGAAGTTGCTTATTTATTCCAGCTTTTTGCCCGCGAATTTGGCACCAATAACTTCCCTGACTGTTCAAATATGTGCCATGAGTCGACCAGCGTCGGCCTGCCGCAGTCTATTGGCATCGGCAAGGGAACGGTCTCACTCGATGATTTTGACAAAACCGAGCTGGTTATCTCCATCGGTCATAACCCCGGCACCAACCATCCGCGCATGATGGGGACGCTGCATGAACTCGCGCGTCGCGGCGTGCCGATTATTGTTTTCAACCCGCTAAAAGAGCGCGCGCTGGAGCGTTTCGCCGACCCACAGAACGTCATCGAAATGGCCACATACCGTTCGACCAACATTGCCTCTACCTATTTCCAGGTGAAAGCGGGGGGAGATGCGGCGGCGCTTAAGGGGATTGCGAAGGCGTTGTTACGTCTGGAAGAAGAGCAGGGTGAGGTACTGGATCAGGCGTTTATCGCCGAGCATACGTTGGGTTTTGCTGACTTTGCAGAGGATCTGCATGCCACAAACTGGCAGGACATTGAACGCGAGTCGGGTTTGACGCGCGACAGCCTTGAACGCGTGGCGGCGGCTTACGCTAAATCGAACGCCACCATTATTACCTACGGTATGGGCATCACCCAGCATAACAAGGGCACCTCTAACGTGCGCCTGATTGCCGATCTGCTGCTGATGCGCGGTAATATCGGCAAGCCGGGGGCGGGAATTTGTCCGCTGCGCGGCCATTCCAACGTTCAGGGTAACCGCACCGTTGGCATTACCGAAAAACCGAGCGCCCAGTTCCTTGCCAATCTGCAGCGGGTGTTTGGCTTCACGCCGCCGCAGGAGCACGGTCACGATGCGGTAAAAGCGTTACAGGCAATGATCGACGGCGAATCGAAAGCGCTGCTGTGCCTTGGCGGTAACTTTGCGGTGGCGATGCCGGATCACGAGCGCGCTTTCCCGGCGGTGCGAAGTCTGGATCTAAGCGTGCATATTGGTACCAAACTTAACCGCTCGCATCTTCTGGTGGCGAAAGAGACCTTTATTCTGCCGTGCCTTGGCCGAACTGAACTGGATATTCAGGAAACGGGGCGCCAGTCGATTACCGTGGAAGATTCGATGTCGATGGTTCACGCGTCATCCGGTAAGCTGAAACCCGGCTCGCCGCAGCTGCGTTCGGAACCGGCGATTGTCGCCGCGATGGCAATGGCGACCTTACCGGAGAGTAAAATTGACTGGCTGGCGCTGGTCGCTGACTACGACAGGATCCGCGATCTGATCGAGCAGACGATTCCGGGTTTCGATGATTACAACCAGCGTATTCGCCACCCCGGCGGTTTTCGTATGCCGCTGCCGCCAACAGAACGTATCTGGCCGACGCCGACCGGCAAAGCGATGTTCTCGGTTTTCCACGGCGTGCACGAAAACCAGCAAGTCGATGGTGACGATGTGATGCGTCTGGTCACGCTGCGCAGCCACGATCAGTACAACACCACGATTTACGCCATGGACGACCGCTATCGTGGGGTTTTTGGCCGCCGCGATGTGCTGTTTATGAACGAACAGGATATGGCTGCGCAGGGGTTCGAGCACGGTGACCGGGTGGATATTCGCTCCGCGCTGCCGGGTAATCACCAGCGGCTGGAAGATATCACGCTGGTCGCCTACAGCATCGCGCCGGGCACCGTTGCTGCCTACTATCCGGAAGCTAACGTCCTGGTTCCTCTGGACTATCTTGATAAAGAGAGCGGTACGCCTTCCTATAAATCAGCGCCTATCCGTTTGACACTGCGTTCGAAAGAGATCCGCGCCCTCGAAGGAATTCGCTAGCCGAAATTTCGCCCACGACGCATCTACCGCCGTGGGCGTTCCGCTACTTCTGCGCCAGAATCAGCCTAATACCCAACCCGACAAAACCGGCGGCAAAGCCCACTCTGAGCCCCTGTAAAACCCTGGGGCGAGTCAGCACGTATCCGCGCATCGCCGCCGAAAACGCGCCATAGAGCATAAAAATCAGCAGCGTCATCAGCATAAACACCCCGCTCAGTATCAGCATCTCCCTGACCGGAGAAGCCGAGCTGCTGTGGATAAACTGCGGCAAAAAGGCGAGAAAAAAGAGCGGCAGCTTGGGGTTAAGCAGATTGATCAGAATTGCGTGGGTAATCACCTGGAGTAGATTGCGTCTCTCACTGTTTTTCACACTCAGGCTACCGCGCTGGGTGAGGGTGGCCCACGCCAGATACAGCAACCAGGCGACGCCCGCATATTTCACCACGTCGAATGCGGCGGGCGTGCTGTGGAGGATCGCCGCCAGCCCGGTTGTCGCCGCAAGCATATGCGGAATAATGCCCAGCGTGCAGCCGAAGGCGGCGGCAAAACTCATACGCCTTCCCGCTGATAAACCGGTGGCGATGGTGTAAAGCGCCCCGGTGCCGGGGGCGATAACCACAATAAGTGAAGTCAGAAGAAACTCAGGGCTGATTAACGACATAACGTAGTTCCTGGCGTAAAGAATCGAAGGCCTGAGTATTTATGAAAGCGTCGCGTCGGTATTGAACAAAATTGCACTCCGCCAGCTAACGGAGCTCCTGATAGCGTCCTGGCGTCATGGCGAACTGTTTTTGAAAGGCGCGGGTGAGATGGCTTTGATCGGCAAAACCGGCCATCAGGGCGGTATCAGCAGGTGAATGGCCAGCAGCTAACAGACGGCGTGCCAGCCGCACGCGGGACTGTATCAGGTAGGCGTGTGGCGTGATGCCGGTTTCGCGAGCGAAGCCGCGGATCAATTGAAAGCGGCTGATACCGCTCAGGGCGGCGAGAACGTCGAGAGAGATTTTCTCTTCGGGGGCATCATCAATATATTGCCTGGCCAACGCAATGGCGGGGGAATCGCTTTTGCCGGGCAGCCGTGCACAAAGATGAAAACGGGTGATCTGCATCAGGCTTAGCAGTAGCGCTTCTTCCACTGCGGTGTCGTCGGCCACAAGGGCGGTAATTTCGCCGAAAAGCCGTTGCATAAGCTCCCGCAGCAGTGGATCGTCAACAACCGGGCGCAGGAGAATATCTTCGGCCTTCCTCTCTCCCTGAAATTCGCCAGCAACGAGTTCAGGATCGAGATAAACCATCTGCCAGCTGCGGGGGCCATCCAGCGGGATGCCATCGTGCATCTCCCCAGGGTTGACCATAATGATATTTCCGGCGGCGGCCTCGATTTTGCCAAGATGGCTCCACGAGCGCTGCGCGCCCTGAGTGAAAATGCCGATACCAAATTGATCGTGCGAATGGCGCGGAAAGCTCTGTTCCGTGACTAACGACATGGCTTCCAGCCCCGGCAGAGTTAGCCGGTGCTGCTGAACGTGATGAAGGCGAGTTTTCAACGGTTTCTCCTGCCAGCGCATGATACGAGTGTAGCCTTGTGAACGCAGGACGAGCAACAGCCTGATGGCGCTTGAATTTCATGGTTGCTGAACATAACATTTAACTAACATTTTTCCTGCTGCGCTCACCATGGATAACGGATGGATATCAAACAGCTTAAATATCTGATTGCGCTCGACAGGACGCGTCATTTTGGCCAGGCCGCGGCGGCTTGCCATATCACCCAGCCCACGCTTTCGATGCGTATCCGCAATCTTGAAGAAGAGCTTAATTTGACGCTGATCCAGCGCGGGCAGCGATTTGAGGGATTTACCCCAGAAGGGGAACGCATTCTGGCGTGGGCACGAGCGCTGCTGGCAGCGCACGACGGGCTGGAAGCGGAGGCGGCTATCTGTCGCGGGCAGATGGTCGGCCAGCTAAGAGTAGGAATGGTGCCGTTAGCCAGCCTGAATCCGATGCAGCTGATTAAACCACTGGCTGATAAATACCCGGAGCTGCAGTTCAGCCTGCTGTCGATGACTTCGGAGCAGATTATCGACGGCGTCAGCCGCAACCAGCTGGACCTGGGGATCTGCTATCTGCATCACGTCGATAGCCAATTGTTTAATGTGGTCTGGTTGCCCAATACCCGCATGGGGTTGCTGCATGATAAACGTCACTATCAGTTTGAGGATACGACTCCTGAATGGGAGACGCTGGCCGCACTGCCGCTGGGGTTTCTGACCAAGGGCATGTATTACCGTGAATCAATTGAAATGAGTTTTAAAGCCAAAGGGCTGGCGCCAAAGTACGTTTTTGAAAGCGACTCCACTTTTCAAATTATTCAGGCGGTGCAGGCCGGGATCTGCTGCGCGATTATGCCGCTCAATAACGGTCTTGAAGCGTTGAGCGATAATCTGGATATCAGGCCCATCGCGGAGACGGAAGTCGACTCGATGCTGGCGCTGATTATGCGTAACAAAGAACCGGTGTCGTCGTTGGCGGAAAAATGTTTTGCTGATGCGCAGGTGATTTTTGGCGAATCAACACACGCCGCCGGTTAATCCCGGCGGCGCTTGCAATCAGATATTCTCCAGGCTTATTCCCCGGGTTTTTGGACCGAAAATACCCACTGACAGCATCACCATCAGCATGCTGGCGACAATAAAGCTGATGACGCCAGGCGTACCGGCATATTGCAAAATAATACCGATCAGAATGCTGGTGATCGCTGTCGACAGGCGGCTAAAGGAGTAGCAGAAGCCTACCGCCCGCGCGCGAATATGGGTCGGAAAAACCTCCGCCTGATAAGCGTGATAGCTGATGGTCAACCAGGCGTTTGACCAGGTTATCATAAATCCGCAAATCACCAGCAGTAGCGGACTGTTTTGCAGGGCAAACAGGGTGCCGAACACTACCGTCATCAACGCGGAAAGAACAATTTGCCATTTGTTTTCAAAGCGGTGTACGAAGCGGGTGCAGAACAGACAGCCAATCGGGTAGGCGAGGGTAATAAAAAACGCATACAGCAGGCTATGGGTAATGCTCGCCCCCTGGCCCGAAAGCAGCGCGGGCAGCCAGTTGCCAAAGCCAAAGAAGCCGATGGCCTGGAAGAAGTTCATCACCATTAGCATGATGGTGCGTTTGCGGTACTGCGGAGCCCAGATCTCTTTAAAGTTTCCCAGTTTACGCGGGCTGTTGTGCTGCTCAACGGAATGCCGTGGTGACGGAGAAACGCCGCAGCGCTGCTCCATTTCGCACATCACCTTGTGGGCGTCCTCGTGGCGGCCTTTTTCCTCCAGCCAGCGCGCCGACTCCGGGAGCTTCTTACGGATAACCCATATCACCAGTGAGCAGAGCGCGCCGAAGATAATCACCCAGCGCCAGCCGGTGAGACCAAAAAGCGTGGTGGGCACCAGCATCCACGACATCAGCGCTACGGCGGGAACCGATAAGAACTGAATAAAGAAGGCGAAAGCGAAGGCTTTATTACGCAGATGGGTCGGTACCCATTCGCTTAAGTAGGTGTCAATGGTGACCAGCTCAATGCCGAGACCGACGCCGACCAGAAAACGGCAGAAAATCACGCCTTCGGCGCTGCTCTGTAGTGCCATGATCAGGGAAAAAACGCCGTACCAGGCGAGGGCGAACATAAACGTCAGGCGGCGCCCCAGTTTATCCGCCAGAGGGGCAAGCAGGCTGGCGCCGATAAACAGTCCCATAAAGGTTGACGAGGCAAACGCCGCCTGGTCGGATATACCGAAGATTCCGTTCTCGCCGGTATGGAAAATATCCTCCGCCAGCAGGCCTGTGCTGATATATCCTGTCTGGAAAAGATCGTACAGCTCGAAGAAACCGCCCAGCGCCAGCAGCGTGATAAAGGTCCACAGGCCAACGGAGGCGGGAAGCGCATCAATGCGAGCGGTTAAGCTGGCGTGGGGGTGTCCTGGGGAGACGAACGGTGTATCGCCCAGAACCTGGGTGGTAGACATATTATTATTTTCCTCAGATAAAATGTTTGCCTGCTAATGTTAATTGATTGTTAATAGTTTTAAATTTTTAATCGCTCGTCATACGAGCAACGCACAGCCGAAAATGTTGATAAAATGTGAAAATGTTGATGAATGAACTGGTTTTTGCTAAAGCCGCCTGCAGGTTTTGAAGTAAACCACCGGGAAGAGAGGATGAAGGTTATCGTTGTCAGCGCTGAATGATGTTAAAACGCGAATAATTTGTTTTATTAGACAATTCTAAACAAATCCTCACCGAAGCGAGATTTTAACTTTACTCAAATAATTGAATGACTATAATGAGCACAAATTCAAACAGGAGAAATATGTTGGACAGTCACCCTTACTTAAACATCAAGGCAAGCTGACGCTATTTTTCCTGCGCTGCTTGCCAAACCGGCGGGCAGCAATCTCCTCACTCAGACGATTGCATCCCATAAAGAAAAACGCAGCATAGCTGCGAGGATAATCGTCATGTTCATGTTTAAAAATACATTATTCCCTCCGCCGTCAACACGACGTTAATCGCCTCCCCGGCGACAATTTGTCGTGTGCTGAATAAAGCACGTATTTAATTCTTCCAGCAAAAATGGAGGAACGTATGTTGATGTTTCCTTATATCGCAAATTTACTCGCAGCGATGCTGTTGGGTGCGCTGATTGGCGCCGAAAGACAATGGCGTCAGCGTATGGCGGGTCTACGCACTAATGCACTGGTGGCAACCGGCGCGGCGGTTTTTATTCTCAGCTCAATTTCAACATCGCCGGATAGTCCTGGGCGTATTGCGGCGCAGGTGGTCTCCGGCATAGGCTTCCTTGGCGCGGGCGTTATCATGCGCGAAGGTATGAACGTGCGTGGCCTGAATACCGCCGCCACGCTGTGGTGCTCCGCGGCGATTGGCGTGCTGTGCGGTCTGGGCCAGTTCTGGCAAGCAGCGGCGGCAACGCTGATCATTCTGTGTGCGAATATTTTGCTTCGCGAAGCGGCGCAGCGGATTAATCAGATCCCCGGCGCGACTGAAGAAGAGAAATGCTACGTCCTGAATATTATCTGTAATAGCGAACATGAAAGTGCTATTCGTCAGCTATTACTGAATATCAGTAAAGAGATGACGCTCAGTTTACAGGGGCTAGTTTCAATAGCAGCAAAAGAACAAGGGCATAAAGAAATTCGTATTGAGCTGGTCGGCAATGCTGATTATCGAAAGTCACGAGACCTTATTATGTCAAGAATTGGCGGTCACGAAAATATTACGTCAGTCCGCTGGTGCGTCGAGGGGAGCTAATCTCCCTGATATTTTACTATTGCAATGGTTTGCATAAGGAGGGAATGATGGATATTCCCATAGGCCTAAAGTAATACGCGCTTCAAAGCGAAAGAAATACATTATGCATAGACATTTTATGCAGGGACAAACACGTTTTAAATTTGGGGAACAATCATGACTGACATGAAAATAGAAAACCGGAAAGTAAACCGGTCTGCGTCAGAAAATGATAAGCAGCATAAAAAAAGTTTTGCTATTGAAACTGAGGCCTTTAACAGCCCTGACCATACGCTGGCGCGGCTCAACAGCAGCCGTCAGGGGCTGACAACGGAAGATGCCTTCGAGCGACTGGAGGATTATGGCCGCAATGAGGTTGCGCATGAACAGGCACCTCCGGCGCTGATCCAGCTTTTGCAGGCATTCAATAACCCGTTTATTTACGTTCTGATGGCGCTGGCCGCCGTCAGCTTCGTGACCGATTACTGGCTACCGCTGCGTAACGGCGAAGAGACCGACCTGACCGGAATTATCATTATTGTGACGATGGTCAGTCTGAGCGGGTTATTGCGTTTCTGGCAGGAGTTTCGTACCAACAAAGCGGCACAGGCGCTGAAATCGATGGTTCGTACTACGGCGACGGTGCTGCGCCGCGGGCCCGGCAATATTGGCCCGGTACAAGAGGAAATAGCGATAGAGGAGCTGGTGCCTGGGGACATTATCTTCCTGGCTGCGGGGGACCTGGTTCCGGCGGACGTTCGCCTGCTGGAGTCCCGGGATCTGTTTGTCAGCCAGTCGATACTCAGCGGCGAGTCGCTGCCGGTTGAAAAGTATGACGTCATGGCCAGCGTGTCCGGCAAAGGCAGCGACAGGCTCCCGGAGCCGAACAAGGACAAGAGTCTGCTTGAGATGGGCAACATTTGCCTGATGGGAACCAACGTGACCAGCGGCAGGGCGCAGGCGGTGGTTGTGGCCACCGGCAACCGCACCTGGTTTGGTTCACTGGCGAAATCCATCGTCGGAACTCGCACCCAGACCGCGTTCGATCGCGGGGTGAACAGCGTTAGCTGGCTGTTGATCCGCTTTATGCTGGTGATGGTGCCGATCGTCCTGCTGATCAACGGATTCAGCAAAGGCGACTGGGTAGAAGCCTCGCTTTTTGCTCTGGCAGTGGCGGTTGGCCTGACGCCAGAGATGCTGCCGATGATCGTCAGTTCTAACCTCGCGAAAGGCGCCATCGCGATGTCACGGCGCAAAGTGATCGTGAAACGCCTGAACGCCATTCAGAACTTTGGCGCGATGGATGTTCTATGTACCGATAAAACCGGCACCCTGACTCAGGACAATATCATTCTCGAGCATCATCTTGACGTGAGCGGTACCGAGAGCGATCGGGTACTGACGCTGGCGTGGCTTAACAGCAGCAGCCAGAGCGGGGCGCGTAACCTGATGGACAGAGCGGTGCTGCGTTTTGGCGAAGGACGAATTACACCCTCGACAAAAGAACGTTTTGTGAAGCTCGATGAACTGCCGTTCGACTTTGTACGTCGTCGGGTGTCAGTCTCGGTGGAAGATGTACGCCACGGTGACAAGAGCCTGATCTGCAAAGGCGCGGTCGAAGAGATGCTGATGGTGGCGACCCACCTGCGCGAAGGCGATAAGGTGGTTGAGCTGGATCAAACCCGCCGAGATCTGCTGTTAGCCAAAACCGAGGACTACAATGCTCAGGGGTTCCGCGTGCTGCTGGTGGCAACCCGCAAACTGGATGACTCCGCCTTGACCACGCCTCTCAGCACTGCCGATGAGCAGGGATTGACGGTCGAAGGTATGCTGACTTTCCTCGATCCGCCGAAAGAGAGCGCCGGAAAAGCAATTACGGCACTGCGTGATAACGGCGTGGCGGTGAAGGTCCTGACCGGCGATAACCCGGTGGTCACGGCGCGTATTTGCCTCGAAGTCGGGATTGATGCCCACGGTATCCTGACCGGTGCGCAAATTGAGGCGATGACGGATAACGAACTGGAGCGCGAAGTGGAAACACGCTCGGTGTTCGCTAAGCTGACGCCGTTGCAGAAGTCGCGCATTTTGAAAACGTTACAGAAAAACGGCCATACCGTCGGTTTCCTTGGCGATGGCATTAACGACGCGCCAGCGCTGCGCGATGCTGATGTGGGGATTTCGGTTGACAGCGCGGCGGATATCGCCAAAGAAGCATCCGATATTATCCTGCTGGAAAAGGATCTGATGGTGCTGGAAGAAGGCGTTATCAAAGGCCGTGAAACCTTCGGCAATATCATTAAGTACCTGAACATGACCGCCAGTTCTAACTTCGGTAACGTCTTTTCGGTACTGGTGGCCAGCGCGTTTATTCCATTTTTGCCGATGCTGGCGATTCACCTGCTGATCCAGAACCTGATGTACGATCTGTCCCAGCTTTCGCTGCCATGGGACAAGATGGACAAAGAGTTTCTGCGCAAACCGCGTAAGTGGGATGCCAAAAATATCGGCCGCTTTATGCTGTGGATTGGCCCAACGTCGTCGATTTTTGATATCTCCACTTTCGCGCTGATGTGGTACGTGTTCGCGGCGAATAATGTTGAAGCGCAGTCCCTGTTTCAGTCAGGCTGGTTTATTGAAGGGCTGCTGTCGCAGACGCTGGTGGTGCATATGCTGAGGACGCAGAAGATTCCGTTTATCCAGAGCCGCGCCACGCTGCCGGTGCTGCTTACCACCGTGCTGATTATGGCGATGGGGATCTATATACCCTTCTCGCCGTTGGGGGCGATGGTCGGGCTGGAGCCGCTGCCGCTGAGCTACTTCCCGTGGCTGGTTGCGACGCTGCTCAGCTATTGCCTGGTGGCGCAGGGCATGAAGCGTTTCTATATCAAACGTTTTGGTCAGTGGTTCTGATGATAAGGAGGCGCAGAGATGAATCGTTCTCCGGACACCCTCATTGCGCTGATATTTTTCCTGATGGGTCTGCTGGTGCTGCTGTTGGCTCTCTGGCAAATCCTGTTCTGAAGAGGGGGAACAATGCGCAAAGGATCGCTGGATAAAGTCTTTATTCAGGTGGCGATTATTGCGGCCATCATCATTCTGTTGACCATCTGGATAAGATAAAAGGAACCCCGGGACTGTGGCCGGGGTTTTGACTTACCGTTGCGGCGGTAGCGCCTGTAAAATCCGCTCAGCCTCTTTCTTATTAAGCGGATAATCAAAAAAGCGCTGATAGAAATCACGGGTGACGCTCACCATATCAACATTGGCAAAGCGCTGAGGATGAAGCAGCTTAGCCGCCCACTGAATTTGCAATGCGCTTTCGGTGCCATAACGATCCCACGGGAAAACGCCTGATGGATTCTGCACCACCTGACCGTTTTTCACCGCGTTCAGGCTGGCGAAAAGCCCAGCCCAAGGGGATGTCTTCCAGTCGCCGCTGCCGGGGCCGAGAATGATAATGTCCGGCTGCCAGGCCAGCACTTTCTCCGGCGAAATCTCCTGCATATTGCCGTTAATTTCCTGCGCGACGTTCCTGCCGCCCGCCAGATGGATCCAGGTGTCAATCAGCGTATGGCTGCCGTCAACTTTGAGCGGCTTCAGCGATTGAATATGCAGTACCCGTGGGCGCTCATTGTCACTGAGTGACGCTGTTTTTTGCCCGACGATATCAATAACTGATTGAAGATATTGATTATATTCGCTAGCCCGCGCCAGAGCCTGTTGACTACCAATCACCTGCGCGGTAGTGGTTAACGAGTGCTGTAGCGAAGGATAGTCGGTAAAACGCATCTCCATAACCGGCAGGCCCGCCTGGCGAAACGCCGCGGCATCACCGTTATCTTTCGCGACAAATACGACCTGGGCTCCATGAGCGAGCAGCGCCTCGCTGGTGAAGTGCGGCCCGCGAGCGATAAGCGCTTGATGCAATTTCGGCGCAATATGGAACATCCACGGCCGAGCGTCGGGGCGGTTGACGGTAGCGACGATGTTATCGCCAACCCCCAGTGTCATCAGCAATGAATGGTGGGCGTACCAGCCTTCGGCAATCCTGTCCACGCTGTCGGGAAGGGTAACGTTGTGTCCGGCATCGTCGGTCACCTGACGGGAAGCCAGCGCCGGGAAGGCCAGAACAGCGCAGAGTAAACCAGCAGCTAATTTTTTCATTGGGCTCCTTAGAAGTCGAACTGCACTGAGACCGTCGCTTCACGCGGCGCGCCTAATTGCGCGCTGGCGTATCCCGCACCGGTATAACCGGTTAACGCGCCGGGAACGATATTGGTCCAGTAGTGACGATTGGTAATGTTAGTCACTGCTAACCTAAAGGTGGTGTCGGTATTGAACAACCGGGTGCGATAGTTGCTGCCGAGATCGACGGTGGTATAGCTGCCGACCCAGCTATCGTTAGCGTTATCGGTCGCGCGCCGACCAACGTAATGAATGTTGCCATTCACGTCGAGGCCCGGCAGCTGCTGGATGCTGTAAACCGCCAGCATATTGGCGGTAAAGCGCGGAAGACCGACCACCTGTTTATCATCCGCGTTGGCGCTTGAGGTGTCATGCAGGCGCGGATCAAGCCAGGTTGTTCCACCAAACAGGCGCAGGTTGCGAGTAACGTGGCCATCGGCCATCAGCTCGATCCCGCGGTTTTTCTGCGTACCGTCCTGGGTAAAATCGCCGTTGCCGTTGGTGTAGGCAAAAGGGCGCTCGGCCTGAAACAGCGCGGCGCTTAACAGCAAGTCTTCGCCCGGCGCATATTTAGCGCCGACTTCAATCTGATGGCTGCGGTAAGGATCGAGCACTTCTCCGGCGTTATTGGCCCCGGTCGGTGCGGTGTCGCCTTGCTGCATGCTGTTGGCCCAGGTGGTATAGAGGGTCACATTATAAATCGGTTTATACATCAGGCTGGCGGAACCGCTGACGCCGTTATCATCGCTTTTGCTGCTGCGCTGGCTGCTTTTGTTGTAGTTACTGACGGTAAACAGGTTTTCACTGCCGGAAAGCAGCAGGCTCCACTGCGGGTTAAAGGTCAGCGTATCGCTGAGTAAAAAGACGTGCTGGGTGGTGGTAGCCGAATGGTAGCGGTCAGTGAAGTCAGGGTAATCTGGCCGCTCAAAAGTTGGGTTATCGCTGAGTGATGAACTGCCTAATGTCTGGGTGCCGCCGCTGCGCGGATTATAGTTTTTCCAGACAAAACCGCGCATGCCGAGCGCCAGATCGTGCTGTAGCCAGCCAGTCTCCACGCTGCCGGTGAGGTTCGCCAGATAGCTGTTGATCGTAAAACGGCTGGCGGCTGAGTTGGCAGTCGTGGTGGTGTAGTTGCCTTTATTATCGGTAAGCGTATTGGTGACGGCGGTGGATTCGCGATCGGCAATCTGACGCAGCACGCCAACATCCAGCAGCCAGTTGCCGTCAAAGTCATGTTTGATATGCAGGCTACCGGTAGTGGTGGTGTCATCATTCCCGGCGTAATACTGGCCATATTTATCTTTCGTTGGATCCAATGCCGACGGGAAATGGGTGCCTTTGGCGAGAGCAAAGCTGCCGGGCATCCCTTTTTGATAGAAGTGGTAGTAGCTGAAGTTGCTCTCCAGCACGGTTTTATCGGTCAGCTGAAAATCCAGCGCCAGCCCGGCATACTGATTGCGCTGGCGGCTGCCGTGAGTATAGCCGCTGCCGTCCTGATCCATCAGGTTGAGACGATATTTAACCCGGTCGCCCGCATCCAGTGGTCCGCTCAGATCCAGCGCCGCGTTGGCACCTGAACCCGTGCCGCCGCCGACGGTTACCCGACGCAGCGGGACATCGGTTGGCCGCTTTGATACCAGGTTAAACATCCCCGCTGGGTTAGCCGGCCCGTACAGCGCGCCCGCCATACCGTTCAACACCTCGATACGCTGGAACTGCTCCGCCGGGTATTCGGTGGTTGAGACTGCGTTAAGGCCGTCAATCATACTGTTTTGTACTACGCTACCCTGCATGCCGCGGGTTTGCGGGCGCACGCCTTCGCCCTGTACGGAAGGCATATAGCGGTAAACGTCTTTAACGCTGCCGAGCTGCTGCTGGCGAATCAGAGAATCCGATATGGTTTGTACCGCCCACGGTACATCGAGAAGCTTGCGTTTGCCGAGGTTGCCCAGCGTCGCCTGCTTTTGTGCGGCAGGGGTATTGTCATCCAGAGATTCTGCGTTGGCCTGCGGCGCGGCGCTGACCACCATGGTTTCTTCCGCATGAGCGGTAATCGCCATAAACAATGAGGAGCAGGGAATAACCCCGGTCAATAGAGCGAGTTTCGTTAAGCGCATGAGTTTTAATTTCAGACTGATGAAAGTGGAATGAGGCGAGAGCGACTCACGTCTCCGTCTGAAGGGTACGAATTATAATTGTATGATGATTAAGGGTAGGGATGATCGATATGTATGTCAATATATAACGATTGTTGCCAGTCGTTAAACTTTGCCTGGTTCCGTTATTCGGCGCTTTTATTTAATTGATTATTATATAAATTTAATGACGTTCTCCCCATCAGGGAGTAGGCTCTGTTCCCCTGAAGGGCTCAGGGGAACGGCAATTACTTGAGAAGCGGTAATTCGGCAAGCATCTGCTTAAGGTTTATTGCGTCCCAGGGCAGATGTTCAGCGACGGTGAGTCCTACCGGTAATGCCAGCGCAGTAGCCTGATTTACCAGCGTGACCACTTCACTCATCGTCAGTTTCCCTTCGGCTACATCACCAAAATCGTGTTCACCGCGTCCGGGTCTGGCAAAGAGTACCGAGCGAAACAGATCGGGATTCAACACATCAAGATCGAGGTGGATCGCCAGATATTCAATACCTTCGCGGGTTATCCAGTCACTTACCGCTTGAGCGCCGTCTCTCACCGCTTGCGGATCGCAGGTCGCAATAGCGTGGTCGGCAATAAACTGAGCTTCATATTCCAGCGGGCTGTGAATACCGGCAATCATCGCTTTACGCGGCGATAGAGGCGTTTTAACGTCGCGAGTCAGCTCGCTGTCGCCCACGCCCATCAGCGCGCCAAGAACGTGAGCATGAGAGTGCGGATATTGTGCCGGGGTCATCACGTCCGGGTGCGAGTCAATCCACAGGATGCCGAGCTTATCGCCATATTTCTCAGTGAGATAAGCGAACGGCGCCAGCGAGACCAGGCAATCGCCACCCAGCGTCACAATGGTTTGTGGACGGTGCGCGGCGATTTTCTCCTGCGCATCATGCAGTTGGGCGACAACCTGGCGACGTCCCACAATCCCGTTTTCATTAACCAGCGGTTTATCGGATGGTGGTGTGACGGCGACTTCAGCAACCGACCCCTTCGATGCGGGAGCCAGCCAGGCAAGAAGCTGGGAACCAAAATAGTAGGGCGCATTGTTGCCGCCCTGCCACTGTGGAAATATCAGACGGAGATTGTTGTGAGTTGAGTGAGTCATGAAGTCCTCGGTTCAGATATGAACATGAAAATGAACGAACGTTCATTCACTCTATCTCTCAGCTGAAGTTTGCGCAAGTATCACGATACAACGTCTAGCCAGTCGCGCGCAAAAGAGGCTAAAATTGCCCATCGCTGGAGGTTGTAAAAATGTCAAAAGATTCAGAAACGTACCATAAACTGATCGTCGCGGCGGCGGCCTGCTTTGCTGAAAAGGGCTTTAACGGCACCAGCGTGCGGGAGATTGCTTTGCGGGCAGGGATTAGCCTCGGGGCAATGTATACCTATTTCAAAGGCAAAGATGAGCTGATTGAAGCGATCATCTTTGAGGAGCAGAAGTCCGCACTGGCAAAGCATCAGGAACAGTTTCACGGCTCCTGTTTCGAGCAGATTTGCAGTCTCACGACCTCGTGCATACAGGAAGTGGGCTATCCGTCATCCCATCAACTGTGGGTGGAGATCATTGCGGAGTCGGCCAGAAAAGAGAACCTGCGTGTGGCGTTTATCGCCAGCGATAAGGTCATGCGTGAAGGCGTGGCGGACATTATCCGCAAAGGCGTAGCAGCTGGAGAGTTTAGTCCACATGTTGACACGCAAGAGGCCACAATGACCATTTTCGCGCTTATTGATGGCTTTATTGGCCGCAAAGCGATAAATCCTGCGTTTAACGTTAAAACAGATGTGCGGAATTTTACAGTCATAATGGCGAGTATTTTGCAAAAGTTGCCGTGAACCGACTGATGGAAATAGGGAGAGAAAAAGCCCCGACAGGCGAGAAGCCCGTCGGGGGAAGGGATTACAGATCGAAGCGATCCAGATTCATCACTTTGGTCCATGCCGCCACAAAATCGGTGACGAACTTCTGCCGCGCATCGCTGCAAGCGTAAACCTCAGCCAGCGCGCGAAGCACAGAGTTGGAACCAAACACCAGGTCAACGCGGGTGGCGGTGTATTTCTCTTCGCCGCTCTTACGGTCGCGGCCAATAAACAGCTCAGACTGCTCGTCAGCGGCTTTCCAGACGGTGCCCATATCGAGCAGATTGGCGAAGAAATCGTTGGTGAGTACGCCTACGCGGTCAGTAAACACACCGTGCTTGCTGCCGTCGAAGTTAGCGCCCAGTACGCGGAGGCCACCAACCAGCACCGTCATTTCCGGCGCGGTCAACGTTAACTGCTGTGCCTTGTCAATCAGCAGCGTTTCAGTGGAAATACCCCCTTCAACGCGACGATAGTTGCGGAAACCATCGGCCAGCGGTTGCAGCAGATCCATAGCTTCAACATCAGTCTGATCCTGACGCGCATCGACGCGGCCAGGGGCAAAAGGCACGCTAACCTGTACGCCCGCCGCCGCCGCGGCCTGTTCGATACCAACCACACCAGCCAGCACGATAATATCGGCCAATGACGCTTTGCCCGATGCTTTCTGAATCGCTTGTAGCGTCGGCAGAACGCGGGAAGCAATAGCGTTGACCGGCCAGGATTTCTGCGGCTCCAGCGCCAGGCGCGCGCCGTTAGCGCCACCGCGTTTATCACCGCCGCGGAAGGTAGAAGCAGATGCCCAGGCCACTGAAACCAGTTCGCTAACCGACAGACCGGCATCGGCAATCGACGCTTTCAGGGTAGCGATATCATCGGAGGTCGGGTTGTGGGTGGCTGCCGGTAATGGATCTTGCCAAATCAGATCTTCTTTCGGCACTTCCGGGCCCATGTAACGGGATTTCGGCCCCATATCACGGTGGATCAATTTGAACCACGCGCGGGCAAAGGCTTCGTTAAAGGCCTGCGGATCGTTAAGGAAACGGCGGGAAATCTTATCGAATTCCGGGTCGAAGCGCAGCGTCAGGTCGGTGACCAGCATCGTTGGCTTGCGTTTTTTCTCCGGATTGAATGGGTCAGGAATAATCTCCGGCGCGTCTTTCGCTTCGAACTGAATCGCGCCGGCCGGGCTACGGGTCTGCACCCACTCATATTTATACAGGTTTTCGAAGAAGTAGTTGCTCCACTGGGTTGGGGTTTGCGTCCAGACCACTTCCAGCCCGGAAGTGATAGCGTCCGCGCCAACGCCGCTGCCGTAGCTGTTCGCCCAGCCGAGCCCCTGAGCTTCAATGGGTGCGGCTTCCGGTTCTGCGCCAACATGGCTGGCTGATGCGGAACCGTGCGTTTTACCCAGCGTATGACCGCCGGCGATTAGGGCGACAATCTCTTCATCGTCCATTGCCATATTGCCGAAGGTGGCGCGAATCGCGGAAGCGGCGGAGAGCGGATCACCGCTGGCGTTAGGGCCTTCAGGGTTAACGTAAATCAGCCCCATCTCGGTGGCGCCAATAGCTTGCTTATTCAGGCTTTCCGGATGACGATGCGCCAGCCATTCGGTTTCATTACCCCAGTCAACGTCCAGATCCGGTTCCCAAACGTCTTCACGACCGGCACCGAAACCAAAGGTACGGAAACCGGAGTTTTCCAGCGCTACGTTACCCGCCAGCATATAAAGGTCGGCCCAGGAAATTTTCTGACCATATTTCTGTTTCACCGGCCACAGCAGGCGGCGAGCTTTGTCCAGACTGACGTTATCTGGCCAGGAGTTTAGCGGTGCGAAACGCTGCTGTCCGCGGCCCGCGCCGCCGCGACCGTCAACGGTACGATAGGTACCTGCGCCGTGCCAGGCCATACGAATAAACAGCCCGATATAGCTACCCCAGTCAGCAGGCCACCACTCCTGTGAGTCTGTTAGTACGGCGCGGATATCGGCCTTCAGCGCCGAATAATCGAGCTTTTTGAATTCTTCCCGATAGTTAAAATGTTCACCCAGCGGGTTCGAACGATTGGAGTGCTGATTCAGCAAATCAACACGTAGTTGGTTTGGCCACCAATCGCGGTTGCCGGTACCACCGCCTGCGCTCTGGGTTGGCGCTTCGGCGTGGAAGGGGCATTTCCCTGCGGGTGCGTTATTCGAAGGGTCGTTTGACGTGCTCATATCAGGCTCCGTTTGCTTTTGTGAATGCCATTACGATATACACTGCTACCAATAAGCGATATTTGAATGAGTCTACGGATTTAATAGCTATTTCCGTTCAATTACTATTATGAAAACCGTGCAATTATTGTTGTTAAACGGTTGGTTATCAAAACCACCTCATTAACCATAGTCGTAACGAAGGGGTATAGGAAACGTTAAAGTGGGATCGCCATCGCCGAATGCTAATTGTTTGAGTTATGACAACTTTAGTGCGTATAACCGCTTAGTGCTGCCAGTATAAAGGTGTACCAAAAACGTCGATAAAATAGTCGATCACCGTGCGCACGTTCAGTGAGGGGTGCCTGGCATGAGGGTAAATGGCTGAAATCGGGGAAGGTACGCTGCTGATCGAGGCGCTATAATCGGTCATCAGCTTAATAAGCCTTCCCTCTCTAATCGCTTCGTTCACCATCCAATCAGGAAATAGCACCACCCCCATACCGCCCAGGGCAGAGGTCAGCAGCGCATCGGCATTGTTTGAGGCCAACTGCGGTGTTTGCGGATAGTGCACCCATTCTCCATCCGCAAGGCGGAACAGCCAGCGATTAGGTCCGTTTGAACCGCTGTAGACCAGCGTGTTGTGTTGCCGAAGATCCTCCGGTGTCTCCGGAATGCCGCACCGTTGTAGATATTCCGGGGCTGCAACCAGGTAGTGGTGCTGCATACCAAGCACTCTGGCATGAATGCTGGAGTCCGGCAGGCTACCGATACGAAAAATCACGTCGGTCGCTTCACGGTGCGGGTCGATAAAATCATCGGTCAGCGCCAGTTCAATTTGCATCTGCGGATACTGTTCCGTCAGGCCCGGCAGCCACGGCGCGATATGGCGCTGACCAAAATAGACCGGGGCGTTGATGCGCACCAGGCCACCAGGCTGGAGGCTCCGGTCCTGAAGATCGCGCCTGGCGGCGCTGAACTGTTCGCTGATGCTTCTGGCATGAACGGCAAACAGGCGTCCGGCTTCGGTTGGCACCACTGCGCGGGTGTTGCGATAAAACAGCTGTTGGCCGAGGGAATCCTCAAGCTGATGGATGACCCGCGACACCATAGAGGGAGAAACGCCTTCCCGCCGTGCGACGACTGAAAAACTCTGGCTGTCGTAAACAGCGATAAATAGCTGTAGCGCCCGAAAACTCACATTGTCTGCATCGCTCATTAATGCAATATCCGCAAAAGTGTTTCCTTGATTATATCGTTTTTTACATCACTCTGCTGCTTTATGCTCTGCCGCCTGATCAATAAGCGAGTAGCAATGATGCAGTTATTACTGATTTTTTTGGTGATTGTCGGCGGTATGGGATTGTCCGTTGAAGCCGGTCTTTTAGGACCGCTGGCCGGCCAGGTAGGGGATTTATGGGCCACATTCAGTATTTTTAGCGTTGGAACCGCGCTGACGTTTCTGTTGATGCTGCTGTTTGGCCCACGGCAAAGTCCTTCATTTTTCTCTTTGCCGGGCTGGCAGCTCACCGGGGGTATTCTGGGGCCGATTTACGTCGTCATCCTAACCGTTGCCGTGCCGGTTATCGGTATCGCCATGACCATGATCGGCATTCTTGCCGGTCAGGTATGCAAAAGCCTGCTGATCGACCATTACGGATTATTCGGTTCGCCAAAACGTAAAATTGATGGTCGGCGGCTTATCGCTCTGCTGTTTATCGTTGTCGCCCTGATTTTAATCGCCACAAGCTGAGGATATCTCATGAGTAGCATAATGATTTTGCTGGCGCTGGTTGGCGGCGCAATGTTGAGCATGCAGGCAGCGATTAACGGCCGTTTAGGCAGCCAGGTTGGCGTATTTCGTAGCGCGTTTCTCACTTTCGCGGTAGGGGGAGTGATTACGGCGCTGCTGATTTTTTACTTTGAACCCCGCCAGGTGGTTACGCTACTGGATGTACCGAAATGGCAGCTATTAGGCGCGTTTTGCGGCGTGCCCTATATTGTGATTATGGTGCTGGCGGTACAGCGTATTGGTACCGCAACGGCTACGGTGGCGGTAATTTTTGGTCAACTGGCCATGAGTCTGTTGATCGATAACTTTGGCTGGCTGGGAAATGATGCCATCGCTTTTTCGCCTGGACGGCTGGGGGCGATTATCTGCCTTGGGCTGGCGCTTTTCTTTATCTATCGCTCCAGTACGGCGGAAAAAGACAAAATCAGCTGAAAGAGGGCGCCTACCTGTTCAGGTGAGTTGCCGCTTGCCGACGAACGCGATCATACTGTTCTGCACCATGTTACTGGCGCTTAAGACAGGTTACTGTCGGGGAGCATGGTGTTAGCCGCCGCGCGCCTGGGCATCACTTCATTCACTGGAGATACGCTATGCCTGAATTTTCGTCGCTGCTAACCTTTGCTCTTGTCGCCCTTGGTCTGGTGCTGACGCCAGGGCCGAATATGATCTATCTGATTTCACGCTCGATTTGCCAGGGGAGAAGGGCCGGGCTGGTTTCCCTGGGCGGCGTGGCGCTGGGTTTCGTGTTTTATATGCTGTGTGCCGCCTTCGGTATTACCGCGCTGATCTTCGCCGTTCCCTATGCGTATGATATTTTACGCATCAGCGGCGTTGCATATTTGCTCTATCTGGCCTGGCAGGCGGTGAAGCCCGGAGGACGCTCGGTCTTTGCGGTGCGCGATCTGCCCGCAGACAGCGGCCGCAAACTGTTCTTGATGGGCTTTGTGACCAATCTGGCGAATCCAAAAATCGCCATTATGTATCTCTCTTTATTGCCGCAGTTTATTACTCCGGGACACGGCAGCATCCTCTCTCAGTCGCTGATACTGGGGTTTACCCAGGCGATAATTAGCGTGGCGGTCAATGCGCTGATTGTGGTGATGGCCGGACAGGTTTCGTTGTTTCTTGCCGGACGCCCTTTATGGCAGCAGTTTCAGCGCTGGTTGATGGCGACGGTACTGGCGGGGATGGCGGTTAAAATCGCCTTTGAGGCCCGTAGATAGCAGATGGTCCTCTCTGTATACCGGTTAATCGGTATTGACCTCTGTTGCGTTGCCAACAGAGGTCAATAGTGTGACGTTGTCACTTATTATCCCTC
The DNA here is from genome assembly GCF_027492335.1 of Klebsiella sp. Lineage (NCBI taxonomy): Bacteria > Pseudomonadati > Pseudomonadota > Gammaproteobacteria > Enterobacterales > Enterobacteriaceae > Klebsiella > Klebsiella sp. Next base: position 16,894 of record NZ_JAPUEW010000078.1, on the reverse strand, counting down.
ACATACTGATACATTTCTGCCAGATCATTAGCAACCTTTCGGTAGGGCTCCCGCGTCGATAACGCTATTCTTCCCCGCTTTTCCCTTTTCAGGCCCTTTGTAATCCAGGTAAATGACCGCTAATGTCCCTAATGAGAGATGAAATTCGCGACCACTCAGCGGAAGAGATGCTATTTATTCGCCGTGCTGTCATTGCTTTTCTACTGGTGGTGGTCTGCTTTGCCATCCTGATTATTAACCTCTACCGCCTGCAGGTAGATCAGCACGACTTCTATCAAACCCGCTCAAATCAGAACGACATCAAAATGCTGCCCATCGCGCCGAGCCGGGGGCTGATTTTCGACCGCAACGGCATTCCGCTGGTGCAAAACATCACCCTGTACCGTTTGCAGGTCATCCCGAGCAAAATCGCTGATATGACGGCGCTGCTGCAGCAGTTGACGCCGATTGTCGATCTCACCCCGGAAGATATCGCCGGTTTTCGCGACGATATGCATCACAACAGCCGCTATAAAGAGGTGACCTTAAAATCGGATCTCAGCGACGTGGAAGTGGCGCGCTTTGCGGTCAATGAGTTTCATTTCCCCGGTGTTACCGTTGAGAGCTATCAGCAGCGCGATTACCCCTACGGCGCAGAGCTGGCGCATGTGGTCGGCTATGTGTCGAAAATCAACGACAGCGATCTGCAAAAGCTGGCGAAAGCGGGTGAAGAAGAGAACTATGCCGCCGACCATAATATCGGTAAGCAGGGCATTGAAGGCTATTACGAGAAAGCGCTGCACGGCACTACGGGTTATCAGGAAGTTGAGGTGGATAACCATGGCCGGGTGGTGCGCTTGCTAAAAGAGGTGCCGCCGGTTGCCGGGAAGAATATCTACCTGACGCTGGACCTGCACCTGCAGCAGTATATCGAGTCGGTGCTGAAGGGGCAGCGTGCGGCGGTCGTTGCGGTCGATCCGCGTGATGGCGGGGTACTGGCGATGGTCTCCAGCCCGAGCTATGACCCAAACCCATTTGTCAGAGGTATTGGCTATCAGGCCTACCGTTCACTGCTCGATAACCCGGATCGGCCGCTGATTAACCGGGTCACCCAGGGGCTGTATCCGCCGGCCTCCACGGTTAAACCCTATATGGCGCTGTCGGCGCTGTCGGCTGGGGTCATCACCCCAACAACTTCTTTCTTCGGCGCGCCGACCTGGACGCTGCCGGGAACCCAGCGCCGTTATCGCGACTGGCTAAAGAGCGGTCACGGTATGCTGAATGTGACAAAAGCGATTGAAGAATCGGCGGATACCTTTTTCTATCAGGTAGCGTTCGAAATGGGCATCGACCGTATCCATGAGTGGTTAAGCAAATTTGGCTATGGCCAATCAACCGGCATCGATCTTAACGAAGAGTACGCCGGAGTGTTGCCGAGCCGGGAGTGGAAGCAGCGAGTGCATAAAAAACCGTGGTATCAGGGGGATACTATCTCCGTCGGTATCGGCCAGGGCTACTGGATTGCCACGCCAATCCAGATGGTGAAAGCGCTGACTACGCTGATTAACAACGGTAAGGTACAAAACCCGCATCTGCTCTATTCCATGAAGCAAGGCAACAAGGTCGAGCGCTATCAGCCGCCGCAGAATCTGCCGCAGGTTGGCGATCCGCATTCACCATACTGGAGCGTGGTGCGTAACGGCATGTATGGCATGGCGAACTTGCCAAATGGCACCGGCTATAAGCTGTTTCATACCGCACCGTATCAGATTGCGGCCAAGTCCGGGACTTCCCAGGTCTTTAGCCTGAAAGAGAACCAGACCTATAACGCCAAAATGATCCCGGTACGCCTGCGCGATCATATTTTCTATACCCTGTTTGCGCCATATCAGCATCCGAAAGTGGCGATGGCGCTGATTCTGGAAAACGGTGGCGGCGATGGCGTGGTTGCGGGGCCAACGGCGCGGGCAATTCTTGACCACATTTTTGACCCGGCGAATACGCCGGCGGCGCAAGATGCACAATCGACCGTGCCGCAGGTAGACAGCGCCGACGCGCAATAGGGCATTATTCACTCAAAGCATAAGCGTTAACGGATTGGTTATTTGCCGCCGTTAGCGCTTTTGCTCATAGTAGAGTTCTGTGTTGTTGTGAAAAAGGCGTTCTGATGTCGTTAAGCCGAAATACGCTACTTCTTATCCAGACCGGCACGCCGCCGGTCGAAATCGCCTCTGACCATGGCGATCTTCCCGCTTGGTTTGGCAATTTACTCGCGCCGTGGCGCAATAAAATCCGCGTGGCGCGGGTATTTGCCGGGGAACCGCTTCCCGCGCCAGATAGCGATACCATCGCAGTGATTACCGGTTCATGGTATATGGTGACTGAGCGCCTGGCGTGGAGCGAAATGACCGCCAGGTGGATCTGCGACGCGATGGCTATTGAGATGCCGCTGTTTGGCGTTTGCTATGGGCATCAGCTTATGGCGCATGCCCTCGGTGGTAAGGTGGATTACCATCCTGCAGGGCGCGAAGCCGGAAGCAAAACCGTTACTCTCTCTGCGAATGGATTGACTGACGGGCTGCTGGCTGACCATCCGGCCCCCTTCAGCGCACATCTTACGCACATGCAAACCGTAAGCCGGTTGCCGCAAGGGGCTACGGTGCTGGCTTCGTCGCAGCACGATCCGCACCAGATTGTTCGCTATGGCGAGCATGCTATCTCCACGCAGTTCCACCCGGAAATCACTCCGGAAATTGCCCGCTCGCTGATTGCTTACCGTCAGGCGGCACTGCGCAATGAGGGGATTGATCCGGACAAGCTAAGTCGTGAAGTCGTAGAGAGCCCGGTGGCCTCGGCGATTTTGACTCGTTTTGTAGCTAACTATTTGCCGCCGGATAACGTCTGATTTTTCCGTTTTGTATCACCGTGTATCTGAGCGCAATGACGATACACGGTGCGACAAAATCCCCCCTCTGCACGCACAGTGCAGATACATCGCGGTGTTGTGATAGGCCTGTCATCCAAACCATGAAGAGGCAACCATCATGAGCACCACTTTTTTATCCCGTAAATATGCCGCCCTGGCGCTGATCTGCTCCTCACTGGTTTCCGCCAGCGTCTGCGCGGCGGAGGACAGCGCCGCCTTTAACGCTCTGCATCAGATACAGGCGGGCGATCTTAATATTGGCTATGTGGATATCGGCCCCCGCGACGGGCAAGCGGTGATCCTGCTGCACGGCTGGCCTTATGATATCCATAGCTACGCCGCCGTCGCCCCGGCGCTGGCGCAGAAGGGCTACCGGGTTATCGTGCCTTATCTGCGCGGTTACGGCACCACGCGCTTTGTTTCCGCGAAAACGCCGCGCAACGGTCAGCCTGCGGCGATGGCGAAAGATATCGTCAATCTGATGGATGCCTTGCATATCAAACAGGCTGATTTTGCCGGTTTTGACTGGGGCGCGCGCACGGCGGATATCGTAGCCGCGCTGTGGCCTGAACGGGTGAAATCGCTGGTTTCGGTGAGCGGGTATCTGATTAGCAGCCAGCAAATTGGCGAAAAACCGCTGCCGCCGCAGGCCGAGCTGTCGTGGTGGTATCAGTTCTATTTTGCCACTCCGCGCGGTGAAGCAGGTTATCGGCAGAATACTCACGATTTTGCGAAGTTTATCTGGCATCAGGCCTCGCCGGGCTGGCAGTTTAGCGATACGCAGTTTGCACAGAGCGTGCAGGCGCTGGATAACCCCGATCACGTGGCGGTGACCATTAGCAACTACCGCTGGCGCTTAGGGCTGGAGAAAGGCGAAGCGAAATACGCAAACTACGAGCAGAAACTGGCGGCTTTGCCGACTATTGGCGTTCCAACTATCACCATCGAAGGTGATAACAACGGCGCGCCACACCCGGCACCTGAAAGCTATCGCGCTAAATTTACGGGCAAATACGAGCATCGCGAATTCAAAGGCAATATCGGCCATAACCCGCCGCAGGAAGCCCCGCAGGCGTTCGTGCAGGCAGTTGTCGATGCCGATCATCTGTAACTGCTGCGCCGGGGTGTGAAGTTGCGCTTCCGGCGATAGCGCATATTCTCTTTGAGTGGCATTTTTTTACCGGAGCCTGCTTTGGAACGTATTGATCATATTCTGGTTGTTGATGATGACCGCGATATTCGTGAGCTGGTCACCGGTTATCTGGAAAAGTCGGGATATCGCGCGACGGGGGCCGCCAACGGCAAGGCGATGTGGGCGGTGCTCAACGCGCATCAGGTGGATCTAATTGTTCTGGATCTGATGCTGCCCGGCGACGACGGTTTACTTCTCTGTCGCCAGCTACGCAGCAACGGCCAGCAGGATATTCCGGTTCTGATGTTGACCGCGCGCACCGACGACAGCGACCGAATTCTGGGGCTTGAAATGGGTGCCGATGACTATCTGGTGAAGCCCTTTGTCGCCCGCGAACTGCTGGCGCGCATCAAGGCTATTCTGCGCCGCACCCGGGCGCTGCCGCCCAATTTGCAGATTACCGAGGCCGGACGACTCATCGCCTTTGGCGACTGGCTGCTGGATACCTCGGCAAGGCATCTGCTTGATGACAGCGGCACTATCGTCGCGCTAAGCGGTGCGGAATATCGGCTATTGCGGGTTTTCCTCGACCACCCGCAGCGGGTACTGAATCGCGATCAGCTGCTGAATTTGACGCAGGGAAGGGATGCCGAACTGTTCGAGCGCTCCATTGACCTGCTGGTGAGCCGTTTACGTCAGCGCTTGCGCGAAGATGCCCGCGAACCGGCCTATATCAAAACCGTCCGTAGCGAAGGCTATGTGCTTTCGGTTCCGGTGTCGATTCGCGAGGTCCGCGAATGAAGCTCTGGCCCGCATCGTTGCAGTCCCGACTGGTCGTGATGATTTTCCTCGCGCTGCTGCTGGCCAACGCCTTAACGCTATCATTGTTACTTTATGAGCGGATGAGCAGCGCCCGCAGCGTGATGCTGGGCAACCTCGAATACGATGTCGCCACCAGCGTGGCGATCCTTAATCGTCTTCCTGCCGCCGAACGCCCACAGTGGCTGGCGCGGCTGGCGCGCGGTAACTATCGCTATCAGCTTACGGCGGGGCAAGGTGGCGACTATCCCACCAGCTGGCGGGTACGTGATGCGGTGCGGACTTTGCAAGAAACGCTCAGCGGCACTTATCCGCTAAGCATTGTGGCGATCCCCGGTCCGCGCGAGCATATCCAGGCCCACGTCACCCTGCACGACGGCGCGCCGCTAACCATTGACTTGTGGCCGCGCCTGCCGGCGATCGCCCGTTGGCTACCCGTGGTACTGGTCGCACAATTCTTACTGTTGTTGTTTTGTGCCTGGTACGCCGTGCGTCAGGTGGTGCGCCCGATGACCCGTTTCACCCGCGCCATTGACCACCTCGAACCGGCAATGAATGTGCCTGAAGTGATGGCGGAACAGGGGCCGGTTGAAGTTCGCCACGCGGCGCGGGCATTTAACGCCATGCAGGCGCGTATTCACGACCATTTGCAGGAGCGGGCGCGGATCCTCGCGGCGATATCTCACGATCTGCAAACGCCAATTACCCGTATGAAGCTGCGGGTCGAGATGGCGGATCGGCCAGAACTACGCGACAAGCTTTTTGAGGACTTGGACAATATGACCAGACTGGTCAGAGAAGGGATCGCTTTTGCCCGCTCCGCCCAGCCGCTGGAGGAGACGCGCCAGCGTCTCAACCTGAATGATTTTCTCGACACTATCGTCTGTGATTACGCTGATGTCGGCAAAGCGGTGCGCTTTATTCCCGGCAGTATCCAGCAACCGGTGCTGATTCAACCGCAGGCGCTGCGGCGCATTATGAGCAATCTGATTGATAATGGGCTGAAATTTGGCGATAGCGTCACCGTTAGCCTCGAAGATGCGCAAAACGGTGATGTTACAGTCAAGGTTGCCGATGAAGGGCCAGGGATCCCCGATGATCAACTGGAGGCGGTGCTGCAACCTTTTTATCGGCTGGAGAATTCGCGCAATCGCGATACCGGTGGCACCGGTCTGGGTCTGGCAATTGCCGCACATCTAGCCAGCCAGATGGCGGGAAAACTGACGCTGCGCAACTGCTCAAGCGGCGGTCTGGAGGCCTCGGTGCTGCTGTTTGCCACCGCTTTGTATCCTTCTGTATCCCCGGGCGCTACAGATAACTAAGCTGACAAATTCCCGCTATTTCAGACACTTTAGCCATACATACGCCTGCTGTAATGGGTTGGCTGCCGCTTCAGGCAGCTAATTCATCTGAGGAGAGCGTGTATGTCCATTCTGATTGCTTTTTTCGGCGGTATGCTGACGCTGCTGAGCCCTTGCACCTTGCCGGTTATCCCGTTAATTTTTGCCAGCGTGCGTGGTAAAAGGGCACATCTGCTGCTGATGCTCAGCGGCATGGTGCTGATGTTTACCACCGTTTCGCTGCTGGTAACGGTTGCCAGCAGTTGGGTGGTGAGCCTGACACTTGCCGGACGCTGGCTGGCGCTGCTGTTTTTGGTGCTGGTCGGAGTGAGCCTGATATCCACAAAGGCCGCGCAGCGCCTGACGGCTCCGGTGGTGGCGTTAGGTAATCGTATTAACGCGCGTAGCTACCAGCACGCCGGAGGAGCGGGCGCACTGCTGGCGGGTCTGGCAATTGGCCTGCTGTGGGCACCGTGCGCCGGGCCGGTACTGGGCGCGATCCTCAGCCTTGGATTTATTCAGGGCAGCTCGGTCACCAGCGGATTACTGCTGCTGTCTTACGGCAGCGGCAGCGCGCTGATGCTGGCTCTGTTGTGGCTGTTCGGCTCCCGGTGGACTGCGCGTTTGCGTAAAGGTCTGGCTTTTAGCGAACGCCTGCGTCAGCTGGCGGGCGTGGCGATGCTGGCATCGGTGGGGCTGATAGCCAGCGGGGCGGATAGTTTTCTACAAGGGGCTACCGGATTGACGCAACGGCTGGAGCAGAGTCTCAGTGCTAATTTGCCGCAGTCGGAGCAAAAAGCGTTTCTCCAGCCGGTTGTTGCGCCACAGCCAACCAGCGAAATGCCTGCACTGGAAGGCGGCAGCGCGTGGATTAATAGCCCACCGCTGAGCAACTCCGCACTAAAGGGGAAAGTGGTATTAATCGACTTCTGGACCCGGGATTGTATTAACTGCCAGCACACGCTGCCCTACGTGCGCGAGTGGGCGAATAAATATCGCGCTGCCGGGCTGGTGGTGGTGGGCGTACATACTCCGGAGTATCCATGGGAGCGTTCGCTGCCTGCGCTGCGTGAAGCGATCACAAAATGGCAGCTGACTTACCCTATTGTGGCGGATAACGGTTACGCCATCTGGAACGCGTTTGGTAATCAGTATTGGCCCGCGCATTATCTGTTCGATGCCAAAGGCAAGCTGCGCTATACGGCTTTTGGCGAAGGAGATTACGTCCAGCAGGAGAAGATGATCCAGCAGTTGTTACAAGAGGCGAGAGCCTGAGCTAGCGATTGCAGTTGCATTGCGGCTGTTTTCCCGGAGGCAGCTGTGTAGCTGTAGCCCGGACAGGTGCGCAGCACCGCCTCCGGGAAAAATGTAAAAAAAAGCCGATAATGTGAATTATCGGCTTTCAGCGTTTATTGCGAAACTAGCTTACTGCGCCAGCAGTTCCTGAGCGGTGCGTTCTACCAGATTCAGCAGCACCTTAACGTCATCTAAGGTGACGATCGGGTTCAGCAGCGTCAGCTTCAGGCAGGTCACGCCATTGTGCTCGGTCACGCCGACGTTCGCACGACCGGAGGCCAATAGCGCATCGCCAACGCGCTGGTTGAGCAGGGCGATGGCGGCATCGTCGCTGCCCGCCATCTGCTGCGGGCGCGAACGAAACAGCACGCTCGCCAGCTGCGGCTGCATTACCAGTTCCAGCGTTGGCTGCGTCTCGATGTAATCCGCCACGTTCAGCGCCATCGTCACGCCGTGATCGATGATCTCCGCGTACTGCTTCTGGCCCAGCGCCTCAAGACCCATCCACAGCTTCAGCGCATCGAAGCGGCGGGTGGTTTGCAGCGATTTTGACACCAGATTTGGCACGCCGTGCTCTTCATCGAACTCAGAGTTCAGATAGGCCGCCTGATAGCGCATCAGCTCATAATGGCGGGCTTCTTTTAGCAGAAACGCACCGCAGCTGATGGTCTGGAAGAACTGTTTGTGGAAATCCAGGGTGATGGAATCCACTAATTCAAGGCCGTCCAGACGATCGCGATATTTCTCCGACATCAGCAGTGCGCCGCCCCAGGCTGCGTCAACGTGCAGCCAGATCTGATGCTCTGCCGCTACTGTCGCGATTTCCCGCAGCGGGTCAATTGCCCCCGCATCGGTGGTACCTGCGGTGGCGACGATCGCCATAATTTGCTCGCCGTTAGCCTGGGCTTGCGCGATTTTCGCTTTCAGGTCAGCAACGTCCATTCTCGCGAATTCGTCGGTTTTCACCAGCGTCACGGAACGGTAGCCAAGGCCCATCAGCGCCATATTCTTCTGCACCGAGAAGTGGGCGTTTTCAGAACATAGCACTTTGTATTGGCGAATATCGCCCGGCAGACCATCCTGCTGGATGGAATGACCCATACGTGCGAAAAAGGCATCGCGCGCCAGCATCAGACCCATCATATTGCTCTGGGTGCCGCCACTGGTGAATACGCCTGCATCGCCAGCGCCGTAGCCTACCTGAGCGCGCAGCCATTCAATCAGCTTGATCTCAATGATGGTCGCTGACGGGCTTTGGTCCCAGGAGTCCATGCTCTGGTTAGTGGCGTTAATCAGCACTTCCGCCGCCTGGCTAATGACCAGGCTCGGGCAGTGCAGGTGCGCCACACACTGCGGGTGGTGTACCGACAGGCTGTCTTTCAGGAAGTACTCGATCGCACGTTCAATCGCCGCCTGGTTGCCCAGACCCTGTTCGTTGAAATCAAGGGTGATGCGCTCACGCAGCTCGTCAACGCTTTTCCCCTGATACATCTCAGGTTGCTGCAGCCACTGCGCTACCGCCTGGCTGGTCTGGGCGATAGCTTGCTGATAGGCGTCAATACTCTGCGCAGAACCAGCAAGAATCGGATTCAATTTGGACATTGCGGTCACTTACTCCACTCAGACCGGTTTTACGCCGGCGGCCAGCAGGGCCTGTTCAAATTTGTCGAAGAAAATTTCCAGTTCTGCGTTGCTGATCAGCAGGGACGGCAGCAGGCGCAGTACGCAGCCGTGACGGCCACCGCGCTCGAGGATCAGGCCCGCTTCGAAGCATTTTTTCTGCAGCAGTGCAGAAAGTTCGCCATCCGCCGGGTAGCTACCCATGTGATCCGGCGCTTCGTTCGGTTTCACGATCTCGATACCGATCATCAGGCCCAGACCGCGCACGTGGCCGATAACCGGGTAACGTTTCTGCATCTCGGCCAGTTTGCCTTTCAGCCACTCGCCCTGGGCGGCGACTTTATCGGCAATGTTGTTGTCTTTCAGGTGACGCAGGGTGGTCAGGCCGGTAGCCATCGCCAACTGGTTGCCGCGGAAGGTGCCGGTATGGTGACCCGGTTCCCAGGCATCGAACTGTTTTTTGATACCCAGAACGGCCATCGGCAGACCGCCGCCTACCGCTTTAGACATCACGATGATGTCCGGCTCAATGCCCGCGTGTTCGAAGGCGAAGAATTTACCGGTACGGGCAAAGCCCGCCTGGACTTCGTCGATGATCAGCAGAATGCCGTGTTCCTGCGTCACTTTACGGATGCGCTGCAGCCACTCGACCGGAGCCGGGTTCACGCCGCCTTCACCCTGAACGGCTTCGAGGATCACCGCCGCCGGTTTACGCACGCCGCTTTCAACGTCGTTGATCAGGTTTTCGAAGTAGTAGGTCAGCGCTTTCACGCCTGCGTCACCGCCGATACCCAGCGGGCAGCGGTACTGGTGCGGATAAGGCATAAACTGCACTTCCGGCATCATACCGTTGACGGCTTCTTTTGGTGACAGGTTACCGGTGACGGACAGCGCGCCATGGGTCATCCCGTGGTAGCCGCCGGAGAAGCTGATAATGGAAGAACGACCGGTGTATTTTTTCGCCAGCTTCAGCGCCGCTTCCACGGCATCAGCACCGGTTGGGCCGGTGAACTGCAGGCAGTATTCTTTACCTTCGCCAGGTAACTGGGAGAGCAGGTATTCACAGAAGCGATCTTTTAACGGAGTCGTCAGATCGAGAGTATGTAACGGCAAGCCGCTGGTAATGACACTTTGGATGCTCTGCAGCACATCAGGGTGGTTGTGACCGAGAGCCAGAGTACCGGCGCCGGCAAGGCAGTCCAGGTACTGTTTGTTATCCGCATCGGTCAGCCAAACGCCTTCCGCTTTGGTAATCGCAAGGGGTAGCTTGCGCGGGTAGCTCCTGACATTCGATTCGAATTCAGCCTGACGGGCCAAAAAGGTATCGTTGTTTGCATCTAATAAATCTGCGCCTAAAGTATCAATACGGACTTTATCCGTCATCATATCACTCCCACAACCAGCGTTACGGTTGAATGCTGGTTGAATAAATTGGTGTAAGAAATTGAATCGCTATGCATAAAGCGGGCACAATATATGGCTTTTTAAATCCGCATTCAACGTTTTATTGATTGCGGTATTTTTACGTTATTTTTACATTGTTAAAAATGGGCGTAACTCATTGATAGAAGTGAAGTGTTTTAAAGGATAAAAGACCTTTAAAATTGTAATTATTAGTGAAGTAATTTCTCATTTTTTATTACCGCTTCGCTGACGTTGCTGGCGAAAAAATTTCCGCCAACACCAGGATGAATCAATGCAGTTCAAGCGCATAATTTGCCAAAGGTGTGACTTTTTTCACCAACTTGTTGTTATATAAAAACTGTTCGTAAGCTTCGTAACGTGGTTTATCCAGCGCGGCCGGATCGGTAGCAAACAGAGGAATGGTTTTCAGCCATGCCTGCTTGTTGAGCTCGGTGTTGAGTTCCGGATGCGCGGCGGCAAACGTCTGCCAGGTCTCCTGCGGATGGGCGCGCAGGTAAGTGACGCCTTTTTGCAACGCGGTGAGGAATGCTTTGATTTTCGGGGCGTTAACTTCATCGCGGTTGGCGACAATAACCAGCTCATCGTATGCCGGTACGCCATAGTCCTCGACGTTCATCACCACAGGGTCTTTCCCCTGAAGCTTAATTTCCAGCGCTTCTATATTACGGTAACCGCCAATGACCGCATCAACCTGACCGGCCAGCAGGGCGCTGGTTAACTGGAAGTTTACATTGATAAGCTTAATGCTTTTGGGATCGATTTGTGCGTGTTGCGCCATGGTTGCCAGCGTTGCCTGTTCGATACCGCTGACCGAATAACCGACTTTTTTATCTTTCAGGTCAGCTGGAGTTTTGATGTTTTTATCCAGCGCAATGACCGTGTTTAGCGGCGAGTTAATCAGTGTACCAACGCGCACCAATGGCAGCCCTTCATCAGCAAAAAAATGCACCTGTGGCTGGTAGGTGATCGCCAGGTCGGCCTGACGGGCAGCCACCAGTCGTGGCGGCAGCGCCGGGTCGGACGGTGGTACAATTTTAACGTCCAGGCCCGCTTCTTTAAACGCGCCAATCTGCTCGGCGACCATGATCGGCGCATGATCGGGGTTGATATACCAGTCCAGCACCAGTGTGAGCTTCTCGTTAGCCTGCGCCTGAGCGCTGAGCAGCGCGGTGAAGGCCATCCCGGTGAATATATGTTTATGCATCATTACTCCTTATATTTCGAAAAGGTTATTCCGGCGTCCAGTTGATCAGCCGATGTAAAAAAGCATCCACCGCCAGCCACAGCAGGACGGTCAGCAGTACTAAAATAAACAGGGCGGCAAAGCAGATATCGGTTTGCAGGCGGGCGTTGGCGTTAAGCATGACGTAGCCCAGTCCTTCAGCTGAGCCGACCCATTCGCCGATAATTGCGCCGATGGGGGCCACGGCGGCGGCCATCCGCAGGCCCGAGCCGAGCGCCGGGAGCGCCGCCATCATCCGCACGTGGCGCAGCTGAGCGCCAAAAGATGCTCCCATGGTGCGCGCCAGATCGAGATAGTCGTTATTGACCCGCCGCAGACCGTCAAAAAATGCCGAAGTGACGGGGAAGAAAATCACCAGCACCGCCATCATGACCTTGGCGCTCATGCCGAATCCAAACCACAGCACCAGCAGCGGGGCGAGGGCAAAGACCGGGATTGCCTGGCTGGTCAATACCAGCGGCATCAGCCAGCGCTGAAGACGCGGCGAGACAATCATGCACAGCGCCAGAACCACGCCGAGCAGAACGCCAAGCAGCAGTCCGCTGAGAATTTCACTCAATGTGATGAGCAAGTGCCAGCCGAGATAAGTCCGATTGACCCACAACGCGCTGGCTACCGCCGAAGGAGAAGGCAGCAGGAAAGCGGGAATGCCGCTGCGGCTCGCCAGCCACCAGAGCAATAGCAGGCCGCAGAACACCACGCAGCCACGAAACAGTTTTGCGCTCATCCGTTAGCCCTTATTAACTGTTGTAACAGTTCAGCCTGACTGGTTAATAGCTGCGGATCGTCCGGCGCGCGCGGCGGTACGCCGGATAAGCGGTGTGAATCGTCGATATTACCGGGGGCGGGAGAGAGCACCAACAGGCGATGGCTTAGCCGACAGGCCTCCATCGGATCGTGGGTGATAAGTACCACGGTGCGGTTCACCAGCAGCTCGGCGGCCAGCGTCTGAATTTTCGTGCGGGTGATGGTATCGAGCGCGGAAAAAGGCTCGTCCATCAGCACAATGGGTCGGTCTTCATAAAGGGTGCGAGCCAGCGCCGCCCGCTGGCGCATACCGCCGGAGAGCGAGGCCGGGCGGTCATTAGCGCAATGCTCAAGGCCAACCTGCTGTAATAAAGTCGCAACCCGCTGGGTATCAACCCGTTCCCCGCGCAGACGCGCGCCGAGGGAGACGTTGTCACGCACGTTTAGCCAAGGATAGAGCAGATCTTTTTGCCCCATCCACGCCAGCCGTTTAGCTATCGGTTGACCATCGCTGGCGCGAACCTCGCCCGCAGTTGCTTTTGCCAGCCCGGCGAGAATGCGCAGCAGGCTGGTTTTCCCGGCACCGCTGGCCCCCAGCAGCGAAACCCACTGACCGCCGGGGATATCAAACGTCAGATTGTCGAAAACCAGCCGCGAACCGAAGCGCAGGCTCAGACCACGCACCGTAATGCCGGGCGCAGTCACGCCGGGCGCTCCGTGACGACATTCAGCCCCATTTGCCAGAAGTTAGCTTCCAGCCGCGTGGCGGTGGTAAAAATAGTGCTGAGTTCAGCAAAACGTGCCTCGCCGCCGCGCTGTTGCCAGAGCGTTTCCAGCAGGCTAATGGCGGCATTGACGCCGTTCAGGTAGCCCTCATCACCGTAGTTACGGATCCAGGAGGCGTAAGGATTAGTGGTGATGTTAGTCGCGGGATCGTGGAGCAGACCGAGGCCGATTTCCGCGTATCCGGCAACGCAGGGCATCAGCGCCGCCAGCAGATCCAGCGCGTCGCCGGAATAACCAATATCCAGCACGTAGCGGGTGTAGTTGACGGTTTCCGCGGCTTCAGGTTCGCTGGCCATTGTCACCTCATTTAGCCCCCAGCTGTTGCAGTAGCCAACATGCAGCGGGAGTTCGTCGAGGATGGCGTTCATCGACGCGGCAGCGGTACGCATTTCCGGTAGCGTACGCAGTTTGCTGACCAGCAATGCATAGCTGCGGGCAAAGTGGATCAGGAACAGGTAGTCCTGGGTCAGATAGCGACGGAAAGCGGGTTCGGGCAGGGTGCCGTCGGCAAGTTGGCGCAAAAAGGGGTGGGCGACGTAATGTTGCCAGTCATCACCGGCCTGCTGGCGCAGATGACCGTAAAGACCTTGAGTAAACGCGGGAAGAATCACAGGACCTCCTGATTAAAGGGAGATCCGGGCGTGCTGAAGTGTGAACAGGCAATGGCGCAAAACTGGCGGAAATGCCAACCCGTCCCTTCGCTGGCATGACCCAGATCAGGTTCAAAGGGTTCGGCTTACGCCATCTCAGCCCTCACGGGACACCCCTCGGTTTGGCCAATGTTATACGACATTCGCTTTTTGATTACAATGCTGTGATTTTGTTGGTTTTATGTGACGTTGTCACGATAGTGTGGCACGAGAAAGTGGTTTTGTGCGACATTTTGCCGGGTGGCGGCTGACGCCTTACCCGGCCTACGGTGATCGAGGCCGTTGCAGGCCCGGTGAGCGCCACCGGGCAAATGTCCCCACGGAAGGTTAACGAAACTCAACCCAGCTGGCGCCCTTATCCGCCGAACGCACGCAGTTCTCCACCCAATGCACGCCGAGCGCGCCGGCTTTGGCATCCGGATACCAGAAGTTTTCCAGCAGCGCAGCATCGCGGCGATCGGTCGCATCCATGGCGATAGCAAAGCGCCGATACAGGTTTGACCATGCCTCAAACAGCCCCTCGGGATGACCGCCGCCGATCCTGTCGTCCTGCAAGGCTAGCGGATCGAGATAGGCCATCCCGCGTTCCAGAATTCGCACCGGCTCGCCCTGGATTTCATAGCGAAGCTGGTTTGGCTGTTCATCCCACCACTCCAGGCTGGCTTTTTCACCGACGATACGTACTTTCTGCCCGTGCATTGAACCGCTGTTGACCGCCGAGCACCACATCGAGCCGATCGCGCCGTTGTCGTATTCCATCAGCACATGGGCGTTATCCTCCAGCGGGGCGCGGCTTTTGACAAAGCTCTGGCGAGAGCACATCAGACGGGTAATGTTGAGCTTCGGGGCCATGGTTTCTGCCAGAAACAGCGGATGCGTGGCCAGGTCGCCCAGGACATAGCTGGGACCGACAAATTTCGGGTCAACGCGCCAGCGGGTGCTGGGGTTTTCCTGCTCTACCGGCTGATTGTGGAAACCGTGTGCGAACTGCATATTGACGATACGGATCTCGCCCAGCAGCCCTTGTTCAATCATCTGTCGGGCCTGCAAAATCAGCTGATGCCCGGCGTAGCCATAGGTGACGCCAATGATTTTGTGCTGCTTTTCGCTAAGCGCCACCAGCGCATCGGCCTCTTCGCCAGTAAAGCACAGCGGTTTTTCGCAGACTACATGCAGCCCGGCTTCCAGCGCCGCCCGGCAAATCTCGTAATGAGTGTTGTTCGGCGTAGCGATGGAAACAGCTTCAATACCGTCTTCTCGCGCCGCTTCTTCACGAAACAGGGTTTTATAGTCGGGATAGCAACGTTCAGCGCTCACCCCCAACTGCTGACCAAATTCTCGCCCCCTTTCGGCATCAATATCGAATGCGCCTGCCAGCAGGGTAAACGCACCGTCGCGCAGCGCTGCCGAGCGGTGAATATAACCAATCTGGCTGCTTCCTCCGCCGCCAACCATGCCCCAACGTAACGACCGGCCTACAGGTTTTGTACCGTTAATCATGTGGTTATCTCCTGATTAAAATCCGACGGAGCGCAGGTAGCGCAGGCTTTCCGTGACCGCCTGCAAACTGCCTTCGACGTTGCGCGGGTCACGTTCTTGTTCAATGGTTATCCAGCCCTGATAGCCGCGCTTATCCAGAAACGCGTGAACCGCCGGATAATCAATAGCGCCGCTGCCAAGCGGGCACATCACACCTTCCGCGCAGGCGGCGAAGAAGTCGATACCGCGGGAAATCACGCTATCGAAGACTTCCGGATCGACATCTTTAAAGTGCAGGTAGTCGAGCCGGTCAAAGTGGCGATCCAACCAGCTAATCGGGTCCATACCTGAGTAGTAGAGGTGACCGGTATCAAGGCATAGCCCGGCAACGTCGTGCGGGATTTGCGTTGCCAACAGGTCTATTTCATCGGCAAATTCGATACAACCGCCAGCGTGAGGGTGGATAACCGGGCGAACACCATACTCCTGCCACGCCAGTTTGCTGATGGTGATAATGTGACTAATCATCCGCTTCCAGTCGGCGGGGGAAAGCCGTGGTGCCAGGTCGCTGCGTCCGGCGAATTTGGCCCGTTGCGGATTACCGAAATCAATGATCACCAGATAGGGCGGTTGGAACGAGTTTCCGGGCGTTTTTTCCGCCGTTGGAACCTGCGACAGATTGCGACAGAGGTTGTGCGTGAGTTCGACAATGTTCGGGAAGTTCTCTTCGCTGACCAGATCGTCAAAGATCGTTCCGGCAACCAGCGACAGTCCCTGTTTATTCAGCGCGGCACGAAGCTCATCAGCCTGGGTTGGCAGATAGCTCCAAGGCCCCAGTTCAATACTTTTGTAGCCTGCGGTCGCCGCTTCCTGTAGTACCTGTGACCACGGCGGTAAATAAGGGTTTTTGGGATCATCGACGCCCCAGCTACATGGCGCATTGGCAATATGTATGGTCATGATAGATTCCTTTTTAGAATGAGGAGAAAACATGACCAGTATTGAATGAAAATTTCAAAATCAACAATGATGAAATTTAAATTCTTTGATGTGATTCAAGCTTTATTTTGATGGATAAAATGATTGTTTTTTATCAAATGCAGTGGCGAAGCGGGGCGCGGAGAATTTCCCATGCCCCTGCCGATTAGAGGTTTTCTTTAGTGATTAAATCAAACGGTTGTAGCGCGTTGATAAATGACGCCTGCGGATGGCTGGCAGCCTGGACAAACGCGGAGATTGTCGCGGTGGCAAACTCGCTCAGCCGATGCGCAATCATCAAATCAATGGTGCCGTCGATTAACGCCAACTCGCCGTTCTCTACGGGACCATGGCAAATCAGCGTGACCTGATGCTGGCGCTGATGAGCATGCAGCGCGGCGATGATGCCCTCAACGCCTCCGCAGGGCGCGTAAATCGCCGTCAGTGAAGGGTATTGCTGCAACATTTTGTCCG
>NZ_JAPUEW010000077.1:31178-47360 GCF_027492335.1 Klebsiella sp. | reverse complement strand
ATCTATGCTCCTGGGGACTCACTCCCTTGCCGCCTTTAAGCAACTCGAATTATTTAGGGTATTTAGGGTTATCCGTCAGAGAATAACGCTAATTTGTAGGATGTATAGT
The DNA here is from genome assembly GCF_027492335.1 of Klebsiella sp. Classification (NCBI taxonomy): domain Bacteria; kingdom Pseudomonadati; phylum Pseudomonadota; class Gammaproteobacteria; order Enterobacterales; family Enterobacteriaceae; genus Klebsiella; species Klebsiella sp. The sequence goes on along the minus strand of NZ_JAPUEW010000077.1, from coordinate 47,251 downwards.
GCCTGTGGCTTTAAGGTAATTCCAGGCAAATATTAAGGAGCAGGCTTCGGCAAATTTTCATTTGTAGAAGCCTGAAAATCAGGATTGCGGTTGGAGGTTATCCAGAGTGGCCAGGGCATCGGCCGGCAGGATTAATTCAGCGGCGGCAAGGTTTTCCCGCAGATGTTGTAGCGAAGAGGTGCCGGGGATGAGCAGGATATTCGGCGAGCGCTGTAGCAGCCAGGCCAGCGCGACCTGCATTGGCGTGGCGTCCAAAGCTGCGGCGACGTCATTAAGCTCTTGCGCCTGCAGCGGCGTGAAACCGCCGAGCGGGAAGAACGGCACCCAGGCGATATTCTGCGCCGCAAGCGCATCGATAAGCGGATCATCCTGACGATTCGCGACATTATATTGGTTCTGCACGCAGACGATGGGCGTGAGTTTTTGTGCATCCGCCACCTGTTTAGCGGTGACGTTACTTAGCCCGATATGGCGAATTAACCCGCGCTCTTTAAGCTCCAGCAGCGTGGTTAATGGCCCTTCCAGCGAACCTTCAACCGGGCCATGAGCGCTGAGCATACTGCGCAGATTCACCACCTCCAGAACGTCAAGGCCCAGATTGCGCAGGTTATCTTCCACCGCCTGGGTCAGTTCTGCGGGGGACATCGCAGGCAACCAATTGCCTTTTTCATCACGGCGAGCGCTGACTTTGGTGACGATGCATAGCTCGTCAGAATAGGGATGTAGCGCTTTGCGAATCAGTTGATTAGTGACATGCGGGCCGTAAAAATCGGAGGTATCGATGTGATTAACCCCCGAGGCGACGGCTTCTTGCAGCACGCGGATAGCCGTCTCAGGATCTTTTGGCTGACCAAAGACGCCCGGTCCTGCAAGCTGCATTGCCCCGTATCCCAGGCGATAAACCTGACGATCGCCTAAGGTGCCGGTTCCGGATAATTGTACGCTGGACATAGAAACTCCCCCTGATGGTGTGCAGGCTCTAAGTGTATGCCCGTCAGGAGGATTGGGGAGATAAGAATATTGGCAGAAAGTGCGGCGAAAGAGAGCCTTCGCCGCACGGGGGATCAACTGAAGAACATCACCGAAACGCACAGCAAACCGATGACCAGGGTAATAAAGTTACCCACTGAGCGGTAAGGCTTTAGCGCTGGAATAAGGTAGGTCGACAGGGTCGGCATGATAAACAGAATCATCGCGATGAGTGGACCGCTGATGGCATAAATCATCGAGATAGCGTTGGGATTGATAAAGCAGACGACAAAGGTTAGCGTCGAAACCAGCAGGATCGACATCGCCCGATTAAACGCGCGGCTTTTACGAATGCCAATCTGGCCGAGCGACGTCTTGACGATTTCACTGGCCCCTTCAATCACCCCAAAATAAGTGCCCAGGAAGGACTTCGACATTGCCACTACCGCCACGATAATCCCGGTGACCGCCAGCCATGCCGGTGAGCCTGGCATCATCGACAACGCGGAGAGAATTGTCACCCCTTCGTTACGAGCGGTCTCAATATAAGTTGTCGGTATCGACAGCAAGCAGCTAAAAACGAAAAACAGTACGCTTGCGCAGATGAGGGTGTAGGCCACCTTCATGATTTTTTTGCATTTACCCATGGCCTGCTCGCCGTATTTCTCCTGCTGATCAATAGCAAAAGTCGAAATAATTGGCGTATGGCTAAAAGCGAAAACCATCACGGGAATGGAGATCCAGATTTGGTGGAACGTGTGCGAGGTCAGTTGTATTTGACTGGTCAGATACTCCGGCTGCCAGCTGCCAATCAGATAGATGGAGAGGAACAGGAAGCAGGCGATCAGCGGGAACACTAAAAAACCCATCACTTTGATAGTGATATGGCGGCCCATCAAAAAGATCAGATTGAGCACTAGCACCACGCTCAGGCTGAGCAGCGCCCGCACGCCAGACGTAATGGGCACATGCCTGGCTAACTGCTCGGCCAGCGAGTTAGTGATGGCGACGGCATAGATCAGGATGACTACGAAAAAGGCGAGGAAATAGAGCCCGGTAATCAGGTTACCGATCTTTTTTCCGTAATAGTGATTAACGGCCCCGGTAATGCCAGCGCCTGGTGCGATTTTGGCGGAGAGAATGAACTGGCTCAGTGCTTTATGCGGCCAGTAAGTTAGCGGCCAGGCGACCAGTGCGGTGATGAACAGAACGATAGCGCCAGCGGATCCCAGTTGGATCGGCAAGAATAACGTGCCAGCGCCTACAGCAGTGCCATATAAGGCAAAACTCCAAAGAGTTTCTTCTTTAGACCAAATTTTAGACATTATGCGACTTTATCAACCAGAAAACGAACAAAAAGGAGTGCAATTTATCACATTTATGATTCGTCTGCGGCGATAGTTTCTGGTGGATAAATGAAGCGGCGGATCGTCGATTAACGTACCGGCGATCCGCCAAAAGGTTAGCTACGGGCGATAATGCGTTGCTGGCGATGCTTGAAGACGCGCTCGCGCAGCGTATCCCAGGCCCAGTTAAACGCCATGGTGTAGGGCAGGAAGAACAGCATAAAGCCGATTTCCAGCATAAATGCCTGCAACAGCGAGACGCCGAGCACCAGCGCGACGAGGGTTACGCCGATGATGATAAAACCCGACTCAAAGCCGATTGCGTGTAGTGCACGGACGCGCAGGTTACGCACCACGCGCGACACCGGCCACAGGCGGTCGAAAATGGTGTTATAGATGATGTTCCAGATCATCGCGACAGTCGCCAGCAGAATACTCAGTCCGCCCATCTCAACGACCGAACGCTGCATCAGCCATGCGGCAGTAGGGGCGAGAATCAGGGTCGCGAGACCTTCAAAGCTGATCGCGTGGATGACGCGTTCCGTCAGCGTTTTACGCTGTACGTTATGTTGTTGCATGGCTTGTTACCTCTGGCCTTAATAAGAATTTACCCGGCATTTTATGGAAAAATATGATAAACAAAAGATAGTACCCATCGATAAAGTAGATAGTTCATGCGCTATTCTCCCGAAGCCTTAACCGCTTTTGTCGAAACCGTCGCCTGCGGTTCGTTTTCCGCTGCGGCGAGGCGGCTGCGGAAAAGTCAGTCCACCATCAGTACGGCGATTGCTAACCTGGAAGCCGATCTTGGCGTGACGCTCTTCGATCGCAGCTCCCGGCAACCGACGCTCACGCCGCAGGGTGAACAGGTACTGAGCTATGTCAAAGCCATTCTGGCGGCCAGCGACAGGCTGGATGAGCTGGCGATTTCGCTCTCCGGTAAAACGGAGGCACGGCTGACTTTTGTGCTTTCCGATACGCTGCATCCCGATGTGCTTGAAGATCTGCTGGCGCAGTTTGACCGCCGTTTTCCACATACCGAATTTGAGTGCCTGATTGGTGAAGATGAGGATGTTGTCGACCTGCTGCAAAAAGAGCGCGCGCAGGTGGGGCTGATTGAGGCCAGGGATAGCTACCCGACGGACATCGGCAGTATCCGGTTGCCGATGCAAACCGAAATGGCCATCTTTGTTGCTCCCCGGCACCCGCTGGCGACTCAGGGCAGGGTGACCCGGGATGAGCTACTCAGCTGGCGCGAGCTGCGCCTGAGCACCTATCTGGAAAATAGTGCGGAACCCGCGCGCGGATTAGTATGGTCAGCGCCTAACTATCTGCTGCTGTTCAGCATGGCGGCTCAGGGACTGGGATGGTGTATTTTGCCCAGCGCGCTGGTGCAGGAGTTTGCTGGTAGCGGCAGCCTGGTGGCGCTGGATATTGCCGGTTGGCCACGGGTGATTTCCACCGATTTACTGTGGAATAAAAAAGCGCCGCCAGGAGAAGCGGGAAGCTGGCTGCGCCAGCATCTACAAGGACATGAGGGCTAAAATCGCCCATAATCTTTGTGATTCCCCTCACTTTTTTTAAACAATTACGAAATTTTTTGATAACAATTCACTACTATGATGCTGTTTCTTTGCGCAGAGGCAGAGCAGGGGTAGAGGATGAAAGATGTCGTAATCGTCGGCGCGTTGCGAACGCCAATAGGCTGTTTTCAGGGTACGCTGTCGCGTCATTCGGCGGTGGAACTGGGCAGCGTGGTGGTGAAGGCTTTAATCGAGCGCAGCGGCGTCGACCCCCAAAGTATTGATGAGGTGATCCTCGGCCAGGTCTTGACCGCAGGAACCGGACAAAATCCGGCGCGTCAGTCGGCGATCCGCGGCGGGCTGCCCAATACCGTTTCTGCGATAACCATTAATGACGTCTGTGGCTCAGGGTTGAAAGCGCTGCACCTGGCGACTCAGGCTATCCAGTGCGGCGAAGCGGACGTGGTGATCGCCGGAGGTCAGGAGAATATGAGCCGCGCCCCGCACGTGCTTACCGATAGCCGGACCGGCGCGCAGTTGGGCAACAGTCAGCTTATTGATAGCCTGGTTCACGATGGTCTGTGGGATGCGTTCAATGATTATCATATGGGCGTGACAGCGGAGAACCTGGCCCGAGAGTATGGCATCAGTCGCGAGCTGCAGGATGCCTGGGCGCTTAGTTCGCAGCATAAAGCGCGGCGGGCTATCGATTCCGGTCGTTTTCGCGATGAGATAGTTCCGGTGACCACTGAGCTCAACGGAATTCCTCGGCTGGTGGATACCGATGAACAGCCGCGAGTTGACGCCAGCGCTGAAGCGCTGGCCAGCTTGCTTCCGACCTTCGACCGGCTGGGATCGGTCACTGCAGGCAATGCGTCGAGTATTAATGATGGCGCGGCGGCGGTGATGATGATGAGCGAATCTAAAGCTCAAGAGTTGGGGCTGCCGGTTCTGGCGCGGATCCGCGCGTTTGCAAGCGTAGGCGTCGATCCGGCGCTGATGGGTATCGCACCGGTACACGCCACCCGTCGCTGTCTGGAAAGGGCGGGCTGGAGGTTGGACGAAGTCGATCTTATCGAAGCCAACGAAGCTTTTGCGGCCCAGGCCATTTCGGTGGGAAGGGTGCTGGAGTGGGATGAACGGCGGGTGAACGTGAACGGTGGTGCGATTGCTCTCGGCCACCCGATTGGTGCATCTGGTTGCCGCATACTGGTTTCCCTGGTCCATGAGATGATTAAACGCGATTCCCGTAAAGGGCTTGCCACGCTGTGTATCGGCGGCGGTCAGGGCGTGGCGCTGGCGGTTGAACGAGAATAAGCCCTTTCTGATGTGAGTTTCCAGGCCTCCTTAATGGAGGCTTTTTTGTTTTTTATCAGCAAGCTTTTTTTCCTTCGCAAAATCCCTCCATAACGCTCTATTTTGTTGAGCTTTGTCACGTCTTTACGTGCCACCTTTTTTGAAACAAATAATTACGATCTCGATCACTAAAACATCATTGCCTAAAAAATAAAATACAGTTTCATAAAAACGAAACGATATTTTAATTATAAGGGGTATTTTATGTTTGCAAGATCTCTGGCCCTTGCTGCACTCTGTGGCATGTCTTTCGCGGCTTCAGCAGTCACGGTGGATTTACGTCACGAATTCATTGATGGTGGAAAATCGGACAAGAGCAACGCTGACCGCGTTTCCGTCTCCCATCGTTTCGCTAACGGCTTTGGCTTCTCCGTTGAGGCTAAGTGGAAGTCGGGCGGTGAAAACACCAGCCAGCCTTATTCAGATTTCGTCGGTAATGGTCATGAAGAGACCATTAGCTGGCAGTGGAAGGCGGATAAAAACTTCTCAGTAACGCCCGGGTTTGCGATTGAAAGTAACGATAGCCGCTCAATCTATAAACCGAATCTGCGCGTACAGTACAGCTTCGATAACGGCTTCTACGTTGCTGCCCGCTACCGTTATGACTACACCCGTTATCCGGCGAATGCAGGCAAAGACGATGATAAGGTAAACCGTGGCGATGCGTGGGCCGGTTACGTCCTGGGCGACTGGCGTGCTGAGCTGAACTACGTTTATGCGCGCAGTACCGAAGGGGTTAAACGTAACGACAATAAACCGTACTCTCAGGAATACAACCTCAAGGTCGCTTATAAGCTAGATAAAAACTGGGCGCCGTACGGCGAACTCGGCAACGTCGGCGTCAACGACCGTAGCGACCGCCAGACCCGCTTCCGCGTGGGTGTTGCTTACTCATTCTAAAATAAAAACGTCCTCATCGTTTTCCCCGGAGCAGTCAGCCGGGGTTTTCTGTTTGTATTAACCCATCTTCCCGGAGGCGGTGCTGCGCACCTGTCCGGGCTACCCCATATGCACATAATGTAGCCCGGACAGGCGCATTGCGCCGCCTCCGGGATAGTTACCACGATCCGGGAAATACGCCGGGCATAAAAAAGCCCTCCAAAAGGAGGGCAAGGCCAGTTACAGAAACACTAACTCAAACAGTGGTTAACGCTATGCCTTCAGCATCTCAGGATGCGATGGCAGCTTCGCAATATAAACGGCAGGTTTGCCGTCTTTATCGGAACTGAACAAAATGGCGCTATCATCCGGCGTAAAGGACGGATGTGGGTGGGTCACCTGGCGACTATTGGCCACCGTTGCCCATGAGGTATCGTGACGCGCGATGCGGAAATATGCCTGCTTCGCGACGTCAAATGCGTATAGATACGGATCGTTATCAATGGTGTAGCCACTGGTGTCTTTTACATCCACCGGGGTACCGGAACCATCGCCCACCAGCATGGTGCCGTCGAAGTTACTCATCAGATGCGAACAGGCTGGCATCTGCATCACCGCTTCATTGACGCCGGTATCCGGATTGAAGCTATAAATTGTGCGGCCCTGCTGCCCCTTCAGATAAGAGACGTATACCAGCGCGGAGCCGTTCGGCACCCAGAATTCGTGGGTGCAGCTTTCGCCTTCGGCATGCTCTTTGACTTTGCGCACGTTGCTGCCGTCTTCATTCACCATCCACATCCGCGCATCCACCAGGTCGTGCGGACCTTCATGACAGAAAGCGACCGTGTTGTCATCGAAAGGACGATAAATCGGGTGACCGAGCCATTTTTTCTCTTCGTGGATCACGCTGCTTTCACCGGTTTGCAGATCGACGCGCAGCAGGCGGCAGTGGGGGCCTTTGTGGAAGAAATCGTGGAAAATCTGCCAGTCATTGAGCGGCGTCCAGTCGCTTTTGGCGATCTCGATGCCAACCAGTTTGGTGCAATCGCTGTTAGCGACCCAGGTACCGTAACCAACCCACTCATCGGCAACGCGGTAAACTTCACGCTCTTGCAGGGTGGTGAGGTTAACTTCCAGCAGTGTACGGTCGTTCTTCACGTAATAGAGGGATTTATCATCCGGGGAAAGGAAACCGCCAAAAGTATTGTCACCGGCACCTTCCGTTAGCTGAACCGCCTCGGCTTTCGCCAGATCCAGCAGATAGTAGTTCCAGTTGCCGTCGAACTCGCCGGCAAACAGCAAATGGCTGCCATCATTGAAAAAACACTTCTGATAGAAATAGTTACGATGACAGGTCACTTCCGGTGGGGTTAAGCGGGTGATCTCCGCGCCGGTGTCCGGATCGCGGCTGACTTCATAATTCAATTTAACCCGCATGCCTTTAGCCATGATGTACTCCTTTTCCTTCCTGAGATGTCGCCAGCCTGCGTGAGCCGGTCAGTGGAAGTTGATTTAAAAGATAGGTGTTAATTTATCAAAACATCGTTTCATTATTTGTGATGGTGGACGCAATTCGCAACAACTTCCCGCTCTGGATCGCACTTTTTTGTCGCCTGTCCAGCAGATACTGGGATCACCTTTGTTTTATGGTCGTTTTTTTATGATCTACTGTCATTTTTTAAAGGTGTTGTAACTCATTGTATTTTATTGATTTAAATTGATTTTCTTTTGCCGATGGCACAACGCTTCGTGATCTGTTTTGCATTTTTATGATTTACTCACCTTAAAATTGAAACAACGTTTTAATAATAATTGAAAATGACTTTAGCCAGGGCTAAGATGTGCTCACTGTAAAACGGAACTCTGTTTTATTTTTATGAGTAAATCCCTATAGAGTTCTTAAAACCATAAGGGTCTGTGCAAGCAGCAGGCTGGACCAATAGAACCTTGCCTGTGCCTACAGGCTCTGAAAGATTAAGGAACAAAGTATGATTCTCGATGCATTCTCCCTACAGGGCAAAGTGGCTGTTGTCAGCGGTTGTGATACCGGTCTGGGCCAGGGCATGGCGGTCGGTCTGGCGGAAGCTGGCTGCGATATCGTGGGTATCAATATTGTTGAACCGACGGAAACCATTGAACGCGTTACCGCGCTGGGCCGTCGTTTTCTTAGCCTGACCGCAGATCTGCGCCAGATTGACGGCATTCCGCAGCTGCTGGAGCGTGCGGTGGCTGAATTTGGTCATATCGACATCCTGGTGAACAACGCTGGTCTGATTCGTCGTGAAGACGCTATCGAGTTTAGCGAGAAAAACTGGGACGACGTGATGAACCTGAACATTAAGAGTGTGTTCTTTATGTCTCAGGCGGCGGCGAAGCACTTTATCGCTCAGGGCAACGGCGGCAAGATCATTAACATCGCATCCATGCTCTCCTTCCAGGGCGGGATCCGCGTGCCGTCTTACACCGCGTCCAAAAGCGCGGTGATGGGCGTGACCCGTCTGCTGGCCAACGAGTGGGCGAAGCATGGTATCAACGTGAACGCGCTTGCGCCGGGCTATATGGCGACCAACAACACCCAGCAGCTGCGTGCTGATGAACAGCGCAGCAGCGAGATCCTTGACCGCATCCCGGCAGGGCGTTGGGGCCTGCCGAGCGACCTGATGGGGCCGGTGGTATTCCTGGCTTCCAGCGCTTCTGACTACATCAATGGCTACACCGTGGCGGTTGATGGCGGCTGGCTGGCGCGCTAATTTTTAGCTCCGCTTTAGTGCAATAGCGAACCCTGCTTCGGCAGGGTTTTTTTATGCCTTAACAATAATTGTCCATATCATGAAATTAGAATAGTCCATATGGTTTATTTGTTTTTTTGCTTAATGGCTATGTGTAATGGGATGTTTCGATAATGGCATGATTGTTTTCTGTACTTTTGAAAGTTGAATGTCCATCACAAAATGATTATGTGTAGCAAATTAATCCATATCTTTGGCTTGTCCTGCCTGACACCTTAGCCTGTCGATCCCGTACTTTCATCGTATGTCTTACTCTGTCTGGCAGGAAAAAATGACTTCAATTAGTAACGACTCTACAACAATGCCGCGTACGCAGCGCGATACCCGGCGCATGAATCAGTTTGTCTCGATTGCCGCAGCGGTGGCGGGATTGTTATTTGGCCTCGATATTGGGGTGATTGCCGGGGCGCTGCCCTTTATTACCGATCATTTTGTGTTATCCAGCCGCCTGCAGGAGTGGGTGGTGAGCAGCATGATGCTGGGGGCCGCTATCGGCGCGTTATTTAACGGTTGGCTCTCGTTCCGTCTCGGGCGTAAATACAGTCTGATGGTTGGCGCCGTACTGTTTGTTGCTGGTTCTATCGGTTCCGCTTTTGCCGCCAGTGTCGAAATGCTGCTGGTGGCAAGGGTGATTCTTGGCGTTGCCGTGGGTATCGCCTCCTATACCGCGCCGCTGTATCTGTCTGAAATGGCGAGTGAAAACGTGCGCGGCAAGATGATCAGTATGTATCAGCTGATGGTGACGCTGGGGATCGTGATGGCGTTCCTCTCCGATACCGCGTTTAGCTACAGCGGCAACTGGCGGGCGATGCTGGGCGTGCTGGCATTACCGGCAGTGGTACTGATTGTGCTGGTGGTCTTCCTGCCTAACAGCCCACGCTGGCTGGCGGAAAAAGGACGTCATGTGGAAGCGGAAGAGGTGCTGCGGATGCTGCGCGATACCTCGGAAAAAGCCCGTGATGAGCTGAACGAAATTCGTGAAAGCCTGAAGCTAAAACAGGGCGGCTGGGCGCTGTTTAAAATCAACCGTAACGTGCGCCGCGCGGTATTCCTCGGCATGTTGTTGCAGGCCATGCAACAGTTTACCGGTATGAATATCATCATGTACTACGCGCCACGCATTTTCAAAATGGCCGGTTTCACCACCACCGAGCAGCAGATGGTGGCGACGCTGGTGGTTGGCCTGACCTTTATGTTCGCCACCTTTATCGCGGTCTTCACCGTCGATAAGGCTGGGCGTAAACCGGCGCTGAAAATCGGTTTTAGCGTTATGGCTATCGGCACTCTGGTGCTGGGTTACTGCCTGATGCAGTTTGATAACGGCACCGCCTCCAGCGGACTTTCCTGGCTGTCGGTGGGTATGACCATGATGTGCATCGCAGGCTATGCGATGAGCGCCGCGCCGGTGGTGTGGATCCTGTGTTCGGAAATTCAGCCGCTGAAATGCCGCGACTTCGGCATTACCTGTTCAACCACCACCAACTGGGTGTCGAACATGATTATCGGCGCGACATTCCTGACCTTGCTTGATTCAATCGGCGCGGCGGGAACCTTCTGGCTCTACACTGCGCTGAACATCGCCTTTATCGGTGTGACTTTCTGGCTGATTCCGGAAACCAAAAACGTCACCCTGGAGCATATCGAACGTAAGCTGATGTCCGGCGAGAAGCTGCGCAATATCGGCAATTAATTACAGCGACTCGCGCGGCAGCCACGGGCTGGCAACACGTACCGTTTCCCGATGGCTGTCGCCGTTAATGATATGCAGGGCGCTCAGGCGCCCGATGTCATAATGCGGGAGCTGCACCGTTGACAGCGGCGGTAGGAACAGATCGCCGATCCCCACCATATTGTCGTAACCCACGACAGCTACATCCTGCGGAATGCGCAACCCCTGCGCCAACAGCGTCTGATAAACCATAAATGCGATACGGTCGTTGCCGCAAATCACCGAGTCAAAGTGCGGCTTTTGCTGCTGAATATGTGCCAGCACGACAGCGGGAATATCGCGATAGTGCTCATCGCCGTACGCCATATAGCTGTGATCAAGCGTGTCAGGATCGATATTAGCCTCCCGGCAGGCACGCTCCAGCCCCTGACGGCGGCGGACGGTTGCGAGATGGTTGGCCGGTAGATGCAGACACAGTGGACGACGGTAGCCCGCAGCCAGCAAGGCCTGCACCGCCGTGTATTGTCCTTGTTCATCATCCGGAATATAGCTGGCGACCGGATCGTGCAGACTTTCGCAGTTGGCCAGTACGCAGGGAAGGGTTAACAGCTTGGCCGGAAGCGGTACCTGCCGCAGGCCCATGGTGGTGTAGATAATCCCGTCCGGGCGGTGGGAAAGCAGCAAATCGACAATGGTTTCCGGGCTATCATCGGAAAACATGTTAACCACAAAGCTGTTCCAGCCGTGTGCCCGGGCGGTTTCTTCAATAGACAGCGTGATCTCCACCGAGAAGGGCGTAGTGACGGTATCCAGCGCCAGCACCCCAATGGTATTTGGCGTGGCGTGAGCGCCGCGGATTTTTTTCGCTGACAGGTCGGGGACGTAATTGGTCTGTTCAATCGCGGCCTGAACGCGAACCAGGGTCTCCGGTTTCAGTCTTTCCGGGCTATTCAGCGCTCGCGATACCGTCATCAACGACACATTCGCCAGCTTTGCCACATCTTTCAGGGATGCCATATTGAGTGCTCCACCCTCGCCGTCGGCAACGGGTTTTAACTAAGTTACTGATGTAAAAGGATCATACGATATTCTATCGTACACGTAGCGCGTGCGCAGGCGAGGAATATTTGATCGCGATCGCACTCTCGTTATGTTAACGTTAACTTTTGTGATTAACATCATGAATCTCAGCAAAACGACATGAGTTCTGTTTTTTGTTAACGTTACCATATCAGCATTACTCCAACATGAGAATGTCATGATGAAAGCGCATCGCTCCCACAGCTACCCATTACTCAGTGCGTTACTGTTCTTCTTTTTTGTCACCTGGTCCTCTTCAGGCTCTCTACTTTCTATCTGGTTGAATCAGGAAGTGGGTCTGAAACCGGGAGACACCGGTTTTATTTACGCGGTGCTCTCCGTCTCTGCGTTGTTTGCTCAGGTTTGCTACGGCTTTATTCAGGACAAGCTCGGCCTGCGTAAGAATCTGCTCTGGTACATCACCGTTCTGCTGATCCTCTCCGGCCCGGCCTATATGCTGTTTGGCTACCTGCTGAAAATTAACGTGTTACTCGGCAGTATTTTTGGCGGGATTTATATCGGCCTGACCTTTAACGGCGGCATCGGCGTGCTGGAATCTTATACCGAGCGTGTAGCGCGCCAGAGCCAGTTTGAATTCGGCAAGGCGCGGATGTGGGGTTCGCTGGGCTGGGCGGTGGCGACGTTCTTTGCCGGTTTGCTGTTCAACATTAACCCGCATTTAAACTTTGCAGTAGCCAGTTGCTCCGGTCTGGTGTTCTTTATTTTACTGGCGCGGCTGCGGGTTTTCTCTGCGTCACAGGCGATGGATGAAGCGGTGGCGGGCGGTAAAGTGACGCTGGAAGATGCGCTGCGCCTGCTGACCCTGCCGCGTTTCTGGGCGCTGGTATTCTTTGTGATCGGTACCTGCATCTACGGCGTTTACGACCAGCAGTTTCCGGTCTATTTCTCCTCACAGTTCCCGACGCTGCAGGAAGGGAACGCGATGTATGGCTATCTGAATTCGTTCCAGGTATTTCTTGAAGCTGCGGGCATGTTCTGCGCCCCGTGGTTGGTTAACCGCATTGGCGCGAAAAACGGCCTGATCTTCGCCGGAATGGTGATGGCGATGCGTATGGTCGCTTCCGGGCTGGTGGAAGGGCCGCTGCTTATCTCTATTACCAAACTGCTGCACGCGGTCGAACTGCCGGTACTGCTGGTCTCTATCTTTAAATACAACAGCTTAAACTTCGACAAGCGTCTTTCATCCACGCTGTATCTGGTGGGCTTTGCCTGCACCAGCTCGGTTATCGCCACGATACTCTCGCCGCTGGCGGGCTATAGCTACGAGAAATACGGTTTTGCCCAGTCCTATCTGATTATGGGACTGCTGGTGTTCTGCACCACCTTTATCTCTATCTTCTTGTTGCGTTCCAGTAAGTCCTCGCCGGACCCGCTGGTCTCGCAGCCCACCGCTATCTGAATCAAAAGAGTGAAGACTATGACGTACACAATTGCCAACGCTGAACAGGAATTACAGGCTAAACGCGAGGCGCTGAACTTGCGCTGGTATCCGCGCTATCACCTGGCCGCCCGCGCGGGCTGGATCAACGATCCTAACGGCCTGGTGTGGTTTGACGGCTGGTATCACGCTTTTTACCAGCATCACCCGTACTCAACCCAGTGGGGGCCGATGCACTGGGGGCACGCGCGCAGTAAAGATTTGGTGCACTGGGAGCATCTGCCGGTAGCGCTGGCTCCGGAAGGTCCGGAGGATAAAGATGGGTGCTTCTCCGGCTCTGCTGTGGTGGATGGCGATACGCTGGCGCTGATTTATACCGGGCATAAATTCCACGGTGACGCCAGCGATGAGGCTAATCTCTATCAGGTGCAGTGTCTGGCGACCAGCCGCGACGGTATTCACTTTGAGCGCCAGGGGATCGTGGTTGATACCCCACCGGGCATGCACCATTTCCGCGACCCGAAAGTGTGGCGGGAAGGGGAGTGCTGGTACATGATCGTCGGCGCTCGCGATGGCGATACCGGTCAGGTGCGGCTGTATCGTTCAAGCGACCTGCGCCAGTGGCAGGACGCGGGCGTTCTCGACGAGGCGGAAAAAGAGATGGGTTATATGTGGGAGTGCCCGGACTTTTTCACTCTCAATGGTAAACACATATTGATGTTTTCCCCGCAGGGGATTGCGGCAAAAGGCTATCAGAACCGTAACCTGTTCCAGAGCGGCTATCTGCTCGGCGACTGGCGGCCGGGGCAGGCGTTTGTTCGCGAGGGGGAATTTGTTGAGATGGATCATGGGCACGATTTTTATGCCCCGCAGAGCTTTCTCACCCCGGATGGTCGCCGTATCGTCATTGGCTGGCTGGATATGTGGGAATCGCCGCAGCCGGAGCAGCAGGATGGCTGGTCGGGTATGCTTTCGCTACCGCGCGAGCTGAGCTTGAGTACGGATAACCGCCTGCAGATGCGTCCGGCTAAAGAGGTCGAGAGCATGCGTGGCGCCTGGTTCCCGTGGCCGGTGACGACCCTGAAAAACCAGAAGACCACGATGGTGGAAAACTGTGAAGCCATGGAGGTCATCCTGAACTGGGATTGCGCCAGCAGCAGCGCTGAGCAGTACGGTATGAGTTTTGGCGATGGTCTGCGCGTATACGTGGATGCGCAGATGCAGCGCCTGGTACTGGAGCGTCATTATCCGCTGTATGGCCTGTGTGGGGTACGTAGCGTACCGATGACTGCTGGGGCAGAGCTGAAGTTAAGGATATTCTTCGATAGTTCTTCCGTAGAAGTGTTTGTTAATGATGGCGAGGCTTGCCTCAGCAGTCGTATATATCCGGATGCAGACAATCGTGAATTATCTTTATTTGCCTGGAGCGGTTCTGCATTTTTAACTGAAGCGGGAGCATGGCAGCTGGAATAATCTTTATTGAATACGCCCTAAATAATTCGAGTTGCAGGAGAGCTAACGCACCTGCAACTTGAAGTATGACGGGCATAGTCGTTAATAACCCGTCTTCGACGATGGTGGGTTATTATTGTCGTGTTTTACCTATAAATAAAAACTTAATTTAATAAAAGGGTTTACCGATGAATAAAATCTGGGTCGGGTGTTTTCTGACGTCTTTATTTACTCCTCTGGCTAATGCACAGGCACCGTTATCCCTTGAGGAACGGCTGGCACAAATGGAACAACGGCTAAAGGCGACCGAACAGCGGGCGGCCAGCGCGGAGGCGGAAATCCGTGCGCTGAAAGGCCAGGAGACGCCAGTAGCAGTGGTCAGTGCCGCACCGACCAAACCCACTTTGCAGCTTAATGATTATGGCGAGTTAAAATTCTATGGCGACGTTGAGTTTAATATGGACGGTGCTAGTCGAACCGGTAGTTTAACGTCGATAAAAACCAGCGCAAATAAAAACTGGGCGCCGGGAGATAAAGAGCGTTGGGATATTAACGGACGTATCCTTCTGGGCTTTGATGGAATGCGTAAAGGCGCTAACGGTAAGTATGCTGGGTTTAGCGTCCAGCCGCTGGCGGATATGAATGGTAAAATGAATCTTGATGATGCGGCATTTTTCTTTGGTCAGGATGACGACTGGAAAATTAAAATTGGGCGCTTTGAAGCTTACGATATGTTCCCGCTGAATCAGGATACCTTTATTGAGTATTCCGGCAACACCGCCAATGATCTATATAGCGACGGCTACGGCTATATTTACATGATGAAAGAAGGACGCGGGCGTAGCAGCAGCGGCGGCAACTTCCTGCTCAGTAAAAACCTTGATAACTGGTATTTTGAGGTCAATACGCTGGTGGAGGACGGCAGTTCGCTGTTTGTGGATCAGAACTATCACGGCAACGCGCTGGATAACCGTAAAAATGTGGTTTACGTGCGCCCTGTCGCGTCCTGGCAATCCGGCCCATGGTCGGTGGCCGCGGCGATGGAGAGCAACCTCGTGAATAACGCCTACGGTTATCAGAACCAGCATGGTCGCTGGGTCGATCAGTCCAGTCGTACCGGATATGGTATGACGATGAGCTGGAATACGCTGAAAACTGATGCCGAAAACGGAGCGGTGGTAAATGTGAGTACCGCGTATCTGGATGCGGCGGATGAAAAAGATTTCAGCGCCGGGATCAATGCGTTATGGCACCGCGTAGAGCTGGGCTATATCTATGCGCATAACAAAATCGACCAGTTTAATATGTCTGGCGTGAGTGCCGAGTGTGATGGCGATTGCGCGATTCTGGCTCCAGGACGCTACGACATCCATACCATTCATACTTCGTGGCAACTGCCGAATATTATGGATATGCCGAATTTTAATATTTACCTCGGAGCCTATGCGTCGTGGCTGGATTCGTCAGCAGCGAAAACCGGCAATACTGATGAGCGCTATGGTGCGCGGGTGCGGTTTAAGTCTTTCTTCTGACAAACCAACCTCCGGGAGGAAGGCGGCAGAGCGTTGCAGAATCTTCCCGGAGGCGATGCTGCGCATCTGTCCGGGCTAC
>NZ_JAPUEW010000077.1:0-31078 GCF_027492335.1 Klebsiella sp. | reverse complement strand
CCGTTTTCAGCCGTCTGCGATCCCGTAGCCCGGGCAGGCGCTTTGCGCCGCCCCCCGGGATCAGGATGCAGAGTGGCAGAATGTCCCGGAGGCGATGCTGCGCATCTGTCCGGGCTACCCGTTTTCAGCCGTCTGCGATCCCGTAGCCCGGGCAGGCGCTTTGCGCCGCCCCCGGGATCAGGATGTAGAGTGGCAGAATTTCCCGGAGGCGATGCTGCGCATCTGTCCGGGCTACTCGTTCTCAGCCGTCTGCGATCCCGTAGCCCGGGCAGGCGCTTTGCGCCGCCCCCGGGATCAGGATGCAGAGTGGCAGAATGTCCCGGAGGCGATGCTGAATGACTACACCTCCGCCAGATACAGCGCGGGCATGCCTTCTTTATCGGAAGTAAACAGCACCCAGCGGTTATCTGGTGAAAATGACGGATGCGGATGCGTTGCCTGACGCTCGCCTTCGATGACTTTCCAGGTCGAATCATGACGGCAAATCGCTTTTTGCTCGCCGGTACGAATATCAAATACCCAGATAAACGGATCGTTCAGTTGAATATCACCGGTGCTGTGCGGCGCACCGTCGCCGGTCACCAGAGAACCATCATGATTGCTCATCAGATGTGAACAAGGGGGAATCGCCATTAGCTGTTGGTTTTCCAGCGTCACCGGATCGGCACGATACAGATAACGACGTGGAGCATTTTCCTGATGGGCGACGTAGTAAAGCGCGGAACCATCTGGCACCCAGAATTCATGGGTAAAACTCTCTCCTGGTTGGTGTTGGCGAACTTTACGCATATTGCTGCCGTCAGCGTTGATAAGCCACATTCTGGCATCGATAGCATCGCGCGGGCCCTCGTGGCAGAAGGCGATGGTGTTGTCATCAAACGGACGATAAATCGGATGACCAAGCCAGCATTTTTCCTGTAAAACCACGCGCTGCTCGCCGCTGCGCAGATCGATATTAATCAGGCGACATTCCGGTTCGGTGAAGTAAAAGGCGCGGAACTTACTCCAGTCGGTTAGCGGCTGCCAGTCGCTTTTTTTGATTTCAATTCCCACCAGCTGGCTGCAATCGCTATTAGCAACCCAGGTGCCGTAAGCGACCCACTCGTCGTCCACCTGATAAACAACCTGTTCTTCCAGCGTTGCCAGGCTCACGCGGCGCAGCTGTTGGTTGTTTTTGACATACCACAGCGCCTGGTCATCCGCAGAAAGAAAACCGCCGAAGGTATTATCGCCCGGCCCGTCGGTAATCTGAGTGGCCTGCTGGGCGGCGATATCGAGTAAATAGTAGTTCCAGTGGCCTTCAAACGCGCCGCCGAAAATCAGCTTGCTTCCGTCCTGGGTAAAGCATTTTTGATAGAAGTAATTACGGTGACAGATAACATGCGATGGCGTCATCCGGATCACCTGGTGACCGGTTTCGCTGTCCTGCGTGGTCCGAAAGTTCAGCGGGATGATTTTGCCTTTCATGATTGACTCCTTGCTAAAAAAATACCCCGCAGCCAGGGCTGCGGGGTAGGTACTGATAACGAGCCGTTAGCGCATCGCGCGGCGCAGGATACGGTCAGACTGACGCTGGAAATCTGCTGCCGTCTCTTCGACCGTTTTCTGTCCATAATCGATGTACTGCAGAGAGGTGCCGAACTGGGCAACGATCTGCGGGTCATCGAAGTATGGTGAGACGGAAAGTTTGGTTGGCAGAGACTGCGCCAGCTTCAGGCCGGATACCGCCGGGTCATCGGCTTTAATGGTGCCGTCTTCGGTCAGGTATTGCACCGCCACTTTACTCAGCGGTACGCCGCGTTCCAGGCCCAGGGTATCAACCCCTTCCTTGCTGTTCAGCAGGAAGTTAATGACTTTCGCCGCTGCTTCCGGGTTTTTGGTCGATTTACCGATGGAGAGCATCTGTGCCGGTTTAAAGAACAGACCCGCGTCGGTAGCACCTGGCAGCATTGGATAGTTACCCAGATCCAGCTTCGCTGGTGGCTTCAGGTTGTCGGAGTATTTGTTGATGGTGGAGTTCCACATATAGGTCCCCGCCCACTCGCCCTGAATCCACGGCTTCATTTCATACATATTGCTCTTGCCGAACGAAGCGTAGTATTTGGTGTCCGGCATCACGTGGCTGTCGATAAGCTTTTTATACATCTGGAAGAATTCGACCCACTGCTCTTTGCTGTAGGAGAACTTCTTGGTTTTCTCGTCGATAGCCGGTTGGTTATATTTCTGAATCATATATGAATTCAGCAACGCCAGGGTGTCCTGGTGCTCCAGCACCACCGGGTAATACTGTTTACCCAGCTTGCTTTCGAAGGTTTTGCCCGCCGCCATCAGCTCGTCCCAGGTTTTTGGGTACTCGACGCCAGCTTTTTTCCAGGTCTCATCGTTGAAGTAGAACACGCGGGCGGTGACGGAAATGGGAATACCGTTAAGCTTGCCATCCACCGTGGTGGTTTGCAGCTCTTTGGCATCGAATTGGCTCAGATCGATAACGTCCTTCATCTTATTCAGATCGTAGAAGCCTTCGCCGTTTTTCGAGAAGATCGGCAGCCAGTTCCAGTTGGTCTGCATCACGTCAGGCTCGGTACCTCCAGCGATTTGCGTGGTCAGGCGCGAAAGGTGACCGTCCCAGCCGGTGTATTCCGCTTTGACGTTAATATCCGGGTTTTGTTTATGGAACTCTTCCAGCGCCTTCAGAGTCACCTGGTGGCGGCCGTTGCCGCCCCACCATGACATACGCAGGTCGACATCCTTCGCCATTGACGGTAACGCGGTAAGGCCCAGAGTTGCGGAGATTACGGCGCTTAAAAGCACTTTTTTCATTTTAATACTCCAGTGTTCACAGAGAGATGTTCTGTTCAGTTTTTGCGTCAAAGATATGACACTTGTTGAGATCAAATTTGAAATACACCTTGCGATGAAGTCCTTTCTCGATCATGGGCTTCGCTTCATCTGACGGAACGCGGGCGGTCAGTTCATAATCGGCGACCTTCAGGTAGACGAAGAATTCATGTCCCATATTTTCTACGCGTACCATTTCGCCGGTACATGAACCTTCAGCAAACGGTTCATCGGAGATAGAGACGAACTCCGGACGTACACCAAAGAACACCTGCTGGTTCCTATGGGTGTCGACCTTGCTTTGCAGCTTATCGTTGAGCGGCAGTAGCCCATCGCCAACGGTCAGATGCAGGCGGCCTGCTTGTTCAACCAGCTGGCTGGAGCGAATGTTCATCTCTGGCGCGCCGATAAAGCCCGCCACAAACATGTTCTTCGGTTTGTGGTAGAGGTTGTCCGGGGTATCAACCTGCATGATATGACCCAGCTTCATCACGCAAATGCGGTCGCCCATGGTCATCGCTTCGGTCTGATCGTGGGTTACGTAAACGGTGGTTGCCGGTTTGCCGGATTTCTTCAGCTGTTTGTGCAGGTCGGAGATACGAATACGCATCGAAGCACGCAGTTTGGCGTCGAGGTTCGACAGCGGTTCATCGAACAGGAACACGTCCGGCTTCTTCACAATCGCGCGGCCAACCGCTACGCGCTGTGCCTGGCCACCGGAGAGCTGGCGCGGCAGGCGGTCCAGCAGTTCTTCCAGTTCGAGGATTTTTGCCGCTTCGTTGACCTGGGCTTCAATCTGATCTTTTGGCAGCTTGCTCAGCTTGAGGCCGAAGGCGAGATTTTCGCGCACCGTCATATGCGGATAGAGCGCATAGTTCTGGAACACCATCGCGATGCCGCGCGCTTTTGGCGCGAGGTTGTTGACGATTTTCTCACCGATGCGCACTTCGCCGCCGCTGATGGTTTCCAGCCCGGCCAGCATACGTAGCGTTGTGGACTTAGCGCAGCCCGACGGCCCAACGATGACCATAAACTCGCCGTCAGCGATGGTCAGATCGATACCATGTACCGCTTTGAAGCCGTTGGAGTAGACCTTTTCCAGTTTGTTGAAAATAACTTCAGCCATGATATTTCCCTCTTAACCTTTAATTCCGCTGCTGGTAACGCCTTGAACAAAGTAGCGTTGTGCCAGGAAGAACACGATGATGGACGGCAGAATGGAGATACTCGCCATTGCCAGAATTTCGTTCCACGGAGCGCCTTCCGTGACGTCGATGGACATTTTCAGCGCCAGTGCGATTGGATACTTATCAACGCTGTAGACGTAAATCAGCGGGCCGATAAAGTCGTTCATGGACCACATGAACTGGAACAGCGCCACCGAGATAATCGCCGGTTTCAGAATCGGTACGACGACGTACCACAGCACCTGAATGGAGTTACAGCCGTCAATTTGCGCTGCTTCTTCCATGTCGCGCGGAACGCCGCGCAGGAACTGAATCAGCATAAAGACGAAGAACCCTTGGGTGGCGAAAGCCAGCGGCAGGTACAGCGGCAGATAGCTGTTCAGCATGCCCATTTCACGGAACATCAGGTACTGAGGAATCAACAGCACGGTGCTTGGCAGCAGCATGGTGGTGATAAGCGTCGCGAACCAGAACTTCTTCCATGGGATCTCGAAGCGGGCAAAGCCGTACGCCACGATGGTGGAGGAGATAATGGTCAGCAGTACTTTCGGGATCACATACTTGAAGGTGTTCAGCATGTAGTGGCCGAAGTTGTACTCGGTGCCGGTTTTCCAACCGTTGATAAACCCATCCCAGGTCGCGTGGGCAGGCCACAGGCTCAGGGTGGTGAAGATCTCGTGGTTTGGTTTGAACGACGCCGAGAACATCCATACCAGCGGGTAGAGCATCATCAGGCCAACGAACAGCAGGATCACATAGCGAATCGAGCGGCTAATTTTTTCACGACGCAGAGTCCGTGCGACTTCACGTTCGGCGATGTCCCTTGCTTGCGAGATTTGTTGGATATCAGCCATTTTTGCCTCCCTTATCGGCGGAGTAGAACACCCAATATTTCGAAGACTTAAACGCAATGGCGGCAAAGACCGCGACGACCAGGAACAGCACCCATGCCAGCGCCGCGCCGTAACCCATATCGAAGTACTTAAATGCGGTGTCGTAGATGTAGAGCGAGAACAGATAGGTGGAGTAGGTTGGGCCGCCGCCGGTTATGACGTACGGGCCGGTAAACTCCTGGAACGCCTGAGTGGTCTGCATGATGAAGTTGAAGAAAATCACCGGTGTGATCAGCGGCACCGTGACCTTCATAAACATCTGCCATTTTGAAGCGCCATCGATCATTGCCGCCTCATATTGTGATTGTGGAACGTTCTGCAGCGCCGCGAGGAAGATAACCATCGCTGAACCGAACTGCCAGACGCGCAGCAGAGTGACGGACATCAGCGCCAGCGAAGGCTCGCCGAGCCAGTTAACCGGGTCGAAGCCGAGCACGCCGATAAAGCTATTCAGCAGGCCGTCGATGGCAAACAGCGCCCGCCACAGAACGGCAATGGCGACTGAGCTGCCGAGAATTGACGGAATATAGTAGGCGGTACGGAAAAAACCGATGCCGCGCAGTTTAAAGTTGAGGACGAAAGCAATCCCCAGCGCGAAAGCCAGTTTTAACGGGATGGTTAAAAAGACATACGCAAACGTCACACCCATGGATTTCCAGAAGAGGCCATCTTCGGTAAGCATGTAGCGATAGTTTTCGATGCCATTAAACACCGGTGGACTCATCAAATCGTACTCAGTGAAACTGAGGAAGAAAGATGAAACAAAGGGAAAGGCGGTGAAGATTATCAGCCCTATGATATAGGGCGATATCCATGCCAATCCCAGCATTCTGTTTTCATTCATACATACCTACCTGGCTTACGAGTTTGTAATACGGATTCGGGTTTAGTGCCTTTCCCGCGAGGACTGTCGCCGGAAAGTTAATGCGTTCCTGGTATGTCAGCGGTGAGTCATCCCTTGTTAGCTTTGAGTTTCTGAGCTCTTTTCACTCTAAAAATCCCTACAGAGCATGTGTTTTTTGATTTTGCCTTACCTGGTGTCCTGATTTTGTAAAACACCGTTTTAAATTTATTTTATTGCGATTTATTACAGAGTCATTCAGTTCATCTCGGAAATGTGATCAAAGTCGAAACGATGTTTCAAAAAATGCGAGCGCGCGCATTTTGCAGAGATAGCGGGGAATTGAGAAGGGGGGTGAAAATGAGAGCTAAGGCTGGTCTGGCGGGGTTAATTGCTTTGCTAATGATTGTTATTGAACATACTTTATGACAATTATTTTTGGCGGAAAAGTTCAGAAAATGGTGGGCATGCGAGGCATGCCCTGGTGAGGGGAAACTATTTTTGCAGAAAATCCTGGCGGACAGGGGTAAACGTATCGAGCAGCGTCCCCGGCTTCAGGCAGATACAGCCGTGCATGATTTCCGGTTTCTTGTAGAGCGTATCGCCCGCGCTAACCACATGCTTTTCATCACCGATGGTGAATTCAAACTCACCGGAGAGCACATAGGTGAGCTGCTCGTGAGGGTGGTTATGCATTGGCCCAATGGCGCCCGCTTCGAAGTTCACCTCGACCGCCATCATCTTGCCATCATGCGCAAGAATGCGACGGGTGACGCCGTTGCCCAGATCTTCAAGGGTGGTCTCTTTATGAAAAATAAACATCCGCTGATCCTGTAGTTAAATGAAACGTTGTTTTATTTAATTTATCCTACAAAAAACCAAAAGGAAACGATCGTCAGGAGAAGGTGGAAAGTTGATCACAAGTTTGGTTCACTGAAGGACTTCACATAAGGAGCGAATGATGAAAAAAATTGGCCTGTTGGGTGGGATGAGCTGGGAATCGACAATTCCTTACTATCGCTTGATTAACGAAGGTATTAAAGCGCGCTTGGGCGGTC
Organism: Klebsiella sp.; assembly: GCF_027492335.1. Lineage (NCBI taxonomy): Bacteria > Pseudomonadati > Pseudomonadota > Gammaproteobacteria > Enterobacterales > Enterobacteriaceae > Klebsiella > Klebsiella sp. The sequence goes on along the minus strand of NZ_JAPUEW010000077.1, from coordinate 24,261 downwards.
TGCACTCCGCCAGCCTGCTGCTACACAGCGTGGATTTTCATGAAATCGAGGCCTGCCAGTCCTCGGGCGATTGGGACCGTGCGGGCGAGATCCTGGCACAGGCGGCTTTCGGGCTACAGCAAGCGGGAGCCGAAGCCATCGTGCTGTGTACTAATACCATGCATAAGGTCGCCGATGCCATTGAAACACGCTGCGACGTGCCGTTCCTGCATATTGCCGATGCCACCGGGCGAGCGGTTACTGCCAAAGGCCAAAGCCGCGTCGCCCTGCTTGGAACGCGCTATACCATGGAGCAGGATTTTTATCGCGGTCGCTTACAGCAGCAGTTCGCCATCGACACGCTGATTCCGGAGGCGGAAGATCGTGAGCGCATCAACCAGATTATTTTCGACGAACTGTGCCTGGGAACCTTTAGCGGAGATTCGCGCGACTACTATCTTCAGGTCATTGACGCCCTGGCGGAGCAGGGGGCTGAAGGGGTTATCTTCGGCTGCACCGAAATTGGCCTGCTGGTGCCCGCAGAAAGCAGTCCGCTGCCGGTGTTTGATACCGCCGCGATTCATGCGGCGGACGCGGTTGAGTTTATGCTTTCGTAAGTACCGCTTCGAGCGGAGTCAGGATGCGCGGCAGGCTATTTTGCAGATGCAGGGCGAAAGCATCGACCAGTGCAGAGCCGGGGCGGTGCAGCGGACGAACCAGGCTGACGGTAAACGGCACTTCAATACTAAAGCGGCGCACCACTACGCCGTTCCCGGCGTAATCCAGCGCGGTGAGTGGGTTGACCACCGAGATCCCCACCCCCGCGCGTACCATGGCGCAAATTGAGGAGGCGCTGTGCGTTTCGACGACCATTCGCCGTTTGACTTGATGCTCGAGGAACAAAGCATCCAGTAATTGACGGTAGCTATCCGTTCGCGACAGGCTGATATAGTTTTCGCCGTGAAAATCCGCAGGCGTCAACTCTTGTTTAGCGGCAAGCGGGTGGCCTTGCGGCAGCACGCATACTTCGTTGAGCGTCAGCAGCGGTGTGCGTTCGGTTCCGGCGGGAGTGTGCAGCGTTTCGGTTAACCCCAGATCGTGACGCTGAGCCGAAAGCCACTCTTCCAGCAGCGGTGATTCCTGAGGGATGATTTGCAGGCTAACGTCCGGGTAGCGCGTCAAAAACGGCTCCAGCAGCAGCGGCAAAAAAGATTGCGAGAATACCGGCAGACAGGCGACCGACAGCTCGCCCTGGCGAAATTCGCGCAGACTTTCGGCGGCGCTAACGATTCTGTCGAGGCCATACCAGGAGCGCTGCACTTCTTCAAACAGGCGTAACCCCTGAACTGTTGGCTGCAGACGACCGCGGGCGCGGGCAAACAGCTTCAGGCCCAATACCTTTTCAAAGCGCGCCAGCTCGCGGCTGACGGTCGGCTGCGAGGTATTCAGCATCCGCGCGGCTTCCGTCAGATTGCCGGTGGTCATTACCGCATGGAAAATTTCAATATGGCGCAGGTTGACGGCAGGCATGGGTGTTCCTCAAGTGACGTGAGCTATATCATTTTTGCATAGACTGGCAATAAAACGATATTTTTTATTCCTTACAGGCTGTGGCGTAATCGTAAAAAAACACAAACAACGCACACACAGCACCGGAGTTCCTTATGCCACGCTCGCTTTACGCTACTGATACCGATCTGACCGCAGAGAACCTGCTGCGGTTGCCTGCCGAATTCGGCTGCCCCGTCTGGGTCTACGACGCGCAAATTATTCGCCGCCAGATTGCCCAACTGAGTCAGTTCGACGTCGTGCGTTTTGCGCAGAAGGCCTGCTCAAATATTCATATCCTGCGTCTGATGCGTGAACTGGGTGTGAAAGTGGACTCAGTGTCGCTGGGCGAGATCGAGCGCGCGCTGGCGGCGGGATACGATCCGCACCAGCATCCGGAAGATATCGTTTTTACCGCTGACCTGATTGACGATGCAACGCTGGCGCGGGTGAAAGAATTGCAGATCCCGGTCAACGCCGGGTCTATCGACATGCTAAGCCAACTGGGCGAAGTCTCTCCGGGCCACCGCGTCTGGCTGCGTGTGAATCCAGGCTTTGGCCACGGTCACAGTCAAAAAACCAATACTGGCGGTGAGAACAGCAAACACGGGATCTGGTACAGCCATTTACCGGCGGCACTGGAAGTGATGCGCCGCTACCAGCTACAGCTGGTGGGTATTCATATGCATATTGGTTCCGGCGTCGATTATGGCCATCTGGAACAGGTATGCGGCTCGATGGTGCGTCAGGTTATCGAGTTCGGCCAGGATCTGCAGGCGATCTCGGCCGGCGGCGGATTATCGATCCCCTACCATGAAGATGAAGAGGCGATCGATACCGATCACTACTTTGGATTGTGGAATGCGGCGCGCGAGCAGGTGGCGAAGCATCTGGGTCATCCGGTCGCGCTTGAAATCGAGCCGGGTCGCTTCCTGGTGGCGGAATCCGGGGTGCTGGTTTCTCAGGTTCGCAGCGTGAAAGAGATGGGCAGCCGCCACTTCGTGCTGATTGACGCCGGTTTCAACGATCTGATGCGTCCGTCAATGTACGGTAGCTATCATCACATCACCGCTCTGGCGGCAGATGGCCGCGACCTTAGCGCGGCGGCGGAGATTAAAACCGTAGTCGCCGGGCCGCTGTGCGAATCGGGTGATGTCTTTACCCAGCAGGAAGGGGGAAAGGTGGAAACGCGGCTGCTGCCAGCGGTGGTACCTGGCGATTACCTGGTGCTGCACGACACCGGCGCTTACGGCGCATCGATGTCTTCTAACTACAATAGCCGTCCACTGTTACCTGAAGTGCTGTTCGACAAAGGCAAAGCGCGGCTGATCCGTCGTCGTCAGACGATTGAAGAGCTGCTGGCGCTCGAGCTGCTGTAAGGTGATGCCTGAAGGCGTTTTGCCGATAGTGTCTGCGTTTCTGTCGGGTGGCGGCTAGCGCCTTACCCGACCTGCAAGGGATTGCGGATTTTATAGGCCCGGTAAGGCGTCAATCGCCGCCGGGCAATTCCAGCTAATTATTTGTAATACGGCCCCGTTGTCACCGATTCGCGCAGTACCAGCGTACCGGTAAACGGCGGGATCGTCTCAATTGGCTGATCGTTCGCCAGCTTGATGGCCTGATCGATAGCGGTGGTAATCATGTTATCGATCGGCAGATAGACCGTGGATAGCCCCGGTTCCAGCCATTTTGCGCTCGGCGCGTCATCAAAGCCAAATAACGAAATATCCTGCGGGATCCGCAGCCCCGCCTGATGCAGCGCTTTCGAAGCGCCCAGCGCCATATCATCGTTACAGGAAAACAGCGCGCTAAAGGTTGTTTTCTCTTCCAGCAGTTCACGGCACAGCTCATAGCCGCGGGTCATGGTGGAGTCACCGTACTTCACTTTTGCCGGATCCCATTTGATACCGTGTTTTTTCAGCGCATTACGATAACCTTCCAGACGGGCTTTACCCGTCGGCGTGTGCATTGGCACGGTAATACAGGCGATATCGCGGTGACCCTGGGTAATCAGGTACTCAACTGCCTGAAATGCCGCGTCCTGCTGTTCGAAGAACACACAGATCTCTCGCGCCTGGCTAACGTCGCGGTTAATGACCACCAGCGGCATATCGATGGACTCAATCAGCGACATGATTTTCTTTTCGCTCATATGGCGGGTGTAGAGCACGATGGCGTCGCACTGGCGATCGGCCAGCATCTGCACCGCTTCTTCTTCACGCTCCGGCGCATCGTGGCCGTCGGTGACGATCAGCTGTTTGCCCCAGGCCTCCGTTTGTCGGGATGCCTGCTGCAATAAACGTCCGAAATAGAAACCGTCAAAGGTGGAAACCACCAGACCGATGCTGTTGCTCGTGCGCTTCGCCAGCGAGCGGGCGAGAAAGTTAGGTCGATAACCCAGCTCTTCCATCGCCTTAAAAACCTGTTGGCGGGTGCTCTCTTTCACCTGACCTGTGCCGTTCAACACGCGGGAAACCGTCGCTTTAGAGACGCCTGCGCGAATTGAGACATCCAGCATTGTAGCCATTCATCCGATTCCTGATATCACGTGGTAACGCGCAGTTTATCACAGACATTCAGGGGGATATGGCTTCATGGCGGCGCAAAAAACTATCGCGATCACGCTTTTACAGGAATTGATCCTCTGAAAAATGAAATGGCAAATGCGGTATGCCAATTTAAGCCTGTCTGGAATGCCAATGAGCGGGTTGCGAGTTTAGTCACAGAACTTTTTCTCATCAGTGATTATTTTTTGGTATGCCAATAGGTGTTTGGCTGTACACCTGGTGCGCTATAAGCCCTTAAACCTGAGGTATCCTCTATGGCATTGCAGGACAAACTGATCGACTCACTGGGGAGTTTCGCCACGAAATTCAACAGCTACCGCTACATCATGGCGATAAAATCCGCTTTTATTACCCTGATGCCGGTGATCATCGTTGGCGCCTTTTCGGTGCTGATCTCCAATATGGTGCTGGATCCTAAAAACGGACTCGCCAGCTTTCAGTCACTCTCTTTTCTGGCGGCGCTAAAACCGATCACCAGCGCGATTAACTACGCGACGCTTAACTTTCTCAACATCGGTGCGGTCTTTCTTATCGGTATCGAGCTCGGGCGAATTAACGGCATTAAGAGCCTGTTCCCCGGCCTGCTGGCGGTGATCTGTTTTATCTGCGTTACGCCGACCACCGTCGAGATGATGGTCGACGGGCAAATGCATGAAGTGAAAGATGTGCTACTGCGCCAGTTCTCTGATACCCGCAGCCTGTTCCTCGGCATGTTTATCGCCATTCTGTCGGTGGAGATCTACTGCTGGCTGGAAGGGCGTAAGGGGCTGAAGATCAAAATGCCGGATACCGTACCGCCCAACGTATCGGCGTCGTTTTCCGCTCTGATCCCATCAATTATCACTACTACGCTGATTGCCACCTTTGGCTTTATTTTTCATCAGACCACCGGCATGTATCTCTATGACGCGGTCTATCAAGTGGTGCAGCAGCCGCTGGAGCGCGTGGTACAAAGCCTGCCGGGGATCCTGCTGCTGATGTTCGTTGCGCAGCTGTTCTGGGTTATCGGTATCCACGGTAACCAGATGATCAAACCGATCCGCGAGCCGCTGCTGCTGGGGGCGATCACCGTCAATATGAGCGCCTTTGAGCAGGGCAAAGAGGTGCCGAATATCATCACCATGCCGTTCTGGGATGTTTATATGAGCATCGGCGGTTCGGGGTTGACGATTGGTCTGTTGATTGCGGTGATGATCGGCACGAAACGTAAAGAGATGAAGGAGATCGCCAAACTGTCGATTGGACCGGGGCTGTTTAACATCAACGAGCCGGTGATTTTCGGCATGCCGATCATGCTCAACCCGATCCTCGCGATCCCCTTTATTATCACTCCGCTGGTGACCGGCAGCATCGGCTACTTTGCGACGGCAGCCGGTTTTGCTGGTAAAGCGGTGGTGATGGTGCCGTGGACCACGCCGCCGCTGATTAACGCCTGGCTCTCTACGGCGGGCTCGATGGGCGCGGTGGTAACGCAGCTTATCTGCATCGTAACTGCGGTGCTTATCTACCTGCCGTTCGTCAAAATTGCCTCCCGCCGTGCGGACACCGCTCAGCGCCAGGCGGAAAACGCGCAGGTCAGCCAAAACGCATGAGGACACTATGAGCACAGTAAGGATGGCGATCCCCCACGACTTTATCCTCGGCGCTGCCGCTTCGGCATGGCAAACCGAGGGCTGGAGCGGCAAGCAAGAGGGCCAGGATTCCTGGCCAGATCTCTGGTACAAGAACGACCGCCACGTCTGGCATAACGGCTATGGTCCGGCGGTGGCGACCGATTTTATCAACCGCTTTCGCGAAGATGTGCAGTTGATGAAGCTGGCGGGCCTGACTCATTACCGGACCTCAATCAACTGGTCGCGCTTTCTCACCGACTATGAAAGCGTCACTGTCGATGAAGCGTATGCGACGTATTATGACCAGCTGTTTGATGAAATGCGGGCTAACGGCATCGAGCCGATGATCTGCCTTGAGCACTATGAACTCCCCGGTTATCTGCTGGAGCAGTACGGCGGCTGGGCGTCGAAAAAAGTGGTGGAGCTGTTTGTGCAGTATGCGGAGAAGGTTTTTGCCCGCTATCACCACAAGGTGACGCGCTGGTTTACCTTCAATGAACCGATTGTGGTGCAGACCCGGGTTTACCTGGATGCGCTGCGCTGGCCTTACGAACAGAACACCGACACCTGGATGCAGTGGAATCATCACAAAGTGCTGGCGACGGCGAAAGTGGTCAGGTTGTTTCGCGAGAAAGGCTATCGCGGCACGGTAGGTTGTATTCTCAACCCGGAGGTTACTTACCCGCGTTCAAAAGCGCTTCACGATGTGCGCGCTGCTGAAATCTACGACCTTTTTTATAACCGGGTATTCCTCGATCCGCTGGTTCACGGTGAATATCCGCCGGCGCTTTTCACGCTGCTCGAACAGCACAACGTGGCCTGGGATTACTGCGCCGAAGAGTTAGCCATTATCCGCGAAAACACGGTGGATGAGCTGGGGATTAACCTCTACTACCCGCATCGCGTTAAAGCCCCATCGCGCGCCTGGCATCCGCAGACGCCGTTCCATCCCGCTTACTATTATGAGCCTTTTGAGCTACCGGGACGGCGGATGAATAACTCTCGCGGCTGGGAGATTTATCCGCAAATCGTTTTTGATATGGCGATGCGTATCAAAAACGATTATCGCAATATTCCCTGGTTTGTGGCGGAAAGCGGTATGGGCGTGGAGAACGAAGGGCAGTTTCGTAACAGCGAAGGCACCATCGCTGACGACTACCGGATTCGATTTATCAGCGAGCATCTGTGGCAAACCCTGCGCGCGCGGGAAGCCGGTGCTAACTGCCACGGCTATATGCTGTGGGCGTTTACCGACAACGTTTCGCCAATGAACGCCTTTAAAAATCGCTACGGGTTGATTGAAATCGATCTGCAAAACAACCGTGCGCGGCGGCCTAAGGCTTCCGCCAGCTGGTTCCGTAAACTACGCGAAAGTCGCGAACTGATGCTGGATATTGACGATGAGTGGCGCTAGCAGGGCGGAAATTTTGCTAAGATAGCGGCCGATATTGACTCGCAGGCTCATAACGCACAGGTGATATTGTGGAGAAGGCTATCATTCCGCCGGAAAAGAAACCCTACCAGGAAATTGGTGATGATTTACGCGCACAGATTGCGCAGGGGCGCTATCCCATCGGGTCGCGCCTGCCGCCGGAACGCAATATCGCCGAAACCTACGGTGTGAGCCGGACCATCGTGCGTGAAGCGCTGCTGATGCTGGAGCTGCAGGGGACTGTCGATATTCGCCAGGGCTCCGGGGTGTACGTTATGCGCATCCCGCACGAAGACGATAGCGAGGAAGAGCAGATGCTGAGCAGCGACGTCGGGCCGTTCGAAATTCTGCAGGCCCGCCAGCTGCTGGAGAGCAATATTGCCGCCTTTGCTGCCAAAATGGCTACCCGCGCCGATATCGATAATCTGAAGCGTATTATTGAACAGGAGCAGCGGGCTATCGCCGCCAACGATACCAGCCAGGATAACGCCCGACTGTTTCACCTGGTGCTGGCCGGGGCGACGCAAAATCAAATGCTGCTGGCGACGGTTGAGCGCATCTGGCTGCAAATGGACAGCAGCCCGCTGTGGCAGCAGTTCAACGTGCATATTGCCAGTCGGGCGTATCGCCTGAAGTGGCTCGGCGACCGGCAAACGCTCCTCGCCGCCCTGCGCCGTCGCGACGTAATGGGGGCCTGGCAGGCGATGTGGCAGCATCTCGAAAATGTGAAAAACAGCCTGCTGGAGCTTTCCGATGAAGACGCGCCGGACTTTGACGGTTATCTGTTTGAATCAGTTCCTATTTTCCAGGGGAAGCTGGTGTGATTATTCAGCCGCTCTACGCCGCGCCGCAGCACGCTTCAAAGGTGACAGAATGGCTATGGCAGGCGTTTGGCGGCGACGCATTACCGCAGGCGTTCTTCGCCAGTATTGTTGAACATAGCCAGACGGCGGGGGCGCTTCCGGTGACCTTCATTGCCGTTGAGAATGAGACGCTGCTGGGAACCGTTGGCCTGTGGCGCTGCGATTTAATCAGCCGTCAGGACCTGTATCCGTGGATGGCGGCGCTGTACGTTGCGCCAGAGGCGCGGGGGAAGGGGTTGGCAGGAAAACTACAGCAGCACGTTATCGAATATGCCCGGACGCTGGGTTATTGCGAGTTGTTTCTCTATTCCGCTTGCCGCGATTTTTATGAGCGTTTTGGCTGGCAATATATCGGCGAGGGCCTGGATTATCCGGCCACCGCCGTCAGTTTATACCGCTACGATTTGTCGCCATCAAGCGGCGCGATCACCGAATGACGGCGGACCAGCGTCGGGCTGAAAAGGTGGGTAATTTCCGGTGCTGGACGATGTTCCGCCAGCGCTAGCGCCAGTTCGGCAGCCTGAGTCGCCATGGTCACTATCGGATAGCGCACGGTGGTCAGACGCGGGCGCACGTAGCGTGAAATCAGCACATCATCAAAGCCAATCAGCGAAATCTCACGCGGTACATCAATACCGTTATCGTTTAACACGCCCATCGCACCGGCGGCCATTGAGTCGTTATAGCAGGCCACGGCGGTAAAGTTTCTTCCGCGCCCGAGTAGCTCGGTCATCGCCTGCTCGCCGCCGCTTTCGTCGGGTTCAGCAAACGTCACCAGCCGGTCGTTGCACGGCAGACCGCTCTCTTTTAAGGCATCGTAATACCCTTGCAGGCGATCTTCGGCATCAGAAATGGCGTGGTTGGAACACAGGTAGCCAATGCGCGTGTGCCCTTGTTGAATCAGATGACGGGTCGCCAGCCATGCGCCGTAGCGGTCATCCAACGCTACGCAGCGCTGCTCGAAACCGGGTAAAATACGGTTGATTAATACCATGCCGGGGATTTGTTTCATCAGCGAGGCCAGTTCGTCATCAGGGATGATTTTGGCGTGAACCACCAGCGCGGCACAACGATGGCGAATCAGTTGTTCAATTGCCTGGCGCTCTTTATGGACGCTGTGATAGCCGTTACCGATCAGCAAAAAATTGCCGGTATTGTAGGCCACCTGTTCGACAGCTTTGACCATCGCGCCGAAGAAGGGGTCGGAAACATCGCCCACCACCAGGCCGACGGTTTCCGTTGACTGCTGCGCCAGCGCGCGGGCATTGGCGTTGGGATGATAATTTAACGTTTCCATTGCCGCGCCTACCGACTGGCGAGAGGCTTCGCTGGCTTTTGGTGAGTTGTTGATAACGCGGGAGACGGTAGCGACAGAAACTCCTGCGAGTCGGGCTACATCCTTTATAGTCGCCATACCAGGCCTTTTAGGGTAAACGCTTACATATCGGTTATGTTACGGGAAAGTGCGGCAGATTCAAGGCTGGGTACTATTGGGTTAGCGCAATTGTGATGCAGATTAGCCTTGCTGGTGAAAAAGTTACCCACAGGCATTCTGACGAATGATACAGGAAGGGATAATTCACACCTTTGCTTACACTTTGCGATTGGCTGTTGCGAATGTTCGCTGGTTTACCCATTCAGGGCATTGATATTCTGGTTGTCCCAGAGGTATTGATAGGTGGAGTCGACTTCAGGTTGACTACTCTAATTACACCAGCCTGCGCAGATGCGCAGGTTTTTTTTTGCCCGCCGTTAGCCATTGTTACAGTTACCGAAAATAGCAATAACTGGTTGCACTTAGGCTCATTCCCTTGCGTTTTATGACTGGTATCGGCGGGTGAAAAAACGAGACAATCAGGATCCCAGAGGTATTGATAGGTGAGTTTTTTAAGTACGCTTTTCGTACTGATTATCTTGCACCGACCTGCGCAGATGCGCAGGTTTTTTTTGCTCTGAATTCCGCTACCTATACTGCATTTTCCATGCCTTCTCGTGTAACCTGCTTTGACTGATTAACCGGTCAAACGGAGTTGTTATGCTTTTAGGATTTTTTAGACTGCTATTCAAAGGATTGTACCGGGTAAAGCTAACCGGTGACACGCAGGCGCTGTACCAGCAAAAGGTACTGATTACGCCAAACCACGTCTCATTTCTTGATGGCGTACTGCTGGCGCTCTTCTTGCCAGTGCGCCCCGTCTTTGCGGTGTACTCCTCGATTACCGATCGCTGGTTTATGCGTGCGCTAAAGCCGATTATCGATTTCGTCCCGTTGGACCCGACCAAACCGATGTCAATCAAGCATCTGGTGCGCCTGATTGAACAGGGGCGTCCGGTGGTGATTTTCCCGGAAGGGCGGATCTCGGTGAGCGGCTCGTTGATGAAAATTTATGACGGCGCGGCCTTTGTGGCGGCGAAGTCGCAGGCAACCATTGTACCGCTGCGAATCGAAGGCGCAGAACTTACGCCCTTTAGCCGCCTGAAGGGGCTGGTTAAGCGCCGTTGGTTCCCGCGTATTCAACTGCATGTGTTGCCGCCGACGCATCTGGTGATGCCGGATGCGCCGCGCGCCCGCGACCGGCGTAAAATTGCCGGTGAAATGCTGCATCAAATCATGATGGAAGCGCGGATGGCGGTGCGCCCGCGCGAAACGTTGTATGAGGCGCTGCTGGCGGCTCAGGACCGTTACGGTGCGCGAAAAAACTGCGTGGAAGATATTAATTTTCAGCCGGACACCTACCGTAAGCTGCTGACCAAAACGCTGTTTGTGGCGCGTATTCTGGAAAAATACAGCGCGCAGGGCGAAAAAATCGGCCTGATGTTACCGAATGCCGGGATTAGCGCGGCGGTGATTTTTGGCGCGATTGCCCGTGGGCGCATTCCGGCGATGATGAACTACACCGCCGGGATAAAAGGCCTGAGCAGCGCGATTACCGCTGCGGAAATTAAAACCATATTTACCTCTCGTACCTTCCTCGACAAAGGCAAACTCTGGCATCTGCCGGAGCAACTGACTCAGGTGCGCTGGGTATTCCTCGAAGATTTAAAAGGTGACGTCACTGCTGCCGATAAGCTGTGGATTTTCAGTCGTTTGCTGATGCCGAAGCTGGCGCAGGTTAAGCAGCAGCCGGAAGACGCGGCGATGGTTCTGTTTACCTCTGGCTCGGAAGGCAACCCTAAAGGGGTGGTGCATAGCCACAAGAGCCTGCTGGCCAACGTTGAGCAGATTAAAACCATCGCTGACTTTACCGCCAACGACCGCTTTATGTCGGCATTGCCGCTGTTCCACTCATTTGGTCTGACGGTAGGTTTGCTGACGCCGTTGTTTACCGGCGCAGAAGTCTTTCTCTATCCCAGCCCGCTGCATTATCGCGTGGTGCCGGAGCTGGTGTACGACCGCAACTGTACGGTGCTGTTCGGAACCTCGACCTTCCTGGCCAACTACGCGCGCTTTGCCAACCCCTATGATTTTTATCGCCTGCGTTACGTTGTCGCTGGGGCAGAGAAGCTGCAGGAGAGCACGAAGCAGATCTGGCAGGACAAGTTCGGCCTGCGCATTCTTGAAGGCTACGGTGTCACCGAATGCGCGCCGGTCGTATCGATTAACGTGCCAATGGCGGCGAAAGTGGGCACCGTTGGCCGTATTCTGCCTGGCATGGACGCCCGTCTGCTGGCGATGCCTGGTATTGAAGAGGGGGGCCGTTTACAGCTCAGAGGCCCGAATATCATGAAAGGCTATCTGCGGGTAGAAAACCCTGGCGTGCTGGAAGCACCGACGGCGGAAAATCAGCACGGCGAAGTGGAAACCGGCTGGTATGACACCGGGGATATCGTCGTCTTTGATGAGCAAGGCTATGTGCGAATTCAGGGCCGTGCCAAGCGCTTTGCCAAAATCGCCGGTGAGATGGTGTCGCTGGAGATGGTCGAGCAGCTGGCGCTGGCGATTTCGCCGGACAAAATGCATGGCACGGCGATTAAACAAGATGCCAGCAAGGGCGAGGCGCTGGTGCTGTTTACCACCGATAATGAACTGAATCGTGAAAAACTGCTGCGCTATGCCCGTGAACACGGCGTGCCGGAGCTGGCGGTACCGCGCGACATTCGCTGGCTTAAGCAGCTCCCGTTATTGGGCAGCGGCAAGCCGGACTTTGTCACCCTCAAAGGCATGGTAGAACAGACGGAACATTCCCATGAGTGAGTCAGTACACACTAACAATTCGCTGTACTCGAAAGGGATGGTGGCGGTTATCTGCGCCCAGTTTCTCTCGGCATTTGGCGATAACGCGCTGCTGTTCGCTACCCTGGCGCTGATGAAGCAGCTGTTCTACCCGGAGTGGAGTCAGCCGGTATTGCAGATGCTGTTTGTGGGCGCTTACATTCTTTTCGCACCATTTGTCGGGCAGTTTGCCGATAGCTTCGCTAAAGGGCGGGTGATGATGGTCGCTAACGGACTGAAGCTTATCGGCGCAGGCTGCATCTGCTTCGGCGTGAACCCGTTTATTGGCTACACGCTAGTGGGCATTGGCGCTGCCGCCTATTCTCCGGCCAAATACGGTATCCTCGGCGAGCTGACGACCGGTGATAAGTTAGTGAAAGCTAACGGCTTGATGGAGTCGTCAACGATTGCGGCGATACTGCTTGGCTCAATGGCTGGCGGTGTTCTGGCGGACTGGCATGTTGTTGCGGCGCTCAGCGTCTGTGCGGTGGTGTATGCCGGAGCGGTGGTGGCCAACCTGTGGATCCCGAAGCTGCCCGCGGCGCGTCCGGGGCAGTCATGGCGCTTTAAGCCGATGACTCACAGTTTCTTTAGCGCTTGCACCACGCTATGGCGTAACAGCGAGACCCGTTTTTCACTGGTGGGAACCAGCCTGTTCTGGGGCGCGGGCGTCACGCTTCGCTTCCTGCTGGTGCTGTGGGTGCCGGTGGCGTTGGGTATTACCAGCAACGCGATGCCGACTTATCTCAACGCGATGGTGGCAGTAGGGATTGTGCTGGGTGCCGGTGCAGCGGCGAAGCTGGTGACGCTGGAAACGGTGTCCCGCTGCCTGCCTGCCGGATTCTTAATTGGCGTAGTCGTGGTTTTCTTTGCCATTCAACACGCCTTGTTACCGGCGTTTGGCTTGCTGTTGCTGCTCGGCGCGTTCGGCGGTTTCTTTATCGTACCGTTGAATGCGCTGCTCCAGGAGCGAGGTAAACATACGGTTGGCGCAGGTAACGCGATTGCGGTGCAGAACCTCGGCGAAAACGTGGCGATGCTGCTGATGCTGGGCCTCTATTCCCTGGCGGTGAGCATCGGTATTCCGGTTGTCGGCGTAGGGATTGGCTTCGGCGCGGTGTTTGCCCTGGCTATCGCCGCTCTGTGGATTTGGGGACGGCGCAAATAATCTCTCGGTGGCGCTGAACTGGTATTTTCCCGGAGGCGGCGCATTGCGCCTGTCCGGGCTACAAGTCCATTCAGTTTGTTGCCCGGACAGATGCGTCGCATTGCCTCCGGGAAAGAGACCTGCGCGGTTCTGGAATTTTTAGCCCGGGTAAGGCTTTTATGCCGCGACCCGGGGCTTTCCTGTCTTACGGTGCCGGGTAGGTATAAACCTGATGCACCGCTTCAATCTCCGCTAATACCTCTTCGCTCAGCTCCAGATGGAGGCTCTCGACGTTAGTCTTAAGCTGATCCATGGTCGTCGCCCCAAGCAGGGTGCTGGCGACAAACGGTTGGCGACGCACGAAGGCCAGCGCCATCTGTGCCGGGTCAATATTGTGACGCTTAGCGATATCGACATAGGCTGCCACCGCTTTCTGCGTCTGCTCTCCGCTATAGCGCGTAAAGCGGCTGAACAGCGTATTGCGCGCTCCGGCCGGTTTCGCGCCATTAAGGTATTTCCCGGTCAGCGTACCGAACGCCAGACAGGAATAAGCCAGCAGCTCGACACCTTCATATTGACTCACTTCCGCCAGGCCCACTTCATAGCTGCGGTTCACCAGACTGTACGGATTCTGGATGGTTACAATGCGCGGCAGGTCGTGTTTGTCAGCCAGGTGCAGATAACGCATCACACCAAACGCCGTTTCGTTAGAAACGCCGATATAGCGAATCTTCCCGGCGCGCTGGAACTCAGCGAGCGCCTCCAGCGTATCCAATAGAGTAACGACCGGAGCGGAGTCGGCCCAGGTATAGCCCAGCTTGCCAAAACAGTTGGTTGGGCGCTGTGGCCAGTGGACCTGATAGAGGTCGAGGTAATCGGTTTGCAGGCGCTTCAGGCTGTCGTGTAGCGCCTCGCGGATGTTTTTACGATCCAGCTTATGGTCAGGACGAATGCTGCTGTCGTTGTTGCGAGAAGGGCCGCTAACTTTAGAGGCGATAACCAGCTTCTCGCGATTGCCGCGCTTAGCCAGCCAGTTACCGACGTAGGTTTCCGTCAGGCCCTGGGTTTCCGGGCGAGGCGGGACGGGATACATTTCAGCGACATCAATCAGATTGATACCCTGACTGACGGCGTAATCGAGCTGCTCGTGTGCGTCGGCCTCGCTATTCTGCTCACCAAACGTCATTGTGCCCAGCCCCAGCGTGCTGATTTCAAGAGAACTGTGTGGGATACGGTGATACTGCATAGCCAGCTTCCTTTTTTATCTACAAGGTCAGGCGTTCCCCGACAAAGGAATATAAAAATGGCAGAGGGGGAGAAAAAGAGGAAGTAAAAAGATCAAAAAAGCCGGGCTTGCGAAACGTAGCCTGATTTATCCTTGCGGATGCATCAGATTTTCCCGACTCTTTTTTGAAAACTGAAGGATGTTGAAGAGGCAGCGCTGCCACGCGATGAATGACAACCTGCTGGTCAACGAAATATCTTAACGTTTAATAATCTGGGAAACGTCATCACGATTGATCTGCATTTTGTTACCTTGCTGATCTTCGTAGCTGATTAGGCCGGTATCATCATCTACTGTGGGTTTACCATCAGTCAGAATCATACGACCGTCTTTAGTCGCCATCACGTAATCGCTGCTGCAACCGGAAACCGAGAACGCCAGTCCTACGGCGGAAATCAATACTGCCCATTTTTTCATTGTTGTTACCTCTATTATTTATGGCCGCACCTCGTACCAGTATATTAATAGCCTGATTTGTGAGACATAAAAAGCAGTTAAGTCTTAAAAAAGGATTGCAGCCCGTTTCAGGGCTGCATTTTAGCGGGTTACAGCGGGTTTTTTTTATTTCGCAGCAGGTTGAGGCTCTCAACCGCAATGGAAAAGAACATCGCGAAATAGATGTAACCTTTCGGCACGTGCACGTCGAAACTTTCGAGCATCAGCGTGAAGCCGACGAGAATCAAAAACGACAGCGCCAGCATTTTGACTGAAGGGTGGCGGTCAACAAAATCGCCTATCGAACGAGCGGCAAACATCATCACCAGCACCGAGATAATGACCGCAGCCATCATAATAAACAGATGATCCGACAGCCCAACGGCGGTGATCACCGAATCGAGGCTGAAAATAATATCCAGCAGCATAATCTGCACAATCGCGCCCATAAATGAATGGACGTTGGTTTTCAGCCCTTCCTCTTCCCCTTCGATCGATTCGTGAATCTCTTTACTTGCTTTCCAGATAAGGAACAGCCCGCCGAGCAGCAGAATCAGATCGCGAAAAGAGACCTCCTGGCTGAACACAGTAAACAGTGGATTGGTGAGCTTGACGACCCATGCGATTGACGCCAACAGCGCCAGACGCATGATCATCGCCCCCATTAACCCGATGCGGCGGGCATGAGCCCGTTGCGCGGTAGGGAGTTTTGCGACAACCAGAGAGAGGAAAATAATATTATCGATCCCGAGCACTATCTCCAGCAGCGTCAGCGTACCAAGCGCCAGCCAGGCGTTAGGATCGGTTACCCATGCAAATAACATCGTTCAAAGTCCTGCAAAATAGAAAGATGCAATTATATGCAACCATTTCGGCAGAACAAAAAATTAATCGTGACTGAGCAGGAAATGGCGGGCCAGCAGGACGGCGGTAAAATTTTTCTTTAGATAGAAACCACGCGGTAAGGTGAGAATCGGCTCACCGTGAGCGCCTACGGCTTCGGTTAGCGCTTTACTATTTGCTGCTTTCGGACGCAGTTGCAGCACCTCGCCGTGGCGGGCGGTGATGCGTTCAACCTGCCCAAGAACGATCAGGTCCATTAACTCTTCCCAATCCATGCGCAGCTGGCGATCTTCTTCTTCGCTGGGACTCCACAGCAGCGGCGCGCCCACGCGGCGATCGGCAAGCGGAATTGTACGTTCACCCTCTACCGGCACCCACAGCACGCGCTTGAGCTTATGGCGCACGTGGCTGCTCTCCCAGGTGACGCCGCTGTTGCCAGTGAGCGGCGCGACGCAGACGAAAGTGGTCTCCAGCGGGCGACCTGAAGAATCAATAGGGATAGTTTTTAGCTCGACGCCAAGGGCGGCGAAATCCTGTTCGGGCTTGCTGCCTGCGCTGGCGCCGAGCCAGACTTCCAGCAGGATGCCGATCCAGCCTTTATCACGTTTTAAATCACGCGGAGTTGGGATTCCAGCAAGCGCGGCCAATTCCCCCAGCGAATAGCCTGCCAACTGCTGCGCCTGGGCCAGTAGTTGCTCCTGGCTTTGCGGTGGTGATGGGAGCGGCGCAATGGTCGGCATAACATGAAACCTCTGTCTAAAAAGTGAGCGGTAATTTCGTCTGTTGTGGATAGAGTTTACCTTTTCTGGGGTAAGTATGACAATGTGATGATTCGTATGACTTTTTTTCCTATTTTTTGCTGCTTTAAAAATTGTTAAAACGAGTTTTCCAGAACTGGTCACTGACAATGAACAGGATCTTACACCATGTTATCCACAGAAAACTGGGATAACTGGGGAAAAGCCCCACTACTGTTTCCATTTACAGCCTTGACGTGCGGGTAAAATCGAGTTTTTAGACGAAATATGCTCAGTTGGCTTGCTTAAGCTGTGGATAAAACCAGCATTGCTCGATCTTTCATCAGCTCCAGGATCTCATATGTGATGATCATCACGTTATACTATGGTTTATGAAAGTTTTTCATTATAACTTTATGAAAAATATGTCATTGTTTATTCTTGTTATCACTACGCTGTTCAGATTACTCCGGGTTTTCCCTGGTTAATTCCATACTTCTTCACAACTCTATCCACAGAAAAAGTGAATAAAATCGTCCGGTGATGGCTGTTGCTGTTTATAACTCGGGGTATTACTGTGAGTTATTCAAATGTTATTCGATCTCATCGTGCTAACAGAGTGGTTTACCGTTTCCAGCGAGTGTGAAACAATCATTCACATTGAAGCTTATTTTGAGGTAGTCCGGTGATTGATGACGATGGCTACCGCCCAAATGTCGGCATTGTAATCTGTAATCGCCAGGGCCAGGTCATGTGGGCCAGGCGCTATGGTCAGCACTCGTGGCAGTTCCCGCAAGGGGGCATTAATCCAGGAGAATCAGCAGAGCAAGCGATGTATCGGGAATTGTTTGAAGAAGTTGGGTTAAGCCGCAAAGATGTGCGGATCCTGGCTTCAACCCGTAACTGGTTGCGTTACAAATTACCTAAGCGTTTGGTGCGTTGGGACACAAAGCCGGTATGTATCGGCCAGAAACAGAAGTGGTTTCTCCTGCAATTGATCGGCAGTGATGCGGATGTCAATATGCAAACCAGCAGTACACCTGAGTTTGATGGCTGGCGATGGGTAAGTTACTGGTACCCGGTGCGCCAGGTGGTGTCGTTTAAACGCGACGTTTACCGCCGGGTGATGAAAGAGTTTGCCAGCGTCACTATGGCGCTAGCGGAGAGCGCGCCTAAGCCGCAAAGCGCGCCTGCATATCGACGTAAAAGAGGTTAAGCCACGCACATTATGCTCACTCGGTTGCGAGAAATAGTCGAGAAGGTCGCGAGTGCGCCGCGTTTAAACGAGGCGCTGGATATCCTGGTAACCGATATCTGCGCCGCGATGGAGACGGAAGTCTGTTCGGTTTATCTGGCTGACAACGACCGACGCTGCTATTACCTGATGGCGACTCGCGGGTTGAAAAAGCCCCGCGGGCGCATTGTTGCGCTCGCTTTTGATGAAGGCCTGGTTGGTCTGGTTGGTCGCCTGGCGGAACCTATTAACCTTGCCGACGCGCAAAAGCACCCCAGCTTTAAATATATTCCTGCGGTAAAAGAGGGCCGTTTTCGCGCCTTCCTTGGTGTTCCGATCATCCAGCGACGTCAACTGCTGGGGGTACTGGTAGTGCAGCAGCGCGAGCTGCGTCAGTTCGATGAAAGCGAAGAGTCTTTTCTTGTCACTCTGGCCACGCAAATCGCCGGCATTCTCTCTCAGTCTCAGCTGACCGCGTTGTTCGGTCAATATCGTCAGACCCGCATTCGCGCGCTGCCCGCTTCATCAGGCGTCGCAATTGCCGAAGGCTGGATGGACGTCAGCCTGCCGTTGATGGAGCAGGTCTACGAAGCCTCGACGCTTGATACCGCTTCAGAGCGCGAACGATTGACCGGTGCGCTGGAAGAGGCGGCCAATGAATTTCGCCGCTACAGCAAACGCTATTCTGCCGGGGCGCAAAAAGAGACCGCGGCAATCTTTGACCTCTATTCACATCTGCTTTCTGATGCGCGTTTGCGCCGTGAGCTGTTCGCCGAAGTCGATCAGGGTGCGGTAGCTGAATGGGCGGTGAAGAAGATTATTGAGAAGTTTGCCGAACAGTTTGCCGCGCTCAGCGATGGCTATCTGAAAGAGCGCGCGGGCGATCTGCGTACGCTAGGCCAGCGGCTGCTTTTCCATCTTGATGACAGCATTCAAGGTCCGAATACCTGGCCAGAGCGCATTGTGCTGGTGGCCGATGAGCTGTCGGCGGCGACTCTGGCGGAAGTCCCCCAGGAGCGTTTAGCGGGCGTGGTCGTTCGCGACGGCGCGGCGAACTCACATGCTGCGATTATGGTCCGTGCGCTGGGCATTCCGACGGTGATGGGGGCGGATATTCAGCCTTCGCTGCTGCACGGACATACCCTGATCGTCGACGGCTATCGCGGCGAGCTGCTGGTTGACCCGGAGCCGGTGCTGCTGCAAGAGTATCAGCGCCTGATCAGCGAAGAAAACGAGCTCAGTCGCCTGGCGGAAGACGATCTCGAACGCGCATCCGAACTGAAAAGCGGTGAGCGGGTAAAAGTGATGCTCAACGCGGGCCTGAGCCCTGAGCACGAAGAAAAACTGGGCAATTTTGTCGACGGCATTGGTCTGTATCGCACCGAAATCCCCTTTATGCTGCAAAGCGGCTTCCCCTCTGAAGAGGAGCAGGTTGCGCAGTATCAGGGTATGTTGCAGATGTTCAACGAGAAATCGGTGACCCTACGCACGCTGGATATCGGGGCGGATAAACAGCTGCCATATATGCCGATTAGCGAAGAAAATCCGTGCCTTGGCTGGCGTGGCATTCGGATCACGCTCGATCAGCCGGAGATCTTTCTGGTTCAGGTGCGCGCGATGCTGCGTGCCAACGCGGCGACCGGCAATCTCAGCATTTTGCTACCGATGGTCACTAGCCTGGATGAAGTGGATGAGGCCCGCCGTCTTATCGATCGCGCCAGCCGTGAAGTGGAAGAGATGATCGGTTATGCCATTCCACGTCCGCGTCTTGGCGTGATGCTGGAAGTGCCTTCGATGGTCTTTATGCTGCCGCAACTGGCCAGCCGCGTTGATTTTATCTCCGTTGGCACTAATGACCTGACGCAGTATCTTCTCGCTGTGGATCGTAACAATACCCGAGTTGCCAGTATGTACGACAGCCTGCACCCGGCGGTACTGCGGGCGCTGGCGATGATTGCCCGTGATGCCGAGCGTTTTGGTATCGACCTGCGTCTTTGCGGGGAAATGGCGGGTGATCCGATGTGCGTGACGATCCTGATTGGTCTTGGTTATCGCCATCTGTCGATGAACGGTCGTTCGGTAGCGAGGGTGAAATACCTGCTGCGACGCATTGATATCAATGAAGCTCAGGAGCTTTCCCACCGCAGTCTGGAAGCGCAAATGACTGCGGAAGTTCGCCACCAGGTTGCCGCCTTTATGGAGAGACGCGGTCTCGGCGGTCTGATTCGCGGTGGCCGCTAGCGGGGGCTACAGTTTGCGGGTTGGGTAGCCCGGACAGGCGCAGCGCGCCGCCTCCGGGAATGCTCAGCTACGTATTCGCATTCGTATACATATCTTTTACATGTCCGGCGCGGATCGTCCTTAACGCTTATGCTATCATTCGCAGCCTTTGGAGCGTCCGTTTTTGGCGGGCGCGAACGATAACCGCTGTCCACTTTCGGCGGAATAACAAGTGTTTATGGTGACAGATGAATAGTGGCTACCTGCATTTTCCGGAGTTTGATCCGGTAATATTTTCCATTGGACCGCTCGCCCTCCACTGGTACGGCATGATGTACCTGGTTGGGTTTATTTTTGCGATGTGGTTGGCCACCCGTCGGGCCAATCGTCCGGGCAGCGGTTGGACGAAAAACGAAGTTGAAAACCTGCTGTATGCCGGGTTCCTCGGGGTCTTCCTCGGAGGTCGTATCGGTTATGTATTTTTCTATAACCTGCCGGTATTCCTCGACGATCCGCTCTATCTGTTCCGCGTATGGGACGGCGGCATGTCCTTCCACGGCGGTCTGATCGGCGTGATTCTGGTGATGATCATCTTTGCCAAACGCACCAAGCGCACCTTTTTCCAGGTATCCGATTTTATTGCGCCGCTGATTCCGTTTGGCCTCGGCGCCGGGCGCTTGGGCAACTTTATCAATGGCGAACTGTGGGGCCGCGTCGATCCAAGCTTCCACTATACGATGATTTTCCCTGGCTCTCGTGCGGAAGATATGGCGCTGCTGCCGTCGCATCCCGAGTGGCAATCGCTATTTGACACTTACGGTGCGCTGCCGCGCCACGCTTCGCAGCTCTATGAAATGGCGCTGGAAGGCGTGGTGCTGTTCCTGATCCTGAACTTGTTTATCCGCAAACCGCGCCCAACCGGTTCGGTCTCTGGCCTGTTCCTGATTGGCTACGGCCTGTTCCGCATCATCGTGGAATTCTTCCGCCAGCCTGACGCGCAGTTCACTGGCGGTTGGGTGCAGTACATCAGCATGGGGCAGATTCTTTCCATCCCGATGGTGCTTGCGGGTATCATAATGATGGTCTGGGCGTACCGTTGTCGTCCGCAGCAACAAAACTCTTGAGGAACCATGAAACAGTATCTTGATTTGATGCAGAAAGTGCTCGACGAGGGCACGCAAAAAAATGACCGCACCGGTACCGGCACCGTCTCTATTTTCGGCCACCAGATGCGTTTTAACCTGCAGGAAGGATTCCCGTTGGTGACGACCAAGCGCTGTCATTTACGCTCCATCATCCATGAACTGCTGTGGTTCCTGCAAGGTGACACTAACATTGCGTATTTGCGCGAAAACAACGTCACCATCTGGGACGAGTGGGCGGATGAAAACGGCGATCTGGGGCCGGTCTACGGCAAGCAGTGGCGTTCCTGGCCCGCGCCGGATGGTCGTCATATCGACCAGATCAGCACCGTGATGGAACAGCTGAAAAACGACCCGGATTCGCGCCGTATCATCGTCTCGGCCTGGAACGTCGGTGAGCTGAATAAAATGGCGCTGGCCCCGTGCCACGCGTTCTTCCAGTTCTATGTGGCGGACGGCAAGCTCTCTTGCCAGCTGTATCAGCGCTCTTGCGACGTGTTCCTCGGCCTGCCGTTCAATATCGCCAGCTACGCGCTGCTGGTGCATATGGTCGCACAGCAATGCGACCTCGAAGTAGGCGATTTTGTCTGGACCGGCGGCGACACTCACCTGTACAGCAACCATATGGAGCAGACGCATCTGCAGCTGAGCCGAGAACCACGCGCGCTGCCGAAGCTGGTCATCAAACGCAAACCGGCGTCGATTTTCGACTACCGTTTTGAGGACTTCGAAATTGAAGGCTATGACCCGCATCCGGGGATTAAAGCGCCTGTGGCGATTTGATCTGGAAGTGACGACGAAAAACCGCTGATACTTGAAGTGAACCCCGAAAGTTGGATATCCAGCAAGTAGGGGTTTGTTGTTTATGGGACACAAAAACTATTCGGTCAGATTCAAGCAATCTGTTGCCCTTTATTTCCTCTCTGGAAAGGATGATACCGGAGGGACATCAAAGCTATTTGGCGCTGGCAACGGCACCGCTCCCCAAAGCTGACTACCCTTTTTTCTCTGCGTCAGACGGCTGGAAAGACCACACCACGCTGTGAGAGGCCGATGAGGTGTACCATTCGTTAATGGTGGCATTTGCCTCGTTGGTCTGTGCAGCCGCGGCAAATTTCTCTTTTGGCTGATGTGTTTTTTTCCGAATACGGATACGGGAAGGTGTCGTGGTATTGATTTGCGCGTTAAAGGTACGAATGTGTGAATCGAATAAAATAGACTCCAACTGATGCAGACGATCCAGACCGCGTAAAATACCAATAAGCGTACTGAGAGTAACGGACTCGCCTAATTCAACGCGTTTGATGGTTGCCGCGCCGACCTGTGCGCGCTCGGCCAGCTCAATCTGTGATAACCCAAGCTGTATACGCGTTTCTTTAATTCTGCGGCACAATTCAGAAATAATTTCACTGTCGGGCATCGTACTGAAACGCATTTCAATTCCTCTACTGCGTAATAAATCCTGACAGATTATTTAGCATATTAAATTATAAATAAAGCAGATAATTTCTCTTTTGCGATAGTCACAACATTGTTTTTTCGGTAGCGCCTTTAAATAGTTGGATGTTGTTATATTCTTCAGTTATTTAAGGTGCTTCTGCGGCGACGGTTACTGTCCATTGCCCTCGTGGCGATGTTGATGCTGTTTACCGGACTGGCAGAGGCTCAAATTCGGATATTTCCTCGGAAACCTGGCGTGATAACGGCTCATCGGGACGCCGTTGCGGTGTCACCTGGTGTGGAACAAAGGCTGATAACCTGCCACGGTTGCTCAGTCTGGTAGCCATCAGTCATCTGAGATATTTAAATCAGCGAGAATGTTTTTTGATTTTTTATTAATTGTATGACAAGCATTGTTTATAATCTCTGGGCTTAAAATATATAAATACATGGGTGGCTGAGGTCGACTGGTGAAATAATAACGTATTAAAAATGATACTTTAAAAAATATTAAATATTTGGTGCTATTTTTGATGCGTTAAAAGTCCTCTCTATAAATTAGGTTATGTGATCGCTGTTAGTGAATCAGCTTAGTTGTATTTAATAAAATAGCCAAATAAACACAGGATATTTATTACCTGAATCAGAGTCAAATAAATCTGACACTACTCTATATTACTGAGGCAATACTATGGAAACCGTTCAAAATACCCTCGTTGCTCGCGAGAGCAGCGGCTGGAGAAAAAGTGATACCGTCTGGATGCTGGGTCTGTACGGTACTGCGATTGGCGCAGGGGTACTTTTCCTGCCGATTAACGCCGGGGTTGGGGGCTTAGTTCCGTTGATCATCATGGCAATTATCGCATTCCCTATGACGTTTTTTGCCCACCGTGGTTTAACCCGTTTTGTTCTCTCGGGCAAAAATCCGGGTGAAGATATTACCGAAGTGGTTGAAGAGCATTTCGGCACTGGTGCGGGTAAGCTTATTACGCTGCTCTACTTCTTCGCTATTTATCCGATTCTGCTGGTCTATAGTGTCGCAATTACCAACACGGTTGATAGCTTTATTACTCACCAGCTTGGCCTTGCGTCTCCGCCGCGCGCTATTTTGTCGCTGATTTTGATTATTGGCATGATGGGCATTGTCCGCTTTGGCGAAAAAATGATTGTTAAGGCCATGAGCGTGCTGGTATTTCCATTCGTGTTTGCGCTAATGCTGCTGGCGCTTTATTTGATCCCGCAATGGAATGGTGCGGTACTGGATACCCTGTCGCTGAGCAGCGCTTCCGCAACGGGTAATGGTCTGTGGATGACCCTGTGGCTGGCTATCCCGGTAATGGTTTTCTCCTTCAACCATTCGCCGATCATCTCCTCTTTTGCGGTGGCAAAACGTGAAGAATACGGTCAGGACGCTGAGAGTAAGTGTTCCCGTATCCTGGGCTTTGCCCACATCATGATGGTGCTGACCGTTATGTTCTTCGTGTTCAGCTGCGTGCTGAGCCTCTCTCCGGAAAACCTGGCGGAAGCAAAAGCACAGAACATCTCCATCCTCTCTTACCTGGC